>NZ_BQIJ01000004.1:0-445788 GCF_021602465.1 Pseudomonas urethralis
GATCAATTCGAGGTCTACTTCGGCCACCATAGAATTGGGAAATACAATTTCAACGATGTCGCTAGGGGACGATAATGTGTCAACCATGTCTCCGCACACGTGTCAGTGATGTGTCCGGTCCATACAGAGAGCCAAAAAAAAGCGGGATCTCCGCTCCCCCATTTTTCCCTGCTCGAATTGGATGGCAATGCACCTTCTCTTCCCTGCGTTTTCTTCAGTCTGAACGAAATCTGCCAGGCTATCGCCGCCTCTCAGCGGCTCAGGCATCGGGGGAAATCGGGGGTTTCGGTAGCTTCAGCTACCGCTGCTTTTGACTTTGGCTTCAAATACAAATCGATCTGGGCGCTTTTTTTGATGGGGAAGGTGCGTCCCGGGTTTGGCAATAAAGGCGGGGCAGCGCCAGCCAACTGAGCGACTGAAAGTAAGTGCCTCGTAACGAATATCTGTTTCATTGCTACGAGGAGCGAGCGGTCGACATGCCCTCACAAGTTACCTGGCTGAAAACTAAGCTATAGCTTAGATTTTCATAGTTTCTATGCCTGGTCGCGAAAAAACGAAGCTATAATTTCGTTTTTCGCACAGGTGTGCCCCTATGACCACTTTGATGCAGCTGCGCTCCGCTACAGAGCTGGGTGTTGCAGTTCGACAAGTTCGAAAGCAGCAAGCAATCATCCAGACCGATCTCGCAGATATGCTCGGTAAGAGTCATGTGCTGCTCAGGGACATCGAGACGGGCAAAGGTACGGTTGCAATCGCCAGCGTCCTGCAGGTGCTGAACGAGCTTGGGATACGGCTATATGCTGAGCTGCCCGAGTAACAACTCCTCGACCTGCCCCTTGTGGGCGGGCTGCAGCAACCACCCACTGCTACAAATCGGCAGGCCATTACGGCTCTGCTACTGAGCTACCTCTGTCAGATTCAGCCTGTTTGCAAAGCTTGAGGTCTTCTAACGCCTGGCTCAGCTGTTTGCTGAGCTCAGTAGTGGTTGCTGCTAGCTCGGCGGTTTCAGCATTGGCAATCTCGGCCCCTTGCCTGGCCAGTACCAACTGCTCCTGAAGCATTTCCTTGGCGCCCTCCGCCCGGGCAGCAGCCAGGTTCGCCAGGCTCAGATCCCCCTCCAAGCGTTTCAACGCATCCTCATTGTGGCGAGCAGCCTTATTCTGCTGACGAGCCTCTGCGAGTAGACGCTCGTTGTCCCGATTGAGTCGGGTAAGCTCATCCTGGCGCACCATGAGGGTTTGCTGAAGCTGCAGCATCTCGTGTTGCAGCTGTTGAAGCTGGGACTCATGGCGACGTTGGTCTTGCTCGCGTTGCTCCTTGATCGCATCGCGATAGTGCTCCATAGCGTCACGAGCATGGGCGTGTTTCTCTTCCAGCGACCGCACCAACTCATCTTTTTCCTGCACCCGCAATTCGAGGTCGGAGCAACTTTGGCTTATGCGTGCGTTGCGGGTCAGCTCTGTCTGCAGTGAAGACTGCGACGTTCGCAGCTCCTCTGCTTGGCTGGTCAGAACGGTGTCTCGGCTAGCGACCTCTTGCTTGGCTTTCTTGAGCTCATCGTCAAGCCCCTCAATGTGCTGGTTAAACCCCTTCACACTTTGCTCATGGGAGGCCCTCTCCTGAGCCAAAGCAGCATTGCCCTCCTCAAGCACGCGTTTCAAGAGTTGTTCGACCATCCCGGTGAGCTCATCACTCAAACGCTTCGGGTCGGCCAGGGGGCGGACATCGGTCTTTTCCAGCTCCTGCAGGTACCGGGAGATTGTGGTTTTGGAGCCAGTATTCCCTAGCTCAATCCGTACGGCATCGATGCTTGGGTTTACACCGCGAGCAAGGAGTGCAGCGCGCGCCTTTTGTACGAGTGCCTTATTGATGCCGCCGCGAGCCATGATTTCTCCAACGATTTCGTACCGATGTACATGTCATGTATCTACGTAGCATGTTACTTCAAATTGCTGTCTTTGTAATCGCTATTTTTAAGAGTAAATAATCGAGCATTATGTGTTCTTAGATTCGAAAATGAGCCAAAATCGCTTCCAGAACCGGTACGAATGGCAGGCAAAGGCAGATGGACAAGGCGCAGCGGTATCTGACGGCAGGCACGCGTGAAAACACCCGCAAGAGCTATCGAGCTGCCATCGAGCACTTCGAGGTGACGTGGGGAGGGTTTCTGCCGGCAACGGGTGAGGGAATCGTTCGGTATCTTGCGGAGTTTGCTGACTCACTGGCGCTCAGCACCCTGCGCCAGCGTCTCGCGGCACTTGCACAATGGCATGTCAGCCAGGGCTTCCCCGATCCGACCAAGACGCCTCATGTGCGCCAGATGCTCAAAGGCATCCGGGTTCTGCACCCCGTGCAACAGAAGCAAGCGGCTCCTCTTCAGCTTCGCCATCTGGAAAAAGCGATCGACTGGCTAGAGTGCAAAGCAGGAGAAGCCATCGAGTCGGGTGACTACCAGGTATTGATGAGGTGCCGGCGCGATACCGCGTTGCTGCTCGTCGGATTCTGGCGTGGTTTTCGGAGTGATGAGCTAGTGCGTCTGCAGGTTGAAGATACCCAGGCGGAAGCGGGTATCGGAATCACCTTCTATCTTCCGTTCACCAAGGCGGATCGCGCCCACAAAGGCACCACCTTTCATACCCCTGCCCTCAAGAAGCTGTGCCCCGTTGAGGCATACATCAACTGGATTACAGTTGCCGGTATTACCAAGGGCCCTGTCTTTCGAAAGCTTGATCGGTGGGGCAACCTGTCGGAGAAAGACTTCAAAGCCAGCAGCCTCATCCCCCTGCTGAGGCGAATTCTGGAGGCGGCTGGCGTTCCAGCCCGGGCCTACAGCAGCCACTCGATGCGCCGCGGCTTTGCTAGTTGGGCATCTGCCAATGGCTGGGGTATCAAAGGCCTCATGAGCTACGTCGGCTGGAAAGACATGAAGTCTGCGCTGAGGTATGTGGAGGCGAATAACTCCTTCGGGGGCCTAGCGGCCTACAACGCTGGCGAAATAGAGCGTGATGTTTAGATTAGGGGTTGTGACTTCATGTTGGTGATCTCAGCCTCTTTTTCCCGCAACTCAGTGGTGACATGAGACCACATGGCCACTTCGTCTATCAGCCCCTGAAACCCGCTTTTACGCGCTTCACGGCGCAGCCCAAGGAGGGCTTGTGCTTAACAATCGGCTTAGACGATTTGTCAGAGGTAGGGAGCCTCAGATGCGAGATGAGTACACATGTTTTCCTTGAAGGTCAAAAACAATAACTGTATGTTTAAACAGTTAGTTGCCGAGCTGCTGTCAGCGTCGAAGACGGTTCGATGCCCGCCTTCCTTGCCGAAGATGTGTAGCCTCAAGGAATCCAAAGCATCGCTGGAGCGCAGATTGAAGAAACGCCCTGCGGTGTGCGCTGTGACAGGTTCGATAAGAGGAAATCCTCATGACACTGAAGTCGTCATTTGCAGTGGTATTGCGAGCGCTACGAAGCAAACGAAACATATCTCAACGTGACTTTTCCGATACGACCAGCAGGACATACCTCTCGAAGCTTGAAGGCGGGAAATCCAGTGTAACCTTGGACAAACTGGAGCAACTGAGCGAGCGGCTTGAGTTAACAGCGCTAGCGTTGCTTGCTTTGACGGTGAGTGAGGACACGGGCGAGCCGGCATCACTACTGGTTGCAAAGCTGGGCGAAGAAATTCTCACCCTGGAGCGTGAGGGCGGCCTTCCAGGTTTGAGCACGCTAGAGCCTGCCGCGAGCTTGTCTCCCGCTTTACCCAAATCACCTCGCGCGGCTGCGAACCCCGCGTCGCGCCCCGCTCTAGCAAGGATGGTAGGACAGTGCGAGCTGCCCTTCTAGCACCCTGGTGCCGACTAGCGCTCTCATCAGAGAAGGCGCTCTAGTAATAAGTCCTACGCCACAGCGTTGCGCCGCTTCGTTAGTTGCTCTCGCCAGGCGATGAGGGCTTCAAGATCCTTGCGAAGCTCAGGTTCCTCAGGGATGAGCATGGGTATTTCAGTTGACTGGCTGTGCTCATAGCAGCTGTATTTCGTCATCATCTCATCGATCAACCGGCAGTCCTCCATACTGATGTCCTGAATCGCTCGTAGCCGGCCATCCGTCTGGATGCCGCGTCGATGCCTGAGCACTATCTTGTTGAGCAGATCTTCCTCGACCGATCGCTCCACAAGCTTACGGAACTCACTGCAGATACCCTGAGCCAGCGCACGGTAGGCATCGGCGCCTCCAGCCTCTCCCGCTTTCCTCGCCTCAGTCAGACGGGTGAGTAAAATGTTGTTGGCCTTCTTGGTGGGCGCGCTCCATACATCCTGATCAGCCGGATGACCAGCTGCTCCCGCGTATGACTCGATTCGCATAGCCCGGTAATGCGTTGCTTTCCAATCGTCACCGGCTTTGCGCGCCAGGTCTTCGAGTATGCCGTACAACGACAACCGATGAGTCAGGACGATCACCTGCCTCGTCTGAGCCAGCGCCACGAGCCGACATGCAACTGCCCACTCGAAGTCGTGATCGAGCGATGAGATGGGGTCATCGAAAATAAAGGGCGCTGCGCCAGGCTTCTCGCTCACGTCAGCCAGGAATGCCGCAAGAGCAATAATGCGGCGCTCTCCTTCACTCAGCACGCCTTGCGGCTGGGTGCGCACATCTTGAGCTCCGCGCAGACGAACCTGGTGCAGCACTACGCCGTTTCGCGTCCTGGTTTTGATCAGCTCAACTTGGATTCGATGAGCGCCCAGTGCTCGAAGCTCTCTGTTGAAGCGCTCGACATAGGCTTCTGTCACGACGGTCTGAGTGACCTCGGCTGCTTTGGTTGAAATGGCGCGTGAGCTGGTCAGCGCCTTCCACTCGTCATACTCCATGTGTTTCTTAAGCCGCTCGACCTCCACACGCACGGCTTGTGCCTGCTGGGCAATCCACTTGCGCGCCTCCAGCGCCAGCTTTTCCCTACCGGCCAGCGCCCTATCGAACTGAACGGCATCCGCTTCGTATTGCGCAGCTTCATCGCCCAGCTGCCCTTGGTACTCAGTAAGCGCAGCGATGTTTTCAGTCTGCGCAAGGACAGGTTGAGCTTGTTGCTCAGTCTCGTGAGCGTAAAGGGCTGTCCGGGTTAGAGTCGCCTGCTGCCAAAACGCCTTGAGATGTTCCGGCCATCCGAAAGTGCTCACACCAGCCGCCTCGCACTGGGTTGTAATTTCATGATCCGCGGGGATCTTCGCAAGTCGCTCCAAGGCTTGGCTATAGAGCAACTCAGCGCCCTTGGCGTCTGACTCAAGCTTGCCCTGTACGAAAGTTTCGAACTCCTGAAGGCGAATTTGGGCCTTCTCATCGAGTGTCTGATGGCACAGCGGGCAGCGGGCATCGTCATGTGTGACCGGAAAAGCATGCTGCGGATAAGGAGTAGCTGAGAATGCGCGCGCCGCCTCCCACATGGCGCTCCATGTGGGAAGCCCTACCCCGTCCAGTTCCGAGTTCTTGACCTTGGCGCCTTCAAGTGCCGCTCGGCGCTTCTCCTGGGCGGACTGCCGCAGCCCTCGGATCACCTTAAGATTTTCATCCGAGTAAGCCCTGCCCCCTTCAGCGAGGGCGCCGATGAGCTTTTGCAGCTCGGCTCTGGTGCGTCGCTTCTGTACCGCCAGGGCTGCCGGGTCTTCAGCTTTCAGGCGCTCTGTGAGTGCAAGGTACTGCTTTTCATCCTCGGGTTTCCAAGTCAAAGCCTCATCCAACACGGCAGCAGTTGCTGTAGCCAAGCTTTCGTAGAGTCGCTTGGCGGGAGTGCCGTCGTAAATGGCAGGTATCTGAGGCAAGGCTGTAACCAGTTTGGATTGCTCGGCTGCTAGCGATTCCCTGATCTGCTCGACAACTACAGCGAGTTTTTCGAACAACCCAACCACGGGAGGGATATAGGTAGCTGCGCTTTCAGCGGTGAGGTAGTGATTCGCTTCATCGCTGTCAAAAATATCAATGTTGCGAAGTGCATCGATCACAGGCTGGCCGACATGCCACTCATGGGCACTTTCATGTCCGTTGAGCTGGGAGGTGACATGGCACTTGCTGGCGGGGGGCGGAGCCTTGAAAACGTTTGTTTTAAGGTCGACGGCACGGGGCTTGCCTGAAAGCTTTTTCAGAATGCGGGTGTAGCTGGATTTGCCCGAGCCATTGTGCCCATAGATGACGGAGAGATTGTGCGAGCCAAATTCCAGGGGCCTCCGAGGCTCAAGATTCTCGATGCCAGCGATCTCGCCGATCTTGAGAAGCCTTAACTCATCCCGGACGGTGTGGCGATGGTTAAGCTCTTCAAAGGTTCGATGCGCCGAAGGCTTGCGGCCCACAGGGGTCTTGATTAGGGCGCACAGGGCTGCGAGATCCGTTGCATCAAGCTCTGTTTTTTTCAGCAACCTCTCAGCGGCCTCCTGAAGCCAATCGCTTTGTCTCAGAAGCCACGTACGAATATCTACCTGCACCTGCATCTTGGCCGCTCCCGGGCTTATGGGTGTGGCAAAAAGCTAGCAGAGCCCTGTGGCCCGCGCCAGCCGAACAGCGGCACCTCAAACCCCCCTCCCCATAGCAGATACAGCGATGCTGACGCACGTTATGCGCCACGCAGAGTCAAGGGCACAGTGTCGATCGGCGGCATCTGTTCGTTGTCCATGTGAAGCCCATGCGAAAGGCTCGTCGCGACTTCATAGGCTGACGCACCGAATTTGAGTACTGCCAGTTCTCTTAAGAACGGCGTCTGAGTAAGCTTGGCACAGCCGTCGGCTTGATGGTGCGCCCTGTAAAATATGGAAATGATATGAGTGCCTACGAGCTAATCAAAGATCTAGAGAAAAAACTTTCCCTTTATCAGGATCATTACCCTGACAAACCATCACTTCCGTCTGGGCAGACGCACGAAATCATTGCGTCACTGATTCACAAGTCGGAGCTCTATCCGTCCCGTCTGACCAGAGATGTCGTAAAGGCGCTAATGGAAGATAGGGCGCCTTGGCCTACCTGCGATGAACAGGAATACTATCTTTCACAGTCTGTAAAGGTTGATGTTCTCGAAAACGCTCGACTGATTTGTTTTCCAAACGACACTCTTTATGTGCAAAGAACAGCGCGCATTTCTGAAGACATGCCGACGCAATTACTCAGCGAGTTAAATGCCCATCAATTCCTTTATGAGATCTGCCATCGCGGCGGGGAGCTATCGTCACCGCACCTGCGGCTGCCTAAGTCTCTTGTCGACGATACTCTTCATATCTTGCTGGGTGACCGACTTACGCCAGAAGGTGATTACTTTCGGCTAAATATTGAAGATTATGACATTTTTGGAGTAGGAGCGTGTCTTTGGAAGTTATTGCGAGAAAGCTGCCAGGATCTCGATGAAGCCTTTTCTGAATATGCAGTCAGGATGCGCCTTGCGGCAGAACGGCCTTATGTGTTTGAGATAGACTTTGATCACGGAGTAGATGCTGATGAATTTCTTGGTTGCGCTTTCTCATACATTAAATCTGACCTCACCTTGCTTGAAGACTGGCCGGGCTATGCAGCCGATATGGCTCTTAACATCAACAGTGCAGATTCGCTGACTCAGCAATATAATGCAAGTAGCTCGAATGAAGCTGTCTACGTCAAAACGCTCACATTGCAGCCTCTACAAAGCATCATCAGCAACATGCTTCGCAAACCTAAGACAACGCTGCTTGAGCGCATAGAGTGGTTCAAAGAGAATGCACGGGGCGGGTATGATAATCGCGATCGCACTACAGATCATCTTGCCGAGCTTATCATTAAGAACGAGCACAATACTTACTCAATAGAAAACAGCTTCCCGCTTACCCAGGCGCTGATTGAATACTCGCGTACCGCACCAAAACTTCTGAAAACTTTCTTCTCGTACGTGTCTGACCCGAGCTATCTGTGTTTTTTGTTGTCATTCAGGCCTACAAGTCACATTGGCTTAATAAGCCTGTATCGAACTATCGCAAAAACGTCACGCAGGATTTCAAGCAAAGTCAACTACGAACAGATCTGGCAGGATCTCGTGTGGACACAAGGCCTGGAAGTGTATTGCAATGGATTTGAAAACGGATTTGAATACTCCCATGTGCCCAGCGCACTTGAATCCATCTGTGAGATGGTTGCATGGTTTGTCGAGTATGAGGTCACTCGGAATGCGCGCACTCAATCCATTGCGGATACAAGATTGCCAAGCATCAAGATCGCAGTTACCGAGCTAAGGTATCTAACTCATGATGGTTACAAAAATAATGTATTTGAGGATCATCTTGCACTTATTGGCGAACTCGTTCGCGACCGGCTCGGTCGCGATAAAAATCCCTCTAAGCCTGCACCGCTGGGTAATTGGCTTCTGTTGTTCTGGGTGATTGAAATAGCAGAAATTCCCAAAAATACTGACAATCAACTGCCTATTCAATTGACCAAGATTTTGATCGACAGTTATTCGCAAGAGCTGCGGAGACGACGATTAGGCGACGCAAACAGTGGCGATGATCCGCTTGCGTTTGATGAGATGAACTGGAGCAAACTACTGCCGCACATGTCAAAGCCTCAGCGCAGACGATGGCTGAATGCTTTGAGTGCATGGGAAGACCGTGACGCAGATGCGCCAGCTAAAGAAGCGAGCAAATTTAATTCTGGCGTAAGACTGCATCTCAGAGTGCTTTTAAATATTTACAGTGATTCTGTGGATGAGTCCATAAGGCGCGAAATTTCAGAGGAGCTCTGTTCGGTTATAGAGCGATTTGGATTCGCTCCCGACAAATATTCTGGGGCGTTAGACTATGTGAATGACAATTCGGACTACAGCCCTCTCCACCTTTGGCCAGCCATCTGCGACCTGGCAAACGATTTTTCTGACGAGGTTTACGGCAGTCTCCTCGAATTACTTGCCATTCAACTAGTGCCGTTGAGTGCGCTGCTAATACTTCTTGATAGGATCATCCTTCAAGAACGCAAAGACAAGGTATCGACGCTGATCAGCTCAAGAGATTTGAGCTCCGAAGAACTATATTGGATTCCGGAGTTCTTTGACTTATCCCTTAGAGCTGCAAACAATGGGCATATTTCCATTGCCAAATTTTTCTTGACCAGCATAAGAAATGATGCCCATAAGACTCATACTAATCACTCTCTCGACCTGCTCGCAAAGATTGATTTAAAAGAAATTTTCGAGAATGAGAGTTATTCTTCGCCTGAGAAGCTTGAGCTACTCCTGCGGTATCGAGCCGATGCTGATGAGCGAGAGGTAAATAAATCGGTTCATGAGTACAAGCAATATCTTATAGCTACGCTCAATATCTCCCTAGACAAAAGCAAAGCGATTGATCAATTTGCTCGACTGGTAAAGAGTTCGCCGTCTCTACATAATGCTACCGGTTTGCTCAGAAGCGCGCTCTCCGCTCCTACTCCAGCTGAGGTAGTCGCCCTGCTTGATCAGTATTCAGACGCTTGGATGGGCGCATTTGAAGCACACATGCTAAAGGGGCGTGTTGAATTTGCAGATGAAAACCTCCACAGTGTTCTTCAAGCATGCTTAATGACAGCACGTTTGTCAGAGTTCAGTCAATTCTGGAGCATGGCGACTAAACGCCAGCGCGGAAGTTATCAGTTTGCGGATGTCCGATCAGAATACCTGAGCAAATCTGGTCGCCAGCAGGAAGCAATAGATTATATCCAGGGCCATCTTTCCAAGCTTGGTGACAGCTCTGAAACTGCGCGCAGTGAATTGGCCAGAATTCAGTCCACCTTGCTTGAGCCAGTTCCGCAGCAACAACCCCAGATCGTACAATTGCCAATGCGGGCTATTGAGTCAATGTACGTAGATTTGAGATCCAGTTGGTTAGAAATTGTAGCTCTGAGCGCGCTCGATCAAAGCCAGATCCTCATGGGGCCGACCAATTCGATTGATGACTATTTACTAGAGATCATTGAACAGGTTGGCACCGAATTGCTCATCAGAAATGCCAATCTGCTACGGAAGAAGCCTTCACCCGAGTCTAAAAAAGTCATTCTTCTAGACATTGAAGACATGATCAATGACTGGATGGTGTCATTGCTAAGGCAGAAAATGAGATTCATCGGTTGGACTGTCCATGAGCAGTCTCGTATGGGGTGGTCGGCTTCCGGAGATGGGGTGGGTGAAACTGATGGGTGGATTCAGGACAGTAAAGGAAATTTGATTTCGATCATTGAAGCTTTTCGTCTCGGCCAGAGAATTGATAGAACAGTAATCAAGGATCACCTGGATAAAATTTTTAATTATAATTCTCCAGGCGTCAGCCCGGTCTTCATTGTCGCCTATACGTCCAGTGATGATTTTGCAGGCCTTTGTTCCGATTACGTTTCATATGTAGAAGGTCTGCGATATAAAGGTTTTGATGACGTGCCCCCTGGGCGGCTGCGCGTGAAGAATTTGAAAGCATCAAGAGCTCAAGCTCGCTACTACGAAGAAGCACGATTTATAAATGGTAGCAAAATCACTATTTATCATCAGCTCCTGAATCTCAGGATGGCTCCTCAGTAAGGTTACCCAGATTGAAAATTCGGCTCGCATTTCTCAAGTGCGAGCCGACCGATCCACGTACCGTTGCGCATGCGGATCTACAGGTTCTGAATTGTTGAGCGTTTTTTTCAATCCTTACGACCCTTCGTATTTTTCGAAGCCACCCTCAATGAATGCTCAATTTCCGGCTAGCCATATGTGCCGGCATGCTTAGCCGCAAACACTCAATGGCAACGAACATGAAACAGCATATAGTCATCGTAGGGGGCGGCGCAGGCGGCCTGGAGCTGGCAACGCGCCTCGGCAACCGGCTGGGGCGTTCGGGGCGGGCGCACATCACGCTGGTGGACGCTAACCTCACCCACATCTGGAAGCCGCTCTTTCATGAGGTTGCAGCGGGCTCACTCAACACGGGGCTCGACGAGCTTAACTACGTGGCACAGGCCCGCTGGAACCATTTCAGTTTTCAGTATGGTCGGATGTCGGCCCTGAATCGTCAGAACAAAATGATCACCCTGGAGCGGATGCTCGATGCCAACGGCAAGGAGATCAGCCCGAGCGTACGATTGCTTATGACACGCTGGTGATGTCCGTTGGCAGCCAAAGCAATGACTTCGGTACTCCTGGCGTTTACGAGCACTGCGCGTTCTTGGACAGTCGCCGCCAGGCCGAAAAGCTGCATCAGACATTGCTCAATCATCACCTGAATGCACATGCTACGAACAGCGACGCACCATTGAACATTGCAGTGGTTGGTGCAGGGGCAACAGGCGTGGAACTGTGCGCTGAGCTTCAACATGCAGCCCGCCTCCTCCAAGGTTATGGCGTTCGAAAAGCGTCGTCAGATACTTTGAAGGTTTGTAAGCGCTCCATGAACCCCACATTCAAAGCGCTTACCTGATCCCCGATGCTGTGCTCCCGATTTCTTTCTGGAGCTCGCCGACCATGCTGCGACCCGACGCCAAAGTCGAAAAAGTCTATCTCTACCCCAAGCCCGTCGACTTCCGAAAATCCATTGATGGCTTGGCGGCGCTGGTCGAGTTGGATATCAAGGTGGCCGTGTTCGACCCGGTGCTCTTCGTATTTCTCAACAAGCCGCGCAACCGTGTGAAAATCTTGTACTGGGAGCGCAACGGCTTCTGCCTTTGGCTCAAGCGCCTGGAATCCGAGCGATTCAAAACATCACCTGACGTCACCGACGAAGCGATTGTCCTCACCGTCCAGGAACTGAACTGGTTACTCGACGGTTTCGACCTCTGGCGCAATCGCCCCCATCAGGTTTTGACGCCGCGATTCGTCGCCTGATTCGGTATAATCCGGGGCATGATTTCCATGCCCGAAGACCTTCCCGATGACCCCGTACTGCTCAAGCAGATGCTTACGCAGCTATTGATGGAGCGCACGGTCGATAAGGGCCAGATCGTCGATCTCAAAGAGCAGGTCAAGCTGCTGCGCGACCGCCTGTTCAGTCGCAAATCCGAGCAAACCGTTGAGCCCAACACGCCGCAACTCGCGTTGTTCAATGAGCCGGAAAGCCTGTCGATACCTCCGGACGATGACGACGAAGAAGTGGTCGCGCCAACACCGCGTCGTGGCAAGCACAAACCATTGTCGGTTGACCTGCCGCGCATCGAAGTGATCCACGAACTGCCCGAACACGAGCAGACCTGTGCCTGCGGTTGCCGCAAACATGTGATCGGTGAAGAACCCAGCGAGCAGCTGGATATCGTGCCGATGCAGATCCGGGTGATCAAACACATCCGTAAAGTTTTATGGTTGCCGTGGTTGTGAAACCGCTCCGGTCACCGCTGACAAACCCGCACAGTTGATCGAGAAGAGCATGGCCAGCCCGAGCGTGCTGGCGATGCTGCTGACGACCAAGTATGTCGATGGCTTACCGCTGCACCGTTTCGAAACGGTGCTGAGCCGACACGGTATCGATATTCCGCGTCAAACCTTGGCGCGCTGGGTGATTCAGTGCGGTGAGCACCTGCAACCACTGCTGAATCTGATGCGCGACCAGTTGCTGGAAAGTCCGGTCATCCATTGCGATGAAACGCGCGTCCAAGTCCTTAAAGAACCGGATCGAGACCCGACCAGCCAATCCTGGATGTGGGTGCAAGCCAGTGGGCCACCGGATCGAAAAGTCGTGCTGTTCGACTACACCTCCAGCCGTGCGCAAGAGGTGCCCTTGCGCCTACTGGAAGGTTATCGCGGCTATGTGATGACGGACGATTACGCCGGCTACAACGCCGTGGCGTTATAGCCGGGTGTCGAACGATTGGCGTGCATGGCGCATGCGCGTCGCAAGTTTGTTGAAGCTCAGAAAGTGCAGCCCAAGGGCAAAGCTGGACGCGCGGATATGGCGCTGGCATTGATCAATAAGCTGTATGGCATCGAGCGCGAACTGAAGGACGCCAGTGATGAGCAGCGATTGACTGGCCGGCAGGAGAAAAGCCTGTCGATCCTGGGGCAGTTGAAAAGTTGGCTGGACAAAACGCAGCCGCATGTAACGCCGCAAAGTGTGCTCGGCAAGGCTGTGAGTTACCTGGCGAGCAATTGGAGTCGGCTGGAGCGTTATGTTGAGGCTGGGTATTTGCCGATCGACAACAACGCGGCAGAGCGCGCAATAAAGCCGTTTGTGATCGGCCGCAAAGCCTGGCTATTCAGTGACACGCCCAAGGGGGCTGCCGCCAGTGCTCAGCTCTACAGCTTGGTCGAGACCGCCAAGATCAACGGCCAAGAGCCCTATACGTGGCTGCGCCACGTACTGGAGCGGCTGTCGCATGCACAGTCGGCGGCGGACTACGAAGCACTGTTGCCGTGGAACTGTTCACCGGAAACGCCACAGTAAACGATGGCCTCACCTTGCGGTAGGTGGGGTTCATGGATCGCTTACGAAGGTTTATCTGCTGGAGGCCAGTGAACGCATCCTTCCTGCATTACCTGAGCGCATCAGTCAGGCGGTTCACAGAGAATTGGTCAAGCTGGGTGTCGAAGTGCTGGTCAGAACCGCTGTTCAGGAAGTCACCCCGTGCGAAGTCGTACTCCGAGACAATGAGCGCGTGAAGGTCGATCTGACAATTTGGGCGGCAGGCATCAAGGCTCCTGCATTCCTGGGACGGCTCGATGGCCTGACGACAAATCGAATCAACCAGCTGGAAGTGCTTCCTACCCTGCAGTCCGTTTCAGATGAGAGCGTTTTTGCCATCGGAGATTGTGCAGCCTGCCCTGTCGAGGGTAGTGACGGCAAGCGCGTACCTCCCCGAGCGCAAGCTGCGCATCAACAAGCCGAGCTTCTGGCCCAGAATCTGGAGCGACAACTGTCAGGCAAACCTCTCAAATCGTTCAAATACCGAGACTATGGCACGCTCGTGTCTCTGGCCTCGTTCAGCGCCGTTGGAACGCTGATGGGGAATCTCTCTGGGGCGACATTCGTAGAGGGTTTGCTCGCGCGCATGTTTTACATGTCACTCTACCGCATGCATCAGGCTGCAGCATCGGAGCTGGTAGCCGGATCCGCGCTTTCAGACACAGGCGCCTTTGGCACCGATCGGCATGGGTCTAACTTTGGTGTGCAGATCGAGTATTGGTGGAAGTAACGTTTCTGCGGCTAGAGAGCGCCCTGCAGTTCGAACCTGCAGGGTGTACATGATGGGTAATGCCGCCGCAAAAACTCATAACTCAAATGGATAGATTCCCTGGCGAAAACCAATCAATTGGAACGTTTCGATTGATCGGTCGCCTGCGTTTAGATAATGGTGTTTGATCAATATACAGGTCAATTGTATGATCCGGTGACGATACAGCGCGCTGAGCTTAACCAGGACTACAAATGACGGATGAAAACGAAGATCGTGGGCAGCATCAAGAGATTGATTCTGGTTCATTGTCAACAAAGGAGTCATCATCAAACCTATGGGAACACTATCTGGATGCAGAATTCAAAGCATCAAAAAGCTATAGCAAGATAGTCCGGATAAAACTTGCCCTTGAGAAAACCTTGGGTGATTTTCATGTGCATTACGATTACCTTCAAAGCGTCGTCAAACAAGACCCTGGCACTGCCGGAGGCGAAGGGGAAGCCGAGTTTGCGGACTTCTTGCGAAAATATCTCCCTAAGAACATTGAAGTTTCTATCGGCGGCCAGATAATTCTGGAAGATGGTAGTCATTCACCGCAAATTGATTTGATCCTGACCGAAGACATCCCTTCTGCTCTTGCTGGAAAATATATACCTCACGAATATGTTGTGGCTGCATTTGAAGTAAAGCTGACCTTAGAAAAAAGGCATCTTAAAAAGATAGCGGATACAGCTGCGAGGTTGAGACCATTCGCTCGGCAGGGCAAGCCGAGGGAGGTTCTATTCGGCAAAATAATCTACGGAGTCTTAGCGCTCTCAAGCAATTTCCAAGGGCCGCGAAAACCTCCGCGTCTTAAAACGCTAAAAGATAATACTGATGAGTTACATGCGCTGGAAAATGCTCTCAGGGAGCTGAGTACCCCTGCGCACCCCTGCCAGGCTGTTGATCTATTCTTGGTGGCTGATGCTTTCTCAATGGCAGCATCAAAATCAATACACTTTTCGGAAAAATACAAAAATTCATCTCAGAATGTTTTTCCAGATGTGGGGCTGGGCTATATATTCAATTTATCGATCGGGGCCGGAAAGGAGGATGCTAGCGACTTCTCGAAAGCTATTGCGACACCACCCCGAGATCAGCACCTAGGCGCTTTTATTTATCGACTTGCGCTAATGCTATATCTAGAGGAAGTAATTTCACCAAAACATCCTGAGACGTTCTTTCAGTTTGATTCAAATGTATCGACTCGCTGTTATGAATGGGATATTTCAGTTTTGGGGGATGAATTCATAGAAGACTGGAATCGGCACGCTGGAGATGAAAGCTATGACTGGCAGATTGTCCATCCCCTCTGACAACGAAGCGACATAAAGTTATTTCGCTTAACAGCTCTCGGGCACAGTCAATTTTTAAGAATTGTAATGGAGCATGTGGTAACTCATGCTCCAGTCAGCTGAACGCTGAGGTTAAGCAATACTTTTTCCTAGTTACCTGTGTATGTCTAGTCTCGCATGCTGCCGTCAAGGTGAGCCGCATACTGGGGCAACGCCAATCCTGCGATGAGTGCGTAGGCCGAGGCCCCCTGGGATCACCAAGGTAAGCGCTAAGACCAGATGCAGTCGATACGGATGGCCTGTACACAAATCAGGAATAAAATCCACTTCAAATGGTAGTGGATCTGTGAGGCTCAATTTCCCTTCAATCAATGGGGGGACGCAATCCGGCCCGAGCGAGCGATTTATCCGCTCCAGTCAAGGTGTCCATTTTTTTGGATAGTGCCTGTCTTATCTGCTCTTTGCTGAAATTGTTCATTTCGGATTGCGATATCACAAAGTCTTCATGCTCCATGGTTATGTACTCTTTTAGAATACCAGGAATGTCTGCAATCCTACTGATATCTATTTCGCCCACGGTCAATTCTGTAACCTTATGACAGTCCTCTTGACCCCACCCATCACTGAGCATGTAAAAATACATAAAAGGCAATTTGAAAGCTGCGATGTACCGATGAGGGTTATCAGTGAATTTAATGTCTTGCGCCCCCACAGCACGCTCCAGCATGTAACTAAACGCTTGGGGTAGTCCATAATAAGGAGGCAGTCCATGGAAAGGCGCAAAATAGATGGTTTTCTCGCAGTGGTTTCTTAAAAGGTCACCTCGGCACTCTTTTAAAAAAATTTCTACCCTGGCCTTGTCTTGATCTGTCCAGTTGCCAACGGCATCTTTAGTCGTTAGTAGCGCGCGCCAAAATATAGACAAGACTGCTAGCTTTATTTCCTCGGTGACTACCACCTTCTCAGGTTGTTTTCGATAGTTTGCTATTTTGCGAAACAATTTTTCCGCGAGAATTTTCTCCCAAACAGATAATTTACCTTCGCATTTGCCGCATAACAGATATTCCTTCGGCCCGTCTTGGTGCCGGACGTTAACATCAGAGCTGTGTCTAATGTACGGGGTGCGTGAGGATTTCTTTAGCCAGTCATAAGCGAACTTGGGAATGCTGTGTGACTCCTTGAGGATGACATTTTTATCGAGACACAGTGCACAATCCCCGATTACACCACCCTCACTTTCTAAGTCATTTTCCCCTGCGACGATTGCTTCCATTATTGCCCCCCCTAAGAACTCATAGCCTGATAAACGCTTAATATTCATCTAGGCTATGAAGCTTGAAATTTTTGTATTACCCCGACATATTAGTAATTTCATCTAAGCTGCGGAATCTTTCTCTACCGCCAAGAATGGAGTCTGATCTAGCGCGGTGAATGATGCCTCGTTATTTAGCAGCCTGATGAAATTCCGCTTCTGCTCCTTCGTGGACAGGTTGACCATCCCACCTGCGAGATCAATCGTTCGAGCAAATATAGGGAAGTTGGCCATCACACCCTGGATTTGAGCGACGTTCAAGCCTTGTTGGACAATGTTGCCCTTCGAGACCATCGCTAGGCGCCGCATGAAAGCACGATCACGATACATATCCTTGAAAATATCACCTGGAGCAGCCACACCTGCAGTGTTGAGAATCCCCAGCGCCAGAATCAACGGCGTCGCTGAGTGAGCAAGGTTGTTGATGATCTGCTCCAATCCGTAGAACCGTTCCAAAAGCGACAGATTCAGCGTGTAGAATTTGCCGCCATAGTAGAAGACGTCAATCGTATCGTTGATATCAATTGCATCATAATTGACCTTACCAAGCGTGCGGCCATTGAAGCTGCAGAATGAGCTTTTGGTTTTTTTGTGCAGTGACACGGGGTATTTGTGCTGGTACAGGACGACACTATTCCCTTGGCCATCGCTAAGCAAATACACCACCCCTTTCACCTGCGACAGACTCTGCTGGTTAAAGTCGAATCTCGGAGCCGGCGCATTGATGCCAAACGCTAAAACACGGCTGATCTCGTTGAACTCCGCAGGCAGATGCCCGATCGCGACATCGTCATACTCCATGACCAGTTTGTCGCGCTCCAACGCAGTGGAGACCAGAGGGACGGCAGCTTTGCCGTCATTTGGCTCGACCACTGCTTTCTGCAAGCGGTAAGCGAATGCACGCGTCAGCTGCGTTTCAACTGCGGGCTCCAGCTGAACGGAGCTAACCGCGAGACCATTCGCAGATTCAGTAAGGAAAAAGGCCTCGCCTGAGACATGAGGAGAGCGGGTGATAGCGTCAATGCCAGTGAACATATTTACTTATCCAGTTTAGCCAAGCAGGTGTTGTTATCTATACGAATGTAACGAATTACACTCTTATCGGTCAGCTGCCCCCGACAAATGACTACAAACTGCTTTTCGCCTCTGTCGTGGATCGTTGCTTTGAAAATTTTGAAACCCAAAATCGCAAGCGAGGGGTTGGAATAGAATTTATTGGTTTTTACGTAGATCGCCCCAATCGCTACAATCATCAAGGCTAGGTTCAATACCGTACGTTTGCTTTCAACATCCGTGAAAACAAGTGGCATGACATAGGTCGCCAAAAATTCGAGGTGCTCGTGATTTTCGTCGCTTACATCTGAAACGCGGCACGTGATCGACCACCCTCCTCGATAGCTGGTTGCGAGCAGCCAGAGGATAAGTCCACCTACTAAAATGAAGAGTGCACTGACAACGAACACCAGATTCTTAACGTTGAAATCATCGCACAATGCGTTGAGATCACGTTGTTTCACGGCCTCGGCCACGTTCGTCAGTAACGTAGCATCATAGGACATTATCAACAGTGAAACGAAGAGCAACCACAATGAGAGGACATAAAGCATTACTTTGATCAGCCAATCATCCTTCATGATTGTTCTCCGTTAAGGATGTCCTATGTACTGATCATCAGATCGAATGAGTCAAGCAGCAACGGCCTGAAGATAGCAGTTGGCCACCTTTCAGGCTAGTCGTTTAGAGGGGGGATAGACTGGTTCTATAGAGGAATGCCCGGGATCAGCAACGCTAGACCCCAGGCAGTGCGGGCTTACAGAGCGCCGTGCTCTTCTTCCCAAGCTTTGATCGCATCACCGGCTACGCGGAAGGCTGCCAGGGCCAGTGGCACGCCAGCGTAGATACCCGCCTGCATCAGGACGGCGCGAATTTCGTCCTTCGTTACGCCGTTGGTGAGAGCGCCTTTGACGTGAACACTGAGCTCATGGTGTTGGCTCATCGCGGTCAGCATGCCAATGTTCAGCAGGCTGCGGGTCTTGAAGGGAAGCGTGTCATCGCCCCAAATCGCGCCCCAGCAATACTCAGTTACGAGCGCCTGCATCGGCTTGTTGAAATCGTCGGCGGCAGCCCAGGAACGATCTACGTGGGCTGCGCCCAATACAGCTTTACGGTTGTTGAAGCCTTTTTCGAACAGTTCGCTACTCATGGTTTTTCCTCTGTAAATGCAACGCTTTGACGCGCCTGGATCGATGGGGTTAGAGCGTATGTGGCCCTGCCGGGACATCTGACGGAGATGGCAGAGCATTAGCCCTATGATGTAGAACTTCAATCTCATCGCGTCCAACGTGAGCAGGCTGATCAAGGGGCAAAGGGCCCCCGCTGCCCCAGATCGTTTAACCAGGCATCACATGGAGAAGCTGAGATGTAAGTGAAAGCGCTGCCGACCAAAATCAGTCGGCAACGTCGGGTAAATCAGCCGTGATGGCCCACAATGCGATACATCTCGGTGTGTTCAGTACGAGCGGTGGACTCTTCTGCCGCGTCCATCCAGACATCAACGCACTCATGCCCAAGCTTCATGTCCTCGCCCATCTGCTCTGCCAGCGCGACGGCGATTTTCAGGTCTTTGACCATGAGCTGGAGCGCAAAACCGGAGGCATAGGTGCCACTAAGCATGAACTGGTGAACCTTGTTCAGAGTGGCATTGTTAGAGCCCACGCGCTGTTCAGCACATCCGTCATCACTGCTGGGTCGAGGCCGAATTTCTCGCCCACATGCAGAGCTTCTACCGCTGCCAGCAGGCCAGCGGCGGAGACGTAGTTGTTCAGGGCTTTGATGGCATGACCAGCGCCAACGGGGCCCACATGGGTAGTTTTACCCATCTTGGTCAAAAGTGGATCGTACTGCGCCGCGAGTTCAGCAGTACCGCCGACCATGATGGCGAGCGTGCCAGAGACTGCGCGCTTTACACCGCCCGACACAGGCGCATCGAGCAGGCCAATCGACAGAGCCTCTAGCTCGGCAGCCAGCTCACGGGTCTGGAGAGGCTCCGACGAGCTCATATCGATCACCACTGCACCTTTCTTGACCTGGGCAGCAATGCGTTGTTTACCGACCAAGGCATCCAGAAAGATTCTCCTAGCTTACAGACCTAAGTCTTCGGTGAAGAGCTCACCCCGCAACGTATGGCTCATCGTGCATCCAGGAATGGTGGTAGCAGCTTGGCAGATAGCACTATTGCTGCTGCCATTTAGGTACATGACTGCAAGTGCATAAGTAGCGTCTGCTCGAAGAAGCTTCGCTAGCCTATTCAGCTTGTACGCGTGGTCAAGCTTCATTCCGTGCCTGAACGGTATCAGGCGTTCGCGAATGTCTTTCCCGTTGAGCGGTGTGCCTACACAAGCTTGCTCAAGATCCTCCCCGAATCGAAGTGTTGCATGTAACGAGCCACGGGCCATCTCAGGCGCATCCAGATGGCTCTCAATGAGATCAGCAATATTCACAGCGAGGTTCCCTATCATTCGCGATCCAGGATGATAGCGAAGCAATGGCCAAAGTCGAGCCCTGGATTGCCCGTCCTAGAGCCTTCATTGCTTATTTTCCGCGCTCAGGCGTTAGCGGTGAGTATCAGCTGGCCATCAATTGTTCTAGCCCTACGCCTTCTTGAGGTAACCAGTACCCCTCCTCCCAGAGCTCACTGATCTGCTCGAATAAATCCGGCAACCAGGACTTCACTAGATGTCGGTGGTCAGTGGGGAGTGCAACAGGATCCCGACGCCGCCCTACCTCTAGCAAAAGGCGGTAAAAGCCAATGCTCGGTGTCAATTGAAGTTCATGCAGGCGATTGAATTTCAGGGGAATGTTAAGGCCTTCAGGGTCGATGTCACCGAAGTATTCTGCCCTTTGGGCATCTCGCTCTCTCATGACCTCCAGCAGAGCCAGGCCAGACGCGCAAATTGTATTTCCTCCACCATAAACGACGGCGCTGTAGCGCTTGGCATGCTCATTCCACTCTCCCAGGCTCCAGAACGTGTGGTGGTTCTCGACCACGAGCACAGGTGCGCCTACGGCGTCTGAAGGTCGGTAAGCAAGCGGATGCTCAACACGCATTGCTCCGATGACACTTAAGGGCATGCGACCACCAAAGAGCGCTCCATTGCGCACCCGGGCATCAAGAAACTTCTCATCCCCGAAAATATCCAGCGACCGCTCACGCAACGGCACCTGCAGGAATCGACCGCGACGCTTGATCAGCCACTCGTTGATCATGAAAGCTGTTGCTTGCTCGCTTAATGACAGGCTCGGCCAGAACCCAATCTCTGGCAGCCACGAAACGCTGTTGTAGTCGAATGTCGGCTTCGACTTTTCTGCTCGCACCAAGGTAATGGCCTTGGGCATTGGAGGGTGCCCAAGCTTTTCGAAGCCACCCGCGCCGGGTAGTTTCAACAAACCCTCCGCCTCTCCTAGCCGCAACGCTTCTAGCAGCTGAGCATCCCGGTTCGGCGTCTCGACCTGCTCCGGATAAGCTGCAAGCCAGAGGGTTCTGAGTGTCGGTAGCGTCACGCGCTTCCCTGCTTCCAGCTCAAGCGTTTTCAGAAATGCAGCGCTCATCGTTATACCGCTGCCTCAGCAAAGGTTGCCCTGGCCATCTCGATATGAGTGCGTTTTGTCTTGCTATTAACGCCCGCCTTACGAAGCCGGATGATCCGCCTGAACCCTTCGAGGATGTTGGCATCCGCATTGGCGGTAAAGCAGATCAGCTGGATACCGAGGCTGGTTGCCAGCTTTCTCTGCGCATCGATGAGGGCTCTGGTCTGGACGTTTGCGAAGGGGTTGTCGAGAAGCAAGGGCCCGCCACCACCGCGTTTTGCTTGTGTCTGTGTGCTCACACGCATATGACTGACCAGCATGTAGAGGAATGTCGCGATGACAGTCCCTTGGCCACCTGACTTCTTCATGGCATTCACAGGCTGATACTGAAAATCGATGTTCTGCTCCATTTTCAGCATGTGCAGCCCAAACGACTTCTCGTTCGCAAAGCGCAACAGGCACTGCGTGATGATGTCCGCCCCACTGCTTGGGACGACGCCATCCTCGATCTGACTGTTCAGATAGTGGCGAATTTCGAGCTTGCGCTGCTCCGAGCTCTTCGCAGAAAGGTTGGCCGACATCTTCAGGATTTCTTTGCCACCCACATAGGGCGTTCCGGCGGGCATGGTGATTCCTGAGGCATATTTGACCAACGAGCTCGCCGACGTCGCCTGGTTGTAGACCTCGTTCACGCAGCTCTCGAAGTCGGGGATCATTTCGTTCAGCTGATCCGTGACCGAAGCAATCCGGTCATGGATCATTTCAGCCAAGCGATCATGGTCAGTACATGCTTTGTCAAAATCGTCCTGACTGATGTGCATCGAGACCTCAGGCTCTACGGCGATGAAATCGCTGTGCGTTGCGACCCTGACCAAGTCTCGATGCGCCCTGCTTGTCTCCAAACTGCAGTTTTTCACTGCTGCATCTCGCGCGGTTCGCGTTTCGACCAAAGCGGTTACCCGCCGTTGGATATCTCCGTCCAGCGGAATGAGTTTGGGTTCGGCAGTGGTTGCGGGGAATGCCGACACTACAAAATTGACCTGGACGACCAGGCCATCCTTGCGCTTTTCATCAGCGGCGCTGTCGATGCGTTGTTGAGCGATTTGCCGGCGAAGAGTTTCGGCCTCAGCGCCTCGCGCGACCGCAGCAGCCAACTCACGCTCCACGGCATTAGAGACTTCCTCATCACCGAGTCTGTGCATGTCTTCTGAAGGCTCTTCAGGGGCGTGCTCGCGGATGAAGCTGTTCAACACTGAGCCCGTTACAGCTGCGTCATGAACCGCTCTCTCCTTCTCGCTATCAAGGCGTGTGTTCAGCTTTTTCTGCGAGTCGATTTCTGCTCCGATATCGATGCCACTCCGGGCGAGCTCCGTGATGAACACGTCGTTAAGATGGCCATACTCCTTGAGGAACAGCGCTGCCAATTGGATAGATCGTTCGCGCTGGTCTCCCAGTTGGTAACTGACGACGCCGAGCTTATGATTTTCCTCTGCGGTCAGCATTCTCATGGCGTTTGAATACAGCGTTCGAATGACGCTGAGGTCATATCCCGTTTCGTGTAGGCAGCCCTCTGCATCGAAATCGGCGTCATACCGCATTACTTGCGCAAACTCACGTTGTAGCTCGGAGACACTAGCGGCAACGTCAACCAGATCCAGGCGAACCTCTTCCAATCTCAGTGAGTGAACGCCTTCATCCTCCCGAAGCTGCTCCAGCAACGCGGTGGTTTGGTTCATCTCTCGGTTGATTTCCAGCAGCTCTCGACGACCCGCTTCAACCTGGGGCTCCCAGGTGGCCAGGTAATCAGACAAACGCTTAAGGCCGCTCTCGTGGGCCTGAATTTGAGCAGGGAGTACTTCGATACGTGCACTCAGCGCTTCAAGCTCATGAGTCAAGCGTTCAGTGAGCTCAAGCAACGCAGCCCGCTTCGCCGTCGCAGCCTCGATTTCTTCTTGACGTTGCTCAACTTCCAATTCGATTTGTTGAATAGCCTCGTGCGTGTAATCGCGCTGAAAGCGTTGAAGGGCGGCAAGCGCCGCTTGAGCTTGCTTCTCCCGGGCAGAGAAAGCGTCATGCTCGACGTGGGTTTGCTCGATCAGGGCCTGGCAATCTACCAACAACTGCGCGGCAGCGGCCTTATTGAAAAGCGAATCCTTTTCTGGCCCGAAAACATAACGATCTTCAGAAGCAGATTCAGCATCCAGACTCGCCACGGCCAGCGTCACAGGCAGGGAGAGTGGCAGCTGCAGGGACTGTCCGACTTGAATCGCTTTGTTCCACTCTTCCTTCGCGACATTGACACCGAGAAACCGTGCCGGATCTGACAAGACGAGCGCTCTCGCCTCCTCAGCGTCGATTCGCAGATCAGCGACATAGGTGTTGGCTGCTCTGGCAGAGCGTATGCCTGCCGAGTTGAGCGCACGCACTACCCTATCAACGTCATCACTGCGCCCAGCCAAGCCAGTCTGTTCAATCGACTCCTGCTGTTCGTGCAGCTGTTTGAGGCGGATGGCGCAGTTAGATATCTCGCTTCGGGTCGACTCGATAAACTGCTGAACATGAGTAACCAGTGCGGACGAGTGGGGATCACATTGACCTTCGACCAGCAAGGTCAGAATAGGGTCATTGTGCAGGCTCTCAACGTTACGATCATAGTCGTTCAGGCGCTGCTTCAACATAGCCAAGGCATGTTGCGCATGCGTGATGTCTTGCTGGGCCGAAGAGCTTTGCGCTTGCGCATCATCCAAGGATGCTTTTTTCATCAGCCGCAGATCACGCAACTCATTGAGCGTGGATTCAAGCTCGGTGATCACTGTCCTCAGGCGCGTAATCGCTGAGCTCACGTCGATATCGGTTGGCAGCAGCCAGCCATTGTCGATCAACCCGTCCAGTATCTGATTCGCTGCCCGAATACGCTCTTCAATCTTCCCCTTCGTGCCACTGAGCTCAGCCACCCTGGTGCTGCACTGGTTTCGTTGTTGAGCGATGCGCAAGAGGCCTGCTTTCAGCTCTGCCTCCTGCGTAAGCAATGAAGATCGTGTCTGCTGGTGCCTTTCAATGTGCTGTTGAATCAGGAAGCGAAGCATGGCGCCGTTCTGAGAGGCCTCATTCTCAAAAGGCCTCAATTCTTCCTTGAGCGCAGCTGTTTGACTTTCCAGCTCGGCAATGACCTTCTCCACATTGAAGATGTCTCTCTTGACCAGCGCGCCGCTGAGGCAGTCAAGCCGCACCAGTGCATCTTTGAATGTCTGCTGTAATTCATCGGTACGTTGCTTGGCAGCCTGATCTTCACGAGACAGCTTGAGCCCCTGCAGCGAGAAGTGATTACGCTTGGCAACAGCCGCGTCGTCATCTGCTTTGCTTGCGAGTTGCTCAAGCTGGTCGACTGCATTGTTCGCCTTCGTCAACCGGACATCCAGGGCGCTTATCTGATCACGCATCGTGAATACGATGTCAGCCGCTTCCTGCTCCACGGCCAACAGAGCGGCCTTGGCTCCAAGGAAGGCAGCCGCGCTCTCTCCGAAGGGTGTCATGGCCTGCTGAAGCCGCTGCAGTTCGTACAATCGGGCTTCATACTTTGGCTTTGCCTTAAGCCTATCCATCGTCTGGACGACCATGTCTCTGAGCGCGCTGGTGTGCTCTTGATTCATCGACAAATTCAGCAGTTTCGTAACGAGGTCGCTTTCGGAGCTGAAAGACAGAAAGCCCTCTTCGCTCCCCCCTTCACGACTGTTAAACGACAGCTGCATGCTCAGCAGCTCAACGTCGATCAGTCGGCGCTGTTCCAGGTGCGAAACCCACTCTCCCTGGTTGTGGGTGATGTAGAAGTCGCCCTGACTCTCCAGCCGAGCTTTCTGAAGTGCCCAATTCAGGAAGGCCTGCATCGACTGAACCGGCGCGAGGGAGAGGCCTGGTACCGGCAAGTCTTCCCATGCCAGACCAGAGCTGGATTCAAAAGCAAAAAAACGGCGATCAACCTCTGACGCCCGATCTGCGGCCTCCTTCACTTGAACAGCCTGACCGATGACAACTCGGTAAGACTTCCCGTTAGCGCTACGTGGAGGCATAACCCATTCAATGGCGATAAAGGACGGCCTGACATCGCGGGAGAAGTAATCCCTGAAACTGTGGGATTTGGACTGCAGATGCTGCAACCAGCGTTCCTGCTTCGGTTCAAAGCAGCTGAAAATGTATGAGAGCAGCGAGGTCTTGCCCCCAGCATTCTCAAGGTTCATGCAGCTGTCGATCGGCTCACCTGTGGCAGGGTCGCACAAGTCGAACGTCATCTCCTCATACCAGCTAGTGGGAGATCCGAACCGGTCTACGTAGATCCTTGAAATGCGCATAGGTCATCCTTGATTGGAGGGAGCGGCAGCTGCGGCGACAGCTTTAAAGAGGTTCGGTAGTGTCAATTCGCGCAACTGCACGCGTAGCTGGTGTGTGGGCGTAAAGACGGTCTTATCGAGCATTTCCTCATCGCCCTCGTTCCTGACCAATCCATAGTCCTGCAGCCGGCGCAGGCTAACCCTCACGAGACCTTCCACAGACTTCATTGACGCCCGCTCAGCACCAGGTATGAACACTGGAAGATCCAGTAGGAAGCTCCAGCCCGGGCGAAGCTGTTCCGCAGCGTAACTATCGCCTTCAGCGGATGAACGCAGGGAGTTCGCGATAGCGAGAACCTTGTCTCTTATCTCGGCCAAGGTGCTCGGAAATGGGGCTCGCCCCTCGTCCTCTATGTGGTCTGTGGTGGGATAGAACACTGCAGCAATCGCGAGATGGATCAATACCATGGCCACCTTGTCCTGCTCTGACATGGATCGCCTCAAGTCAGTCGGGCGCAGTGAAAAGCGGCTGTTCCTACCCGTAGGAGCAATCACCAACCCTCGCTCACTCACGTCGAGAATGACCAACTCCATACCGGCAGCGACTCCGTTGACTACCTCCGCGAACATGCGTTCACCGCGAAACCTTGCCACCAAATGCCGGTAGTCTGGGTCGTTTGCAGGATTGGCCGATATCGCCATTGCCTTGTAGAGCAGCCTGGCTGCATGCTGGCTATCAATGCTGCTCATTACTGCTCTCCTGCTTGATGACATATTTCAGGTCGTCGCCTGATACCACGGACGTTTCGAACTCACCGCTCACTTGGGCATGAAGATGGGGGTAACGTGACTCGCTATCGGCGTAGGCGCGATAAAGCTCGTAGGCAACAGCTTTACGCTCGACGAACGTCAGGCCTTCACGTTCAGCGAGTTCGATCAGTTGCCCAAGGTGCCAGGTCTGTCCGGAGTGCATCTTCACGTCGAGCCAAGCAAGAGCCGTTGCAATAACCTCGGTCGAGAAGGGATTGGGGATTTGCACGAACTCCGCAATTTCCCCATCAACTTCTTCTTCGTCGCCCTCGTACACGTATGCGTCCCGGCGCTCCAAAAGCGCATCCAGTAAGGTCGACAAATCAAAAATCCTGGGGGGGACTGCAGGGTAAAAGCTGAGTAGCAGGTCTTCTGTGACGCTCGCGATTGCACTCAGAGGCTTTTCCATGAGCGCTGGCAGCAGCTGAAGGTCGATGTCGGGCAAGCCAGAGCGGCGCCGTGCCCGAAAGCCCAACGCCTGCCCCTGAAGAAATCGATCACCCGCCCCTCCAATTTCATTCAGCAGGTTCAAACGCTGCAGGTTGGCGCTTTGTAGTTGAAGGTTGAGCTTGACCAGTGGGGCGATGGCGTTCGGGTTGTCCATGCCACGAATTTTGGTGGCAAGCGACTCCATCATGTGATGATCGACCGACTGGCGCTCTGAGACGTGATGGCGCGCTTCATTCAACCGCGGGCTGATGTCTTTGCGCCAATTAACAGTGCCCGGTGAACGATTGGCCTGCCGAATCATCTCCCGGATCATTTGCCGGTGCTCAATAGACAGCAAGCGTGCTCGATTCGCGAGCTCCAGTGCTTGCTCAAAGCGTCCGTTTTCGATGAGGTGAACCAGCATCTTTTCGATGAGAACCTGATAATCCTCAATTTCAAGATCAAGCATCCCCATGAGCACCACGTAGCCCTGCTCAGTCGGGGTGAACCGCACGGTACCTTCGTGATCCTGCTCCAGGCGAACCAGCTTGAAGGTCAGCTCTTTGGTCTCACCGGAGGGCGCGTGAAAATACGACTCTCGGTGCGCAGCGTATCTGTTGGTGGCATTGCTCAACGTGTCCAGCACGACCTCCGCGACACGCATTCTGGCGGGTTCGCTGAGCTCGGCGCGCATCTTTCCGGCGGTGACCATCAAGTGATCACGTACTTCGGTGAGGGTGTACCCCTGATTGATTGCCGCGCCTTCCATCATGTAGAAAAGCGAGGCAAGACAGAGGTAATTGGTATCCAGCCCCTCCAACACCTTGGAATCATCGTCGCCGCGGTGCATCGACTTATTGACATCAAGACGCAAAATCGGGCGCAAGAGCAGCAAGTTGCGTTGGTGGGCTGTCAGATCGACCAGGTCACCATTCCTCGTGTCAGGAGGCTCTGCCATGTTAGAAAGGTCGTTCATATTCAGCCCACGAATTCCTTGTCGAGCCGTCGGTGCCAATCAAGCTGCAACCGAATCATTATGAGGTGGTGTGACTGATACTAGCTTTATGCCTCTAAGCATCGCAACCAAAAAAATAGAACGTAGACGATTTGATGACCAAAGACATTGCAGATCACTCGCAGGCGCAGCAGGAGCGCCTTGCCTACATCGAGCTGAACCTGTGGTTTCTAGGGGAAGTGCGACGGCAGATGCTGGTGAGGCGCTTCCAGATAAAGGCTGCGTCAGCAACCCGGGATCTTGCCCTCTATGCCAGCTTGAATCCCGGCAACCTGACGTACGACGTCAGCGCCAAGACCTTTTTCATTACCCCAAGCTTCCAGCCTATGTACAGCTTCAGCTCGCAACGGGTGATGACTTGGCTGTCTCAAGGGTTTGCGGACGGCTTTCCTCGTGTCTGGGCCGCCGGGGTGCCGGCTCTACAGCCCGCACGCCTGGGCAATCCAAGCCTTGAAACGCTGGGCGTAGTGACGCGGGCCATTTTTCAACAGCAGCCCCTACTCATCCGCTACGAGTCTTTAAGCGGTGCAAGCGAGCGTGTAATTGTGCCGCATGTACTGGTAGACAACGGGCTGCGATGGCATGTACGTGGCTTTGATCGAAAAACCCAAGAGTTCCGGGACTTTGTTGTCACTCGGATCATCGAGCCGCGGATTCTCGATAACGATGTGCCACTGGATTTTGAAACGCGGGAGTCCGATAACCAATGGAACCATCAGGTGACGCTGGAAATGGTGCATCACCCTGACCAACCACGACCTGAAGTCACTCATTTGGACTACGACATGCAGGAGGGCGTGCTGAGGATGACTGTTCAGGCGCTGACTGCCGGCTACACCCTGCGCCAGTGGAGTGTTGACTGTTCACCTGATCACAGCCTCAGAGGCCCGGAGTACCGGCTGTGGCTCAGGAACAATGAGGTGCTCATAGGCGTGGATAACGCGCTGCTTGCCCCAGGATTTTCAGAGTCGACTGCGGGTTAGTATCACCTGCAGCTTCGTATGCAGACCTGCTTTGAAATGGCGGTGCGATGCTCCCTCGTCCTGCGACTCGTGTGCGTCGGTCATGAGTTGCGGCGCGGTACCACGTGGTAGGCGCCTCAACTCTAACTGGACAAACACATCGCGCGCGGGCTTGGCGCCCTACCACTCATTCAATTGCTCATGATCACCTTAGTGGTCAAAGCTCACGCTCCCGGGCCATCAGCCCTGCTGCGATAACTGCGGCTCAGTTCACAACTCAGCGCTGCAGAACCACTCATCATCGGCCAAAGCCGTATACATGACCTTCCTCCAATGATTAGCGGGCAGGCTTTGGCTTTGCGCAACGGAACGCAGTTGTTCACGAAATACTTCAGGCGACACGTTTTTCATGAAACCTCTTCGCTGATCAACCAGGGTGCCCAGCTCTTCAGCAGCGCGCACGAGGTAGCGACGCGCGATGTTAAAAAATTCGAAGTGATTCGACGCTCGCTTTTTATTCACCTCTAGCCACTCATCAGGTGGGCACACCTTATACTGAATAGCGCAGGGAACTTCGTGAGTCACCTCGGCTCTGATCCACATGTCCTCGTGGAAGCACGCGTGATCATAGTACGGATGAATATGCTGTTGCGCAGGATCAGTGATGATTGGATTGCCTTTATCAGTGTTGCAATCTCTGCAAGCAGGCACGAGATTGTAGGGCAGCACGGAAAGCTGCGGGTAGTGAGACTTCGGCAGATAGTGATCCAGTGTCTTAATTTCCGTAGAAAGCCCACAAAGAGGGCAAACATCATGTGCGGATACTTTAATGGCATCATAAAGGGAGCGTCCAGGCTCTCGTTTCAGCATGTAATATTCATACAAATTGATAAGCTCGGACTTTTTAATATCACCGACGACAAATGGATCCTCTCCCCTCGCTGCTCGTAAAGGAGGAATCGTACATACTGAGCCCGCTCTTGCATGTTCCTGATAAGAAAGTGCTGCGGCCTTGAAAAATTCAATCTCGTTCAGCATCCGATCTCTGTCAGGTACTTTGTTAATTGCCGATACACATTGGCGGAAGGAGAAGTCAGGCTCGTAGTCCTGAATGTTCATTCTCCTCATGGTGTCGCCTTCGAATGATTGTCGCTCGCCTTGGAGTCACGGTCTGCAATAAGCGCTCGCAGGATAGCTTGGGCCTCGAAGCCTAATCTCCCATAAAATTTCCGAAGAATTTCGTCAAACGTCTCACCTCCGTCTACCGCAGCCTGAAGAATGGTGTGGAAACCGGACAGCTGAACTTCCAAGCCGAAGACTTCGCGCGTCAGTACGCCAACATTTTCTCCAAATGTCTCAATTTGCGGGCGTTTGGCGGCGGCAGAGAGCCCCTTTCGATTGACTTTCCAGGCACAGGAAGACGGAATTTCCTGAAGCACGACAGGCGAATGTGTGGCAATGATTGCCACGCCATTGCGATCGAGCATCAAATCGTTCAGGGCCCTGATGAACGCGGACAGCAAAGGCGGATGAAGGTGGCTTTCAGGCTCGTCCAGCAGAACCAGTGTTTTCTCCTCTACCCGTTCTACCAACTTGGCAATGGTCAGAAGGACGATGGCATGCCCCGAGCTGAGCGTGGAAAAAAGCAGATCGGCTGCTTCAATGTACTCGACACTGGATAGCTCCACATGGGTCAGCATTTCCATCTGGGCAAAATTGTCATCCGACTGCAGGCTCTTTACGGCTTTATCCCACCTGCGCCTTTTATAACTATCTCTGAAGCACGCTTGCAGTGCCTTCACATACTCGCTTTTAAGCTCAGAAGATCCCTTCAGTTCGTAGCCATGCTCAGTGGATCGTTTCAAGCCGACGTAATAAAAACATGTCCCTTTCGAAGGGTCAGGTTGATCAGGTGGAGGATTGAAGGGATCGAAAGCACTGAAGGACACAGAGACGACGCTACTGAAATACTCACGCGTAATGGGAATACGCTGCAAATGCCACTGCCCAGTATGGTATAGGCTGTCTTGATCATTCCCCTGGCCAAGAGCGGCCTTTACGATGCCATTGAGAATCGTCGTTTTACCAATGCCATTTCGCCCAATGAGTGCATGGACATTGCTGGAAGGTGTCGAATCGGCTTGAACGCTGAATTTCAGCTCGATGCCTGCCGTATCCTCCCCTCCTGATTTTTCATAAATGAAGTCATAGTTCGTACGTACCGCACCACCGTTCAAGACGCGCACGAACTGCTGCTTGATGCTCGGCAGACTCACATCGCGCAGCAGTGATATAGAAAGAACTTCCTCATCGATCACGCTTTCAAGTAATTCAGGGTTCGCCGCGAGATCTCTCATGCCCGCTACGTACTCTGTTGCGAGCGGCCCAGGTACGCTGTTGGCAAGCTTGTCGTAGTACTCAACGTTATTACCAAGAGAAAAGAACCCATCCGGCAATTCAAGAAAGTGTCGCTGCAACTTCGACATCGTACTGGTGTCTTTGGTCTGCCCGCGAAAACCAATCTTGACATCGCCTAAATTATGCTCGGCACCGCTTTGGTCGTAGATGATGACGTTAAACATCGTCACGAAATCATAATCGTTCCATCGGTCAAACTTTAAATATGCACAGTTTCTGGCGGTCGAGGGAACTCGATCATCCCGACCAACAACGTAAAAGTCCATTTAGGTTCCTCAAAGCCATCAACATGAATTTGGATGCAAAGTGCGTGGTAGCAGGCGCCATCACGCGCATCTGGAGACTGGATGACTACCAGCCCAACTCGATAAAGGCATAATGCCATGTCTTGCGATGCCGTGTAGATGGCTTTTTACAACTGTGACTGCCCCAGTGCCATTTCCAAAGCGTCGGCCAGCTGGTCGAGAGCGTCTATGAGACGCTGCCTCTCCCGGGCATCATCTATTTCGGGGTGAAATCCTCGTGCGTGCCTGAGCAAGGCTTCGAGGTCATTTGTATTCAGGTCAAGCTCCACCAACATGCCGTCCGCTCCTGGTAGCTGGGCAGCGGCCATGATCACCATCAGGACTTAGCGCTGCGTAGAAGGTAGGAATGATCTTCCAGCGTCGCTCCTGCCGGTCATTGCAGTGTAGGAGACGGCAACCCCATTGCTCTGAGTTGGTAATCCGAGACGGCCTGGAACAGCATTTCGGCTTCTGCCTTTAGACGCTCGATCTCCTCCGCTGCCAGGCCTGCAGCGAGCCCTTCGTGATAGCAGCGCAGCGCTTCTGCTGCTTGAAGGGAGAGCGGCTGGCTGTCTTCGAAGACTTGCAAAAAATTCCGTCTCATCATTTTGCTCCTAACCGGGACTAAACCGTTGGTGAGATCGGCCCGCCTGATAAACGCTCTTGATCGACAGCAGTCCGTTGGGATGATCTCATTTAGCCAGCAAAATCTGACCGCAGGAGGATTCGCCGCTAGAGTAGGTCTTGAGCCAATTCGCACCCTAACGACTTCCAGAGAATCCAGTATGGCGCATCATCCGAGCAGCGATACGAAGAAACACGATACCGTGCTCTTCCAGATGTGGGAGCCCTTCCGGCAAAAAATGATCGAAGAGCAACGGTTCTACCTCGACCAGGGGAAGAAAAAATTGCTCTCCCAGTTTCACGACATGGAAAAGGAAGCCGAGCAAGAAGCAGAACGTTGGCTCGAAGAGCGCGCGCCCTACTTCGACTCTGACCGGGACGACCCGAACACCGCGTACGAAAATGCCTATCAAGAAGGCGTTGGATACTACCTCCTATTGAGCGAAATGCGAGATCAGACCCGACTCAGCTTGGTCGCCGGGATGTACCATATGTGGGATAAGCAGCTCCGTAGCTGGCTGATGAAGGAAATCCGTCATTGGCACGACGGAGATACAGTCAAGAAAAAGGTATGGTCTGCGACCTTCGACGAGATTTCAGAACTGCTTGCAGCGACTGGCCTTGTCAAAGCCGACAATACGTATGTGGCTCGGCTCAGCGCCTTTCGGTACGTGGTCAATGTCTACAAGCATGGCGATGGCCCGGCTTTCGAGCGAATTAAGGCAGATCACACAGAATTCCTTCACCAGTCGGCTTACCAGGACATCGACCCTGAGTTGCTCTGGATTGATTTCACGTCCTTGACCGTCAGCGAGACACAACTCGACGAACTGTCCCAGGCTATCACCGACTTTTGGAACGGGATTCCGTACGAAGTGCGCTACAGCCAAGTCGAAGAAGCACCCGACTGGTTCACAAAGGCGCAAACGCGAGACCTCACAAAAAAGTGAAAGGGACACAGGGGCGCGAATCTGCCGCCCCTTACCCGTTTTCCTGTAGAACAGCTAAGACTGCACCCTATTCCTCCTGGCCCGGATTTCTATCTCCAGATCAGGGTGATGATATGTGCGATCCCCACTGCGATCTTTCCGAGATCCAGAGCCCTGTCAAACCAACGCTTTTCACTACGGATCGCCGCGCTCGTCGCCGCTCCAGATTCTGGCTTGGCAGTCGCTCGCGGCTTGGGCAGTGCATGAGCCGTTGGGCCATTGTCATGTTCGCGGGAGGACGTCAGATCACCGCTAGGATTGTTGATGCAACTGCCACCCACGGGCTTACACTGCGGGCAGCCACAGACTTTTTCAGATTCCATAGAAAAATATCCCATTCAAAAAAAGGAAGCGTCGAACAAGCTTTTTTTCCGAAAGGGTTAACGACGGCGGTGACGATAATCACTGAGCTCTGGGCCGGCCAGGCACAGAGGAACGGCGAGGGATGCTCGAAGAGATCGGGCAAGGAGGGATTTGAGCTTAGAAAGCAAGGCACGATAGAACGACAGCACCTGGCGCCAGTACTTCTGACGGAGTTCGTGCTCTGCCGACAACCCAGGCAAAATGCCTGAATCAGCAAGGGCAGCGAGCGCAAGGCTGGCCTCATCGATCCGGCAATTGATCATGCGTCGATCGCAGTACCGATCGGCTAGCTCCAGGGAATCAAGAGCAGCCCACGCTCTTCTAGCAGCCCGCCCTTCTTCGGCTAAGCGCTCCCGCTCAACCCTGGCACGTTCTGCCCTTAGCTCTTGCGCGAAGGAGTGGGCTGCGGCCCGATGCTCGGTCGGCGGGTCTGCCTGGCAAGTGGTTGAAGTGTGATCGTCCATTGGGATTCTCAGTGAATGACACGCAACCAACATAGCGAGCCAGCTGGGCGCCGGCAACAAAAATCGCATGGCCGCGGTAACGCGGCATAGCTGCATCCTTCATTAGGGGGAAGCCCCTGGCAATTTTCGTTGTTCAGCGCGGTGTTGCCCTGCTCGCACATTCATCGCCGTCGAGGCACTCTCAGGCAGGTGTTCTAGAGGTCATCCAGGGCAAGGATGGCTGGCAAACTTACATACTTGCGTACGCCCACACCCGCCAAGAGATAGTCTGTTTCACGCGTGCTGAACATCGACTGCTCCGACGTAACCCTGAAGCTTGACCGGATCGCCCCGGTACGAGAGGCCCCCGACCTGCTGTCATAAACGATGCTTTTGGCAAAAACCACTGCGGGTTCACACCCCATCACCTTGACCTGATCTTCCAATTCGCTTGACAGCATGACATCGAGAATCATCCACTCACGCAAAACCACCAAAGGGCGTTCCCGACCTCTTTGTTGTGCTTGCTCAATCAGCTCATCATCGGTGAGATCAAGCCCGTGCATCGGGTCTCCTTCCTCGAATATAAAACTGGCCATCAGTGCTGCTTCCACGGTCACACGTCTCCAACGTTTATTTTGCTTGGCGCGCAGAGCTCTGCCGTATGGATTGGGAGGTCGCAAATTCACGATCCAGGCGTATTGCCCTAGTCACCTGGATTTTCATCAAAATGGCCTTGATCGAATCGTCGCTAATCAGCGGCTTGGCCACCCGAAAAATCTTCGGCAAGCGATTGAAGGTCGCTAAAGGCCAAGGTGCAGCCGGACACCCGGGTTATTCCGGCTCATGATTTCGTCAGGGCAGTTCGATCTCGAAGTCTGGTCTGAAACCCGTTTCATGCTCACCTGGATATCCTCTTGGGTTCGACAGCAAGCGGCACCGCCCTAGATGCATATCCATCGAGCGGTGAAGGTGTCCGTAGATCCAAAAATCAGCTTTCCCCACGAGCTGGGGCCAGTGATTGGCATATGCCGCTGTAAGGTGTTCACGTGCCCCTTTGACCACGCTCATGACTGGTGCATGGTGCGTGATAACAACAGTCTTACCTTCGTAGGGCTTATCAAGCTCTTGGCTCAGCCACGCGTGTGAGGCGCGATTACGGTCAATGACGTCCTGAGGTCGCAGCCGGCGGTACGTTGAATCCGCTCGGATCGCGTTGAAGTCACTCATTCGCGTCCACGCCGTGTGTGCGGCAACGTGCTGCGAGCCGGTAGATGAAAAATCCGTCCAGCTCGTTGCGCAGAGGAAACGAACCCGCCCGAACTCCAGCACTTCATCCTCAAGAACATGCACGTGAGGTGCGGCAGTTGCTTTCATTTTTGCCAAGGTACGATCGATGTGGCCACCGTAAAACTCGTGGTTACCGCATACGTAAACGACGGGGCAGTTGAATGCTTCATTGGCCCATGTCACACCCCGCGCCTTGGTGCCGATGTCGCCCGCCAGGATGACCAGATCAGCATCCGTGGACGACGGCGTGAAAGGCCTGAATTCGGTGTGCAAATCGGAGTAGATCAATATTTTCATGCAGAGTCTCGCGGGGCTGACGTCCAGTCCCGTGTCTTCGATTAAGCGATATATTGAATGAGTCTTTAGCATGCAAATGGGCAGCGAACGCCGCCCTGATGCACCTAGAGCCAAATGAAAGTGTTCCACACAGTTGACTATACGACATTGTACGGAACCACGCAAACCGGGCATACAGTCGGATTTTAGGGATGCTCCCGAATGCTCAGGCAAGCTATCGCCGCAGCGCTGACCTACGTACGCCAGCAGCGCCGGGTGGTACTGACCGACGTTGAAGAAGGCGTTACTGCCGCACACCTCAGTCGCGTTGAACGCGGCGAGCGCGGCGTGTCGGTGGAGAAGCTCGATGAGATCGCTCGTCAGCTGGATGTTCATCCTCTGACACTCCTCGCCTTGGCATACGGTGCCGACCAAGTCGTCCGACCTACAGATCTGCTTAAACAGGTATCCAAAGAAGTGGCTGGATTGGGCGGGTCAGTCGCACCTCTTGTGATCACAACCGATACCCGGATTCACGCACGGGTGGCGGCGGCACGGGAGCGGCGTGAAGACGTGCAGCGTCTGAAAGCTCAAGGACTGACCAAGGCGGAGGTCGCGCGAGAACTTGGAGTTTCCAAGCAGACAGTGGGAAGGCACTGGGATCAGATGGCGACTAAATATCCAAGCGACGATGATCGCTAACTGCGCGATTATGCAATGCACAGATCATATTCTTGTTGTTGCTAAGCAGCCATTTTGAATATAGACCTATCTCTACTTTCAATGGTTTGTTAAGGCGGCTAGCACAGTATGCAACGCTTTTTTCGAGCACACGTCCTGGCTCCTCCATCAACATGACCGCATCCCGGTAAGCGCCGTCGCTGCCCTTATGAGCAGTCTCGTAGATCATTGGTACAGCAAAGCTAAGCAGACTACCATCATGCCTATAATTTAGCACAAATTTTCCGCCATCAATTTCTCTATAGTGACGCAGCAAGCTCCATGTTCTGTAAAACCTAGCAATTAACTTATACAGCTCACATGTGCGTACGCAATCCAATATCTCTCCATCTTGGGAGAAATCAATGAAATGCGAATCCAGAAGACTCTCGCGTGCTTTTAACAACTCATATGGCGAAACGGCCCAGCGGCGAGCAAAGGTTGTGAGGTAAGCTATCACGCAAGGGCATACATTTTCGAGATTAAGCTGGTACCAACTATCCGGATCTAGCTTAACCAAGCGAGCCAAGCATTTTCTATGGAAACGTATGTAGCGACGAAATATGTAGCGCCTAATTGATTTCTCAACAAGCACATAGTCCTCAAATTTAACTAACGGATCCTTCGATTTTAATAATTCACTCACCAGAAGATCGTCAGGCTTTAGTAAGTTTCTAAGTCGTCGTGTTATCTCAGCGAACGGGAGCTTGAAAAAAGTGACTGGTACTCCTGTAGCTACCGCGAGAAAATCATGTGATAATCGCTCCACCAATAACTGAGTAGGAACTTTTTTATCTTGCAGCTTGGATGGCTTTCCCGCGAAAATCTCACGGATGTTTTCCCCTAGCAGTAGCCAGCCACACTTAATACTAAGCCTGAAACCGGCACACCAATTATTTACCTCAAAGCGTAAATTAACCGATATCGCTTTTGCCGGGATCGCATCGAGAATTATTGCTAGATGCTCACAATTTTCTGCGGCCTCAGCGATCCTGTGCCTGCCGCGCCATGATTTCGATAGTACTTTCGTACACTGCTGGCAATAACGAAGTGGTTCCTGATGCCATGGGCAATGGGTAATGTATTCGAAATAGAATACGGCTGAGTGATAGCCCATTTTTATACATTGAGCGCAATGTCGGATTCTAGGTTGAGACCCTATGTCTAAGCTCCCACAGCCTGAGATGCTCAACCGCGGAAACCAACCGTCCAAAAATGCATACTGCAGCTCGTTGCATTCCAATCCGCAAGCTTCTTCAACGTATGCATATGGAACCTGGCTACCGTCCCACCAACGATCAGTCCCTTTTGAACCCTCATCTGACAGCTCTAAAAGTCTGCAGATATCGCTAAACCGTCGAAACCGGTTCCACTTCATGATGTTAAGGAATACCAGCCAAGAAGAAGCATATTTCAGAGGAGGCCGGAGGAATATGAATCGTACTGGCTGCGAGATATTCACAACACTCCACCTTCTTTCAGGATGTCCATGTATGCACGAAGTCCAGACTCAGCAGTAGCGGACTTTATGGTTTCGTCGACCATCTCAAAGTCCGCTGAGTCGCTATTCATAGATCGAATTAGGATAAGCCTGAAAACTTCAAACACGAATTCAGTGGGAATTACTCGGATTGCCCCGGTCACCACCTCCGACATCACCTTAAACGTTTGAGGGGCATAGGTGGCTAGGCGGAAGCCAGCTTCAAAGGCCCTTGGAAGGAAAAATTGAGTGTAAGTACAATTGCTGCCGGGTGGGTAGGTAAAGTTCTCATCATACCCTTTTACGGTTTCTTCCATCCAGGTATGATCGTCACAACATGGCAAATCCAATACCTCACTCAAAAATCGCGCATTGAGCTCGACACGTTTCTGTTTTTTTAGTAGCTCAATTGCGAAGTTGATTTGTGTTTGACTGAAACCAATAAGGGTGGTGTCAATGCCGTTGATGGCCAGCAAATTCTGGATATGCTGAAGATGTTCGAAATCTTCAATGGTTAGAGTCTGCAACTCATCTATAAATAGAACCCAGTGCCTCCCACCCATGTTTTTCAGGGCGCTTTCAATCGCATTAAGCACATCCTGGCGCAACGCTGCGGTGTCTAATCTCTTCGGCACGAAAAGATGCAGTGCGTTGGCTAGACTTTTGACGATATGCTCCCTGCGTTTCAGCTCATTGATCGTATCTGCTGAAACGCGCGTCACAAACCGATCTTTGAGTGCTGGGTGCCTTTTCAATGCACTAATAACGAAGTTACAAGTCGTGGTCTTACCCATGCGAGGGTAAGCCTTGAAGACAAGGCATCTTTTATGAAGCATTATGTGCTCGATTACGATTTCAAGTACTTTAGGCATGCTTGGGGTGAGGGCAACGTAGTCTTTGGTCATGAGCGGATGTATCCACATCATTTCCCGTTGCTGCTCGATATCGTAAGGATCGTAAATATCCATGGCGCCACTCAGAGCTTTTTAACCAACTCAATGAGGTCTATGCTGCCAGGCGGAACAATGTATTCCCGCTCAGGTATGGACGCATGTTTTTTGGGCTCATCTGGCTCTATCTGCGGAGCAGCATGAGACTTTAACTCCTCTGCATGTATGCCAATGTGATTTTCAGCCCTCAGTGCGTCGAGCTTCGTGGCAGACTTTGGGTCTTGCTTATTTTTTTTCGCAGCTGCCTTCAGATTGCCTTCAAGATAGCGGAAATAGGTCGTTACGATGCACTCGCCTGTCACTCGATGTAAAATCTGCCGGGATATCAATGAGTTGATAATGTCACGAACTTTGAGACTGTGTGGATGTTCTGCCCAATCGCCTTGCACCGTGAGAGGGCCTATTGAAGCACCGGTCTTCAAGTAAGCATCCACGACTCGTATATCCACCTCGTTGACCTTGATAATGATGGGCTCACCGACGAGTTGTGGGCTGCGTGCGAGTGCTGGAGATGTATACCTGGCTTTCTTGAAGTTAATGTAAGGTCGATGGCCATCTTCAACACCACCCTTCACTGTTCTGGGGTAACTCGCTCTGACAAGCCCCAACGAATGTTGCATGTCAATGGGTGGGCGCCTAGGGATGTAATGATCCTTTCTGACCAGTTGCTCGACGGTTGCAAGAGGTGACAGGAAGCGCAGCCCTGCTGACGGCTCTGCATTCAGGTTGGCAAAAAACGCATAGGTCAGCTGATCCAGTTCATCACTTGTTATCATGAATTCGATAGCAGCTCCTTCAGGATTCACTGCCCTGCCATTAAGAGGGCCTGCCCCCGTAGTATTCGGAAAGCGTTGAATCAAGTCCGCCGCAAATCGCTTGAATTTGTGCTCAACGCTGGGTCGTCTTTCAGGGCGACCAGGTACTCCATACTCAATCACGCATCCTATTTGCTTTCGGAGATCACTGCTGACCTTATTGGCTAGATGTGCCAGCGCATTATCGAGCCGAATGATTGACGGCAGTACCTGCGTCATCTCAGGAATAACCTCCATCGGAAAACCCGCGCCCGGTTCAATGGCCAAATCCTGTATGGTAAATTCAGGCTTTTGAAGGTTGGCGCTAAGCATTTTTCGAATGAGCGTGACAACACTTTCCGCAGACACATCATCACCATGAACGACGTAGTACCAAAGCGTAGCAGTGGTCAGGGAATCAACGGCGGCAAGGAGATGCAACTTCTTCAGGACATGATAGGTTTCGAGGCCATTTTCATGCTGGAGAATTAATATAAATATTGCATCGTAAGTATATGCATCGATCTCGATTGCGCTCATCAGTCCTGTGGACTTGGTCAAAGATGGAATACCTGTCCCAACGGGTATATGCGCTATAGCACCTCGATCACCACTGATATGAATTGTTCGCTCATAATTTTGCTCTCGCACCTGTTTGATGTAGGTGGTCAGCCCCCTTATACCCAAGCTCTTAGTATTGTAAGGCCACTCCATTGCCGGGTGATTATTCTCTCTCAGCATTCCTATAAATGCCACATGCACATCTACAGCTCGTATAGCAAACTCATGTATCTCTTTGCTCTTTTTGCCTTTCGACCTGCGCTTTAAGATCAGCGCAGTGAGCCGGCTTTCAAGTCCCGGATACCGACGAAATGTTGCGCCGAGCACGCCAGCGAGGCCCGCCCCCGACTGCCAGTGGGAGGCATCGACTTCTTTTGTTCGTATGTACGCTTTTATCGGTTGATGAGGTAGGAACGCTCGATACCCATAGACGTTACCATCTGGCGCCATCGTCAGACATCGCTTAATCATTTTCCTTAGAAAACTTCCGTCTATGGTCGTGGCATGTTTGATTGCGTCAATCGTATCCCCTTGAAGATACATCTCAAGGGCTTGCTTTCTATGGCGGTACACACCGGCATCCTTGGGTTCCAACTCCTCAACGGAGGCGTCCGGCCATGGCATTGTCGCGCGTATGAGGTCGACAATTTCGGATCGAGAACGCCTAGTCATGGCGCGCTCCAAGCTGTGTTGTAGCCAAACCCGTCTTTTCTTGCTTCCACAATTACGGAGCCCGAGATGATCAAGCGGCAGATCACGCCCAGCGCAATGGCTTGATCCGCTATATCCAAGTCCTCAAGCAGAGATCGAATCGTGCCCTTTCTCAGCAATTGAACCTGGGTACCCACGAGCTCAGTCTCATGGTCAAGCTCGTAACCCCTCAGCTGCGATGCAAATGCGATTACTTTTAGCCAGAACCCTAATTGATAGGCGACCAACGTAAGATGAGCAGACGTAATCGAAACCAGCTCCGCGTGTCGAGTAACTTGATCAGTGAGTCGGTAACGAATAGGGATCGATTTGCGATCGGAGTCATGTTTCTCATTGGCGTCTATTTGATGAAATTCGACTGCCCCAGACCTACGATCAACCCATATCCCTCTGATTTTCGTAAAATTACTGTCATCCTCACCCTCACCTACTGTCAGGCTGATGTTCACATCCTCATCGAAGCGGTAGGCCTGCACACTCGGATTGGTCTCCAGTTCGGTAGCCCAGTGAATGATTTCCAGGTCGCCCAGGATAACGAGATCAGCATTCAGCTTGGGGCTGTAGACCATCCAAAGACTGCGGTTATGGCTGCTGGTTTTGCGGCTAGCCGCTAGCTGATTGCGGCGGTGACCTTTCATCGTGGCCATGGGGAAGGTCTCACTGGGCGCAAAGGTACGAAATCGCTTCCATAAATATTAGTACGACAGATGGTAGCTGCTAGGAATACTTCGCAACTAGCATCTTTCGAGAAAGTCCGGTACGGTATAAAAGTTCTCCAATTTCCTCGTTTTTAGCCTCCAAAGGCTTAGATAAGTACGAGATACCGGCGTCCTTGGTACTTTGGTGATTCGTAGGGTCAGATTTGCTTCCAGCGGTTGCCCTGAGGACGAATATACATCTCAAGCTGAGAAGTAACGTTGACCATCTCACAATGATCCATCTTGATTTGTTTTTGTTAAGTGGCTGACAGGGTTGGAAATTTGGTGGGGTGGGGATAGGGGCAGTGTTTCTTCGGTGTACTCTATCTTCAGCGCCATGTTCAAACGGCACCATTCGAGACGATTCACCATCAAGGACGCCAGATGCCTGACCATCCCTCTGCCGACAACATCATCGATCTCTACGACCGGCACGCTCACGCGTGGAATGAATTGCGCGGCAATCGCCTGACCGAACATAAATGGATCAAACGTTTCCATGCCTTGCTGACGCCCTCTGCAACGGTACTGGATCTGGGCTGTGGCTCCGGTCAGCCCGTGGCACGTTATCTGATCGATGCCGGGCTGGCGGTAACTGGCGTGGATTCATCAGCGCAGATGCTTGCTCTTTGTCGCAGCCGTTTCCCTGAGCATTCATGGATTCATGCAGACATGCGCACGCTGTCGCTCGATCTCCAGTTCGACGGCGTCCTCGCCTGGAACAGCTTTTTCCATCTCAGGCCCGATGATCAGCGCAGGATGTTCCCTGTGTTCCAGCGTCATGCGGCACCCGGTGCCATTCTGATGTTCACCAGCGGTACCTCGCTGGGTGAAGCTTTGGGTAATTTCCAGGGCGAAACCTTGTATCACGCGAGCCTGGATCCTGAGGAATACACCGCACAACTGGGTGAACACGGCTTCGGGGTATTGGACCATATCGTCGAAGACCCTGAGTGTGGCGGCCAGACGGTATGGATCGCCCGCCGCTTCTGTTAACCGTTATGCACTTCTTTTATAACTACACTAAATAACCATTTAGTGTAGTTATATGATTGTGCAACGCAATCAGCAACTTTTTCACCAATCCTTCACTCCTCCCGCACTTTTCTCCGCCTAGGATTCGCCGACAATTTGCCCACCCGCAGGGTCAGTCATGAATTTCAGAACATCCGAGCAACGCGCCTTGCTGTTACTGCTGGCCGTCACCGCCTTGTTATTGACGCTGGGCTTGGGCAGTCGCGAGTTATGGGGAGCAGAAACCCGCTGGGCCAACATTTCCCTGCAGATGTTACAAAGCGGAGACTATTTTGACCCCTACCTGAAAGGCGGCGCCTATTACGACAAACCCCTGCTGTCCTACTGGCTGATCACGGCCAGCGCCTGGCTGACCGGTGGCCTGGGGCCCTGGTCGCTGCGCCTGTCCTCGGTGGTGGCGGCGTGGTTGAGTGTCTGGCTGACCTACCTGCTGGGCGAGCGCCTGTTTCGCAAGGGCACCGGCCTGGTCGCCGGCTGGATGCTGGCCACGACCTTCTATTTCGTGTTCTGGGCACGGGTGGCCACTGCCGACATCCTCACCGTGTGCGGCGTACTGGCAGCGGTCTGGTGGTATTGCCGCGGGCCGGACGATACCCGCTTCTGGCGCTACGTCGGGTTCTTCGGGCTACTGGCGCTGACGTCGTTGTTCAAGGGCTTGATCGGCTTCATCCTGCCTGGCCTGGTATTGCTGCCGCACCTGCTGGGCGAAGGCCGCTGGCGCCGCCACCTGAACCTGCGCCTGCTGGCTGCGCTGCTGCTGGCAGGCATGCTGTACATGTTGCCGTTTCTGCTCTCGCACCTGTACGGCGCGCCTGATTACGGCGAAAGCGGCCTGGGGTTGGTGCTGCGCGAGAATGTGGTGCGGTTCTTCCAGCCATTCGACAACCTCGGGCCAATCTACACCTACCTGGTGTACCTGCCGGTCTATACCCTGCCCTGGGCACCCTGCTGGATCATCGCCGTGTGGGTTGCCCTGCGCCACTGGCGGCGGATCGAGCCCAATAGCCGTTGGCTGGTACAAGGGCTTGGCCTGCTGATGCTGTTCTTCACCGCCAGCGGCAGCCGGCGCAGCTACTATGTGCTGCCGCTGGTGCCGTTCGCGCAGCTGCTCGGTGCCTGGTGGATTACCCGGCGCATGGCCGTGCGCGAAGACATCGGGCGTCGTCTGCAGGCCGGTTTCGCGGTGACTGCCGTGTTGCTGCTGGCAGTGCTGGGTATCCTCGTGCCGTGGAGCAATGGTGGCGGCGGCGTGATCCGCTTCGGCGAGGCGGTACGCGAACAGGCGAGCCGTCAGGCCCCCTTGGCGCAATGGCAGCTGGTCATGGTCGAGGTGGACAACAAGGTGCCAATGTACCTCCAAACGGGTGGTGCCCCCTTCTACTATGTGGCGCAGACCGAGCATTACCCCCGCAGTGGCAACACCGCGACGTTGATGGCCTGGCTGGAGCGCACCAGCGGCAAGCACTGGGACCCGCAGCGCACGATCATCGTCGCGCATTACCGCCATGGCGAGACGCCACCCCTTGGCTACCTGGAATACGACCACCAAGTGGTCACCACCCAGCCCAGCCGTGGCGAGCAGTGGCTACACACCCGTGATGATCAAAGCGTGGCTTATATCCCCAAGGCCTAGGCACGCCCCTTGCGACGCTGCCAAGCGTCAACTAACAGCTTCTAAACCGGCAACTAAACGCGCAGTTTTACAGCCATCCGAATGGATGTTTATGCATGTTAAGTTTCTTGTTAGCTTCACACTTGGCCGGCAACCTGAACCGCAGCTGTCTGCCGGTGCGATGTAATGATAACGCGACCCTTTTTTTATACTTCTTTCACAAAATCGAGCATACCCTTTGGCTGGATAAGCCCTTGACCACACTACGGCATGGATGACTGAGCCCCGCAGAAAACTTTGACTTAGCGCAACACAGCAACTTTTAGCTTGTGCACGGGATGCAAAAAACTTCTTTGCGTCTACGCTGGCAATTGAACCAATGAAATCAATGGGTTCTGTCACTTTTCCTGTATCACCGAGGTGCTCATGAGTGAGGCGTTTCTCCCCTTCTCACGTCCGAGTATGGGCGAAGAAGAAATAGCGGCTGTTGAAAAAGTCCTGCGTTCGGGCTGGATCACGACCGGGCCACAGAACCAGGCACTGGAAGAGCAGTTCGCGCAGTACGTCGGTTGCCGCCATGCGGTAGCCTTGTCATCGGCCACTGGCGGTATGCACATCGCCTTGCTGGCACTGGGTATCGGCCCGGGGGATGAGGTCATCACCCCATCGCAGACCTGGGTGTCCACGGCCAACATGATCTCGCTGCTCGGCGCCACACCGGTGTTTGTCGATGTCGATCGGGACACCCTGATGACCGACGCGGCACGCATCGAAGCCGCCATCACCCCGCGGACCAAGGCCATCATTCCGGTGCACTACGCCGGCGCAGCCTTTGACCTCGACCCGTTGTACGCACTGGCCGACAAGCATGGCATCGCCGTCATCGAAGATGCCGCCCATGCCGCCGGTACCCGCTACAAGGGCCGACACGTCGGGGCTCGAGGCACGGCGATTTTCTCGTTCCATGCGATCAAGAACATGACCTGCGCCGAAGGTGCGATGTTCGTCAGCGACGACGAAGCCCTGGCCAGCCGCGTGCGCATGCTCAAATTCCATGGCCTGGGTGTCGATGCCTATGACCGCATGACCCACGGTCGCAAGCCTCAGGCCCAGGTCATCGAGCCTGGCTTCAAGTACAACCTCGCCGACATCAACGCCGCCATCGCCCTGGTGCAACTGCAACGCCTGGATGCGATCAACGCCCGTCGCACCGAGCTGGCCGCGCGCTACCAGCAGCGCCTGTCTGGCCTGCCGGTGCAGCCCCTGGCCGTGCCGGACTACCCACAGCAGCACGCCTGGCACCTGTACATCCTGCGCATCGACAGCGAACGCTGCGGCCTGGACCGCGAAGCCTTCATGAAAGGCCTGCAGGAACGCGGCATCGGCACCGGCATCCACTTCATCGCCACCCACCTGCACACCTGGTACCGCCAGCGTGATCCGCAGCTGTCGCTGCCGAACACCGAATGGAACTCAGCGCGGCTGTGCTCCATTCCGTTGTTCCCCGACATGACCAACCAGGACCTCGACCGCGTCGTCACCGCCATAGAACAGCTTGTGGGAAATCGCTCGTGAGACCTTACCCGATCCATTGCGTGTCCATCGTCATCCCGGTCTACAACGAGCAGGAAAGCCTGCCCGAGCTGCTGCGTCGTACTGGCGCAGCCTGCGAGCAACTGCGTCACCCCTATGAAATCGTGCTGGTCGACGATGGCAGCCGCGACGACTCCGCGCACATCCTGGAGGCCGCCGCCCAAGCCGAGAACAGCCCGTTCGTGGCGGTCATCCTCAACCGCAACTACGGCCAGCACGCGGCGATCATGGCCGGTTTCGAGCAGTGCAAGGGCGACGTGGTCATTACCCTCGACGCCGACCTGCAGAACCCGCCGGAAGAAATCCCGCGACTGGTCGCCGAAGCCGAACGTGGCTTCGACGTGGTCGGCACGGTACGCAGCAACCGCCAGGACTCGGCCCTGCGCCGCTGGCCGTCGAAGGTGATCAACTACGCAGTCAAGCGCTCCACCGGTGTCGCCATGAGCGACTACGGCTGCATGCTGCGTGCCTACCGACGCACGGTGATCGACGCGATGCTCGCCTGCCGCGAGCGCAGCACGTTCATCCCGATTCTGGCCAACAGTTTCGCCCGCCACACCACCGAGATCCTGGTGACCCACGCCGAGCGAGAGCACGGCGATTCGAAATACAGCCCGATGCGCCTGATCAGCCTGATGTTCGACCTGATCACCTGCATGACCACCACGCCATTGCGCCTGCTGAGCATCGTCGGTTTCAGCATGGCCGCACTCGGCGTGCTGTTCGCCTTCGGGCTGGTCGTGCTGCGCCTGGCGTTTGGCCCGGGCTGGGCCGGTAACGGGCTGTTCGTGCTGTTTGCCGTGCTGTTCGTGTTCACCGGTGGCCAGTTCATCGGCATGGGCTTGCTCGGCGAGTACCTGGGCCGGATGTACAGCGACGTGCGCGCCCGCCCGCGGTTCTTCATCGAAAGAGTACTGCGCAGCGGTCCGCCTCCTGTGCCGGCACAAAGCGTCACCGTTGATGGTTTCACTTCCTCTACTTCTGGTCAGGTTCACTCATGAGTGCAAAAACGGTTGTCTTCGCGTACCACGATATCGGCTGCGCCGGCATTGAAGCCCTGCTCGACAGCGGCTATGACATCGCAGCGGTGTTCACTCATGCCGACGATCCCAAGGAAAACACCTTTTACGCCTCGGTGGCCCAGTTGTGTGCCCGCAAGGGCATCCCGGTGCATGCTCCGGAGGACGTCAACCACCCGCTGTGGGTCGAGCGCATCAGCCAGCTCAACCCCGACTACCTGTTCTCGTTCTACTACCGCAACCTGCTGAGCGAACCGTTGCTGGCCACCGGCCGCAAAGGCGCGTTCAACCTGCACGGCTCGCTGCTGCCGCGTTACCGCGGCCGCGCACCGGCCAACTGGGTGCTGGTCAACGGCGAAACCGAAACCGGCGTGACCCTGCATCGCATGGTCAAGCGCGCCGATGCCGGCGCCATCGTCGCCCAGCTGCGCGTGGCCATCGAACGTAGCGACACTGCGCTGAGCCTGCATGGCAAGCTGCGCGCTGCCGCCGCCGACTTGCTGCGTGACACCCTGCCGGACCTGCGCCAAGGCAAGATCAGTGAAACCTCGCAGGATGAAGCCAAGGCCACGGTGTTCGGCCGCCGCACCGCAGCCGACGGCCGCCTGGACTGGCAACAGCCTGCCGAAACCCTGTTCAACCTGGTGCGCGCGGTGACCCAGCCCTACCCTGGCGCCTTCTGCCAGGTCGGTGAGCACAAGCTGATCGTCTGGAGCGCCGATGTGGTCAAGGGCAACGACGGCCTGGCCCCAGGACGGGTGATCAGCACCGACCCACTGCGCATCGCCTGTGGCGAGGACTCGCTGCTGATCAGCGCCGGCCAGCGCAACGACAACGGCCTGTACCTCAGCGGCCCGCAACTGGCCAACGAACTGGGCCTGGTCGAAGGCTCGCTGCTGCGCGGCGCCGATGCCCGCCGCGCCACTCGCCGTACCCGGGTATTGATCCTCGGTGTCAACGGTTTCATCGGTAACCATCTGTCCGAGCGCCTGCTCAGCGACGAGCGCTACGAGGTCTACGGCCTGGACATCGGTTCCGACGCCATCGAGCGCCTGCGCAGCCACCCGCGCTTCCACTTCGTCGAAGGCGACATCAGCATTCACTCCGAGTGGATCGAGTACCACATCAAGAAGTGCGACGTGGTGCTGCCATTGGTGGCCATCGCCACGCCGATCGAATACACCCGCAACCCGTTGCGCGTGTTCGAGCTGGACTTCGAAGAAAACCTGCGGCTGGTGCGCTACTGCGTCAAATACAACAAGCGGGTGATCTTCCCGTCGACTTCGGAAGTCTACGGCATGTGCCAGGACCCCAACTTCGACGAAGACACCTCCAACCTGGTGGTCGGGCCGATCAACAAGCAGCGCTGGATCTACTCGGTGTCCAAGCAGCTGCTCGACCGAGTCATCTGGGCTTATGGCCAGAAAGGCCTGAACTTCACCCTGTTCCGCCCATTCAACTGGATGGGCCCACGCCTGGACCGCCTGGACTCGGCGCGCATCGGCAGCTCCCGGGCCATCACCCAGCTGATCCTGAACCTGGTGGAAGGCACGCCGATCCGCCTGTTCGACGGCGGCGCGCAGAAGCGTTGCTTCACCGACATCGCCGACGGCGTCGAGGCCCTGGCACGGATCATCGACAACGACAACGATGCCTGCAACGGCCAGATCATCAACATCGGTAACCCCGACAACGAAGCCAGCATCCGCCAGCTTGGCGAAGAACTGCTGCGCCAGTTCGAAGCTCACCCGCTGCGCAGCCACTTCCCGCCGTTCGCCGGCTTCCGCGACGTCGAGAGCAAGGCGTTCTATGGCGGCGGCTACCAGGACGTATCACACCGCAAGCCAAGCATTGCCAACGCCAAACGCCTGCTGAACTGGGAGCCGACCGTGGAGATGCGCGAAACCATCGGCAACACCCTGGACTTCTTCCTGCGTGAAGCGATGCGCGAGATCGAGGCCCGCCCGGCAGAAGAAGCACGCTGATGCAGGCAGGGTTGCGCATCGATGTCGATACCTACCGCGGCACCCGCGAAGGTGTGCCGCGCCTGTTGGAGTTGCTCGACGAGGCACAGGTCAAGGCGACGTTCTTCTTCAGTGTCGGGCCGGACAACATGGGGCGCCACTTGTGGCGCCTGATCCGCCCGCAGTTCCTGTGGAAGATGCTGCGCTCCAATGCCGCCGGGCTGTACGGCTGGGAAATCCTCCTGGCCGGCACCGCCTGGCCCGGCAAGCCGATTGGCCGCGACCTCGGGCACCTGATGCGTCAGGCCCGCGCCGCCGGCCACGAGGTCGGCTTGCATGCCTGGGATCACCACGGCTGGCAGGCCAATGCCGGGCGCTGGAGCATGGCGCTACTGACCGAGCAGATCCGTCGGGGCGTCGACACCCTCAGTGACATCCTCGGTGCCCCGGTCGACTGCTCGGCAGCCGCCGGTTGGCGTGCCGACGAACGGGTGGTCGAGGCCAAGCAGGCCTTCGGTTTCCGCTACAACAGCGATTGCCGGGGTAGCAACCTGTTCCGCCCCCGGCTGGCTGACGGCTCGCCAGGGACGCCGCAGATTCCGGTGGACATGCCGACCTTCGACGAGGTCGTCGGCCCGCAGGTGGCTGCCGCGCAGTTCAACGCATTCATCCTGGGGCAGTTCCGCCCTCAGGCACTCAACGTCTACACCATCCATGCAGAGGTAGAAGGGATTCTGATGGCCCAGGGCTTCCGTCAATTGCTGGCCGATGCACGCCAGCGCGAGATTGTGTTCAAACCGTTGGGCGAGTTGCTCCCCGCCTCGCTCGGCACCCTGCCCGTTGCCCGTGTGCAGCGCGGCACCCTGCAAGGCCGTGAGGGCTGGCTGGGAGTGCAAGGCTCATGAGCAGACGCTGGACGCTACCGCTGCTGCTCGGCCTGTTCGTGCTGGCCTTCCTGCTGCCACTGGGCGGGCATGGCTTGTGGATCCCCGACGAAACCCGCTACGCCCAGGTCAGCCAGGAGATGCTGCTGACCGGCAAATGGGTCTCGCCGCATTTCATGGGGCTGCGCTACTTCGAAAAACCCGCCGCCGGCTACTGGATGATCGCCATCAGCCAGGGGCTGTTCGGGCAGAACCTGTTCGGCGTACGCTTTGCCTCGGCGCTGAGCGTCGGCCTGAGCCTGATCCTCTGCTACCTGGTGGCACGCCGGCTGTGGAACGACCCGCGCAAGAGCCTGGTCTGCACCTTGGTCTACATGAGCTTCTGCGTCATGGTGGGCCAGGCCGTCTATGCCAACCTCGACCCGCAGTTCACCTTGTGGGTCAACCTCAGCCTGGTGGCCCTCTGGTTCGCCATCGACAGCCACAGCAAGGGCCAGCGCCTTGCAGCCTGGGCGGTACTGGGGCTGGCCTGCGCCATGGGCTTCATGACCAAGGGCTTTCTCGCCTGGCTGCTGCCGGTACTGGTCGCGCTGCCGTGGATGCTCTGGCAGAAGCGCTGGCGTGAACTGCTGATGTACGGGCCAGTGGCCGTGGTGGTGGCAATCGTCGTCAGCCTGCCTTGGGTGCTGGCAGTGCATGTGCAGGAACCGGACTACTGGCGGTTCTTCTTCTGGCATGAGCACATTCGCCGGTTTGCCGGTGACGATGCCCAGCACGGCGCGCCGTTCTGGTACTACCTGCCGCTGCTGGTGGCTTACAGCCTGCCCTGGATCGCCTTGCTGCCGCTGGCGCTGAAACAGGCCTGGCAGCGCCGTGCCCAGGCCAAGGTCGTGTTCCTGCTGCTGTGGCTGCTGATGCCGTTGCTGTTCTTCAGCCTGAGCAAGGGCAAGTTGCCAACCTACATTTTCCCCTGCCTGCTGCCATTGGCCCTGCTGATCGGCCATGCAGTGGAAGAGCGCCTGCGCCTGCATCAAGGCCGCGCGCTGCGCGTCAACGGCTGGCTCAACGTGGTCATGGGCGCGCTTGCCCTGATCGCACTGGCCTGGCTGCAATTGAAGAAGCCCGTGTACGACCACGAACCGACCGGCCTGCTGCTGATGTGCGTGGCACTGACCGGGTGGACGCTCGCCAGCCTGGCCCAGGCGCTGTCGCCGGTGCGTCGTTGGGCCGCCCCGGTGCTGGCCAGCCTGTTGCTGATGGCCCTGCTGCCGGCGGCATTGCCCAAGTCGGTGGAAGGCAACAAGATGCCCGACCAGTTCATCCTGCAGCACCTCGACGAACTGGCAGGTGCCACGCACCTGATGAGCAACGACCTCGGCGCGGCATCGGCACTGGCCTGGCGCCTCAAACAACCGAACGTGGTGTTCTACAACACCGTTGGCGAACTGAAGTACGGCCTGGCGACCCCGGAAGGCCAAGGGCGTCGGCTGAACGACAAGAACGTTCGCCAATGGGTCGATGATGCCCGCCACAGTGGCACGGTCGCCGTGGTGATGCGGGTAAAGGGAGAGGATGAGCAGCGTGAACTGGCGCTGCTGCCCGACGATGGCACCCGTTATCACCAAGGCAAGATGGTGATCCTCATTCTCCCCCGGGTATCGCCATGAGCGGGCTGCTGTTGTTGGCGGCCTGCCTGCTGACTTGCCTGGGCCAGGTGGCGCAGAAGTTCGCCGTGGAAGGCTGGCGCGGGCAAGCGGGACCATGGACGGACACGTTGCGTTCGCCCTGGCTGTGGCTGGCCCTCCTCGCGCTCGGCAGTGGTTTGCTGGTGTGGCTGCTGGTACTGCAGCGCATGGAGGTGGGCGTCGCCTATCCGATGCTCAGCCTGAACTTCGTGGTGATCACCCTGATCGCCCGCTTCGGCTTCCATGAACCGGTCGATCGCCGTCACTGGCTGGGGGTGGCCCTGGTCATCGCCGGTGTCGCCCTGCTGGGGCAGCAAGCATGAACCAGCGCCTGGGTATCAGCTTTGCCCTGGGCAGCGTGCTGCTGGTCAGCACTGCCCAACTGGCCATGCGCTGGAGCATGACCCGCTTGCCGCAGCCCGGCCAGTGGCTGACGGCGCTGAGCGGCCAGGGCGTGGATGCCATCGCCGCGGCCGTGGTGCTGGCTGCGATCGCCGCCTATGGCCTGTCGATGCTCTGCTGGCTGCTGGCCCTGCGTGACCTGCCGTTGGGCCGCGCCTACTCGCTGCTGAGTCTCAGCTACGCCCTGGTTTACCTGTTGGCGGCCAGCCTGCCGCTGTTCGACGAATCCTTCAGTTTGAGCAAATCACTGGGCGTGGCACTGGTCATGCTCGGCGTCATTACCATCAACACGCGTCCGGCCCGTTCGCCCGCATCAAGGAGTGCTCCATGAAAATTACAGTGTTTGGTAGCGGGTATGTCGGCCTGGTGCAAGCCGCGGTACTGGCCGAGGTCGGCCATGATGTGGTGTGCATGGATGTCGACGAGAAGAAGGTCGAGCTGCTGTGCCAAGGCCATGTCAGCATCTTCGAACCGGGCCTTTCCAGCCTGGTGCGCGAAGGCCTGGATGGCGGCCGCCTGCAGTTCACCACCGATGAAAAGCTTGCCGTCGAACATGGCCGGGTCGCCTTCATCGCTGTTGGCACCCCCTCCTGTCCGGATGGTTCGGCAGACCTCAGGTATGTGCTGTCGGTCGGCGATGCGGTCGCTCGCCATCGCCAACAACCGCTGATCCTGGTCGAGAAGTCGACGGTGCCGGTCGGCACCGGTGACACCCTGCGGGCCCATATCAATACCGCGCTCGCGGGCCGTGAACTGCGCGTCGATATCGTCTCCAACCCGGAATTCCTCAAGGAAGGCTCGGCGGTTGCCGACTGCCGCCGGCCGGACCGTATCGTCATCGGGTGCGAGGGGGAAGACGTGCGCGATGTCATGCGCGACCTCTACGCCCCATTCAACCGCAACCATGACCGCATCATGTTCATGGACTTGCGCAGCGCCGAGCTGACCAAGTACGCCGCCAACTGCATGCTCGCCACCAAGATCAGCTTCATCAACCAGATCGCCGAGCTGGCCGAGCACCTGGGCGCCGATATCGAATCGGTGCGCCAGGGCATCGGGGCCGATACCCGCATCGGCTACCACTTCATCTACCCAGGCTGCGGCTATGGCGGCTCATGCTTCCCCAAGGACATGCGTGCGCTGATCCACAGTGCCGAACAGGTGCACTGCTCCAGCGACCTGCTGCAGGCGGTCGAGGCGATCAACGAACGCCAGAAGCACAAACTGTTCGAACGCATCCATGCGTTCTACAACGGCAACCTGGCCGGCAAGACCTTTGCCGTGTGGGGCCTGGCGTTCAAACCGAACACCGACGACATGCGCGATGCCCCCAGCCGCGTGCTGCTCGAGTCGCTGTTTGCTGCCGGCGCCAGCGTGCGTGCTTTTGACCCCGAAGCCATGCAGGAAACCCAGCACCTGTATCCGGATGAAGACAAACTGATGTTGATGGGTACCCCGGAATCGGTGCTGTCCGGCGCCGATGCATTGATCATCTGTACCGAGTGGCAGCAGTTCAAGGCACCGGATTTCGACCTGATCCAGCAACGCCTGAAAGCGCCGGTGATTTTCGACGGGCGCAACCTTTATGATGCCGAGCGCCTGTCGCGTAAAGGGTTCAAGTACTTCCCGATCGGCCGTGGCGACTCGTGCCAGTTGCCGGTCTCCCCGCAACTGCCCCGCCAGGGTTCGAAAGCGGCGTGAAGGCAGTGTCCGTCACCGTTCGCCGGCAGTCCCTGGTTGCGGGGCTGCTGGCACTGCTGCTGTTCTGCGCCGGGGTGTACGGGCAAGCGCCGATCGGTTTCGACTCGCGCTTCGTGCTGTTCGCCCAGGAGATGTTGCGCCATGGGCCAACGGTGTTCCCGACCACCTACGGGCAGCCCTACGCCGACTACACGTCGCTCTCGACACTGTTCATCTGGCTGGCGTCACTGCCGTTCGGGGCGGTCAACGGCCTCAGCGCCTGGTTACCCAGTGCCATCGCTGGCGCGGTGATCGTGACCCTGATGTACCGGCTGCTGGCGCCGTTCTCGCTGCGCTGGGCGTGGAGCAGCATTGCCCTGCTGCTGCTGACGGCCACCTTCGTCAGCGAAGTCCGCGCGGTGTCGCAGGACCTCATGCTGGCGGCCGTCGCCTTCAGCGTGTTCTACCTGGGTTACGCCCACGACCAGCGGGCTGCCGGGCGGCGCTGGCCGCTGGTGTTCGCCCTGTTGCTGTTGGGCTTCGGCATTCGCGGGCCGATCGGCCTGGTGGTGCCGACCGGCATGCTGTGCAGCTATTACCTGCTGAGCGGCCAATGGCGGCGGATGTGGCGGTTTGGCGTGCTGGCCAGCCTGCTGCTGGTCGCCAGTGTCGGCCTGCTGCTGTGGCTGGCCAAGGCCAGCGGTGGCCAGGCGTTTCTGATGACGTGATTCGCATGCAATTCATGGGGCGCATGGACGGCAGCGAAGGTGCCAGCAGCGCGCTGTACTACTTCACCAGCGCGCTGGGCAACTATGCGCTGGCCTACCCTCTGGCGTTGCTGGCCCTGGTTGCCGCCTGGCTGGGCCGTGCGCAGCTGCAGGGGCCGGCGTTGCGCCTGGTCGGTCATTGCGCGGCTGCCGCACTGCTGGTCATGGTCGGGCTGTCGATTCCCCTGGCCAAGAAGGCCCGTTACCTGCTGCCGATGCTGCCAATGGTGGCGATCATTGCCGCCTACCCGTTCCAGGTCGCACAGGGGCGGCTGTTCGCCTGGCTGCGCTGTGTGATTCAGGGGCTATGGCTGCTGATGCCGGGGCTGATGATGATTGCCTTGCTGATGGCTCAGCGCCGTTTTCCCGAGGAAACCGGCTCCATCACGGTGCTGATGGTGGTGCTGGCAGCGTTGCAGTTGTGGGCGCTGTCGCGCCTGGTGCAGTCACGCTGGCGTGCCGAGGTGACTGCCGGCTGTGCGGTGATGGCGTTGTGGCTGGTGTATGTCGCGGTGTTCGAGCCGGTGGAGCGCCGCCTGTATGACACCCGCAGCTTTACCCAGGCCGTGGTCACCCAGGTCGCGCAGCAACCTGCACCGCTGGTGTTGCACCGCCTGGGCCAGGATGCCAAGGCCATCAAGTTCATGGTCAACCTTGACTACGACCTGCGGCCGCAGTTCACCGAGACTCCCGCGCAACTGCAGGCCGTGCAGGGTCCGGCGTGGCTGATGATGGATCGGCACGACTTCCAGGCCCTGCAAGGCACACCGCTGCAGGCGCTGCGGCCGCAACTGAGCGGGCGCTTCGACAACAACGACTATGTGCTGGTGTATCTCGGGCGCTGAAGATCAGGATCTGCGTGCGCGCAAGCGCTCGTGGTAGCGGCCGCCCAATGCGCCGCCCCAGGGCATGATCAGGCCGATCACCAGCAGCGCGATCAACAACGTGAACCCCTCGAACGGGCTGAAGAATTCCAGCACCGCGCAGCCCAGGGTCAACAGCAGCCCGACCACCGTCAAGGCATCAGGTTTGAGTACCGGGCAGTCGCTGCTGGCCACCGAAGGATGCAGAAAGCCTACCAACCACAGGTAAAGCCAGCTCACGACAGAGGCAATGAACAACGCCAGAAACAATAAGTGATGACCAAACATCGATGTATGCATGATGGGCAGCCCTGCTCAATATGCGTGTTGCGTTAGCGCTGATTTAAGCCATTCAAAGTGAAAGTTCCGTCAAAAAAACATGACCTTGCGACGGGACTGCTTAAAATATCTTTTTCTATCGGCGTCAAGGAACTTCACCATTGAGAGGCCCGCAGAACCCCCACGCCGAAGCCGTGTTGCTCGAGGCCAGGCAGCTAGGCCGTGTCGATTTGCAGACCCAGGCCGCGCTGCTGGCGCCAACCGATCTTTCACTGCTCGCTGGCGAGCGCACAGCGCTCATCGGCGCGTCAGGTTCGGGCAAAAGTGTCTTGTTGCGTGCCCTGGCGCTGCTGGATGCGCCGAGCTCAGGTGAAGTGCTGTGGCTGGGCGAACCGGTGACAGCGCCACTGATACCGCAGTTTCGCTCACGCGCCTGTTACCTGCCGCAACGTGCCGCGCTGGTGGAAGGCAGTGTCATGGAAAACCTGCGGCTGCCCTTCACGCTCAGGCACAACCGTGACAACCGCTTCGACGCCGCCACGGCGGCGCGCCTGCTGGAACTCGCTGGCAAGCCGCGCAGCTTTCTCGACAAGGCTGGCAGCGACCTGTCCGGTGGCGAAGCGCAGTTGGTCGCGCTGGTGCGGGCCCTGCTGCTGGCGCCACAGGTGCTGTTGCTCGACGAACCGACCTCGGCGCTCGACCCACAATCGGTGGCCACCGTTGAAACGCTGGTCATGAACTGGCTCGACGAGTCACCCGATGCCCGGGCCTTCCTGTGGATCACCCACGATCATGCTCAAGCCCGACGCGTCAGTACGCGCACCTTGACGATGGACCAGGGCAACCTGTTGAAATGAACTACCACAACCTTGCCTACACCGACGTAGCGATTGCCGCCGCGCTGATCCTGGTCAACGGCCTGCTGTCGCTGCTGCTGAAGCTGCAGCTGGAGCGCCAGTTGCTCATTGCGTCGCTGCGCACCATCACCCAGCTGTTGGCCATCGGTTACATCCTTGGCTGGGTGTTCCAGCATGCCCAGTGGTACATCGTGCTGCCGCTGATGCTCAGCATGACGCTGATTGCCGGGTTTTCGGCAGCGGGCAGAGGCCAGCTTCGCCATCGAGGGCAGTTGGCCGACAGCGTGTTGTCGGTCGGTCTGAGCGCCTGGCTGGTCACGGCCATCGGCCTGTTCGTGGTGCTGCGCGTGCGCCCTTGGTACGAGCCGCAATACGCCATTCCCATTCTTGGCATGATCCTCGGCAACACCCTGACCGCCGTAGCCTTGGGCATCGACCGCATGACCCGTGAGCTAAGCGCCCAGCGGCCGGTGGTGGACATGATTCTGTCGCTGGGCGGTACGCGCTGGGAGGCGGCGCGCGCAGCGGCAAGCCAGGCACTGAAGGCAGGCATGATGCCGACCCTGAACCAGATGTCGGTGGTGGGCATCGTCAGCCTGCCGGGCATGATGACCGGGCAGATCCTGGCCGGGCAGCAGCCTGGGGACGCAGTGCGTTACCAGATCGTCATCATGTTCCTGATTGCCGCCGCGTCGGCACTGGGCACGGTGTGCGCCGTGCTGATGACCTTCAACCGGCTGTTTTCGCCTGCGCACCAGTTCATGGCGCACAGGCTGGCAAGACGAAACTGAGCGTCCGGTGACGCCAGTGCCGGTGCCAAATAAAGGCACATGGCCACCTCGTACATCCGCCCTAATGCCCTGCCCGCTTCTCGGCGCTATAGTCCGGCCATTCGCCACACCCACGCCAAGGAAGCCCACCCTCATGAAACCCGCCAAGCTCCTGCTGAGCGCCGCCGTCCTGTTCACCGTCGCCGGTTGCCAGACCATCAAACCCTCCGAGCAGACCCTCAAGGAACGCGCCGAGTTCGCTCTCAATACCCCGGTCAGCAAGGTCGCCAACGTCCGTAGCGACAGCACCATCACCTACTACACCGCCACCACCGCCAAAGGCGAGTACAACTGCCAGATGCCCAGCGGCGCCATCGTCGCCGTGGGCAGCATGGGCCTGTATGAGCCGACCCCGTCCTGCCTGAAGGAAGGCCAGGCAATCATCCTGCAGTGATGCCGCCTCTGCCCTCGGCGCCGCCCTCTGTTCCCGGCGCCGCCGGCACCTCGCGCAGTTCCCGCAGGGCTGCACGCAACTCCGCCGGGCGCACCGGCTTGGACAACAGCGCGATATTGCGCCCCTGGACGATTGCCTGGATCTTCTCCAGATCATGCCCGGTCATGATCAACGCCGGCACCTCCCAGCCCCGCTGAGCGCGCAAACGCTCGATGCAATCGACGCCGGTGGCCTCCTGGCCCAGGTCGTAGTCGGCAACGATCACGTCACATTCGCTGACCAGCCCCAAGGGGGAACCATGCGCTTCAACTTCGCAGCCCCAGCGCTGCAGCAGCGCCGAGGTGGCGCGCAGGACGTTGTGATCGTCTTCCACCAGGCACACCTTCAGGCCGCCGAACATGGCACCTTGCAACACTTGCTGTTCACTGCTCCGGGCGACCGGTTGCGCCGCCAGGCGCGGCAAGCCTTGCAGGCTCACCGCCGTACCGCGCCCCAGTTGCGAACGCAGCTGAACCTGCATGCCCATCAGATGCCCCAGGCGCTTGACGATCGAGAGGCCCAGACCAACGCCTTCGACATCCTTGTCACGCACCTGGCGTACCCGATAGAACTCTTCAAAGACCAAACCCAGGTGCACCTCATCGATCCCGCGCCCCTGGTCATAGACCACGATGGCCAGCGCCTGGCCCTGACGCCGCACGCCGATCAGCAGCGGCCGCTGGGCTGCGTACTTGAAGCTGTTGGACAGTACGTTCTGCACCATGGTCGCGAGCATGCCGCGGTCGGCGCGGGTCCAGTAGGCGCATGGGCGCAAGCGCATCTCGACGCCAGCCCAGCGCGCCGCCTCGGCGTTCTGCCGCAGCAGTTCGGCGAGAAACTCGTGCAACGCGAAGGCCTCGTATTTCGGTTGCACCCTGCCGTTGTCCAGCGTGTACAGGTCGAGGATCGAGCGGAACAGCTGCGATACGTTGAGCAGCGAGCGGTCGATGCTGTCCACCAGGCGCCGTTCCTGCTCGGCCAGCGGCGCCTCGCGCAGGCAGGCGGTGAACAGGCCGATGGAGTGGATCGGCTGGCGCAGGTCATGGCTGGCCTGGGCCAGGAAACGCGATTTTTCCTGGGTGGCCGCCATTGCCAGCTCCGAGGCCTTGCGCGTGCGCTCAAGCAGCATGTGGGCGTAGAGCGGGATGACCGTACTGGTGGTGAGCAGCATCAGCACCATGAACGGGTTGGCCTGCCAGTACGGGTTGAGCTGGTACACCGCGACCAGCGCGGTGAGCGCCAGTACCGTGGCGATGGCCAGGTAGCGGGTACCGAAGCGCATGCCGTTGCCGAGGTTGACCCAGACCATCACCGCGTACAGCGGCAGCGCCGCTTCGCCGCCCAGCACCAGGCCGAAACAGCTACCGGTGTAGTCATGCACGATGCCCAGCACCCGACGCCATGGGTAGTGCCCAGGCCAGCGGGCGATGGCCTGGCGCAGGCCGATCGACAGCAGGATGAAACTGATGATGTAGTAGATCACCGGCAGGTAGCTGGCGATCGATTCACCCGGCAGGAAACCCAGCACGGTGATGTAGACCAGCGCGCAACTGGCGACGATGACACGCAGGTTGGCCTGGTCGAGCTCGTTGTTCTTGTTGTAGTCCATGGTAAACGTCCTTGTGCACGGGGCCGCCTGGGCGCCTTCTTGGCGCAGCGCTTGCGGGCGTTTGCGGCAACAGGCTGCTAAGTTAGCATGGTGGCGACAACGCCGTTCACAGGGAGTGCCAGATCGTGACGTGCCGCATCATCGTGGCGGACGACCATCCGCTGTTCAGGGAAGCCATGGTCCGTACCGTGCAGCGGGTACTGCCGCACGCACAACTGGAAGAGGCCGGGGACCTGCAGCAGGTGCTGGCGCTTGCCCGCCAGGGCGAGGTGCCAGACACACTGATTCTCGACCTGCGCTTCCCTGGGCTCGATTGCATCGAACGCCTGACCGAACTGCGTCAGCTGTTACGCCGTACCACCCTGATCATCGTGTCGATGGTCGACGAGCCGGCGCTGATCGAACACGTCATGGCCAGCGGCGTGGATGGCTTCATTGGTAAAAGCGTCGCCCCTGATGAACTCGGCGCGGCGATCCTGGCGATCCGGGATGGCGAGGTGCTGGTCAAGTACAGCCCTTCAGGCCTGTTGCCGAACCTGGGCAGCGCCAACGAGCTGGAACAACTCACTCACCGTCAGCACGAGGTGCTGCGCCTGATCGCCCAAGGCAAGACCAACAAGGAAATTGCCCGCGCCCTGGACATCTCGCCGTTCACCGTCCGTATTCACGTGTCATCGTTGCTCAAGGCGCTGAATGTCACCTCGCGCACGGCCGCGGCCGTCAAGTACAGCGGTACCTGATACCGTCGGTCGGTGCCGATGGCAATGCAAGTGATCATGCGGGGGCGCCCGGCACTCTCAATCCATGAGCGCTGGTCAATCATCACCGCTCATCACTCCTGTGCTTGGCCCACCCTCGGGTGGGCCTTTTTCGCCAAGCGAGGGCGCCATCATGAACCGGATACTGCAAATGGGCGGAGGTAGCGCCCAGGACGATTGGCCCGAACTGGACCCAGAAGAACGCAACGACCGGGCAGCTGATTCGGACGCCGATCCCAACCTGACAGAGGATGAGCAGAACCGGCCCGGAGTGCCTGCGAGCGACCCCGAATCCGGTGCATGAAGGGTCAGCTGGTCACACTTGAGTCGCTGACCGTCTGGCTGGGCTTGCTGCCTGACGGCCGCCAGGTCACTGCGGTGATGCCGTAACGCTCGGCCATTGGCCGGCTCACTTTCTTGATCCTCTCTCGGCCAAACTTCGGGATGATGCCGATCCCTGCATCACAACTGGCCCAGTGCCAAGCCTCGGCGTTATCGATTTTCTCGAGCCGGATAATGAAACTGCGCGGCTGGCCGTGCAGCAGGTAATCGATAATGTACAGCTGGGGACTAGGCATCACGCGGCCCTCCTCTTCTCCATGGATGACTATTCATTGAGTGATGCCGTCCGCGAAAGATTCAAAAAGATTGTCGAACAATTCAAAGGGATGCATCAGGGTCCTTGCCAGGCACCCTGATGCCGGCGGGCCTCAGCGAGCCCTCGTCATTGCTGCTGGCGGCCACCTCCGTGGCTGTTCTGCCCGCCCTTGCGGCCGGCTTCCGATGCCCGCTGCCGGTCGTTGGCGAAGTTACCGCCCGACGCCTGGCCACCTTTGTGACCAGCCCGGGAGGCGCGTTCGCGGTCATTGGCGAAGTTGCCTGGGTTGGTCTCCTTTGTGCCGCCACGTTGTCCGGTCCGTTGTTGATCAACAGCCATGTCCTTTCTCCTTGCGATGCGGATGGGTTGGGCGCATGAAACGGTGCCCTGCTCTGGTTCCGAACAGGCGATGACAGGCTCTGCTCAATCGGATTGCAGGTGGCCGACCGGCGGCACCAAAGGCCCCCGTGGCAAATGCATGCGCGATTGGTTCTGGACGGGCAATTTTTCTCGTGCTCAAGGGTCACAACTTCAGGGTCACAACTGCAAACGGCCTCACACTGCCAAGCCTCGCAGCAGAGACGACGAGCGGCCTATAATGCTCGCTCATCTGCCCGGCGATGCTTCAATGGGCCGTTCTCAAGGTCTGCACAAGGCATCTTCATGACTGAGCAACCCGCGTCGCCGCAAAACCCCGCGCTAAGCCCAAGCCACCTGGATTTCCCGGTGGTCGGTATCGGTGCGTCGGCTGGAGGGCTGGAGGCCATTCGCACCTTCTTCCAGCAGATGCCCGGCGATTGCGGTGCCGCCTTCGTGGTGGTGTTGCACCTGTCGCCCGACCACCAGAGCGTGGCCGACAGGATCATCCAGGAAGCCACGCCGATGCCGGTGCGCCAAGTCACCGAGCCGGTGCCGATCGAATGCAACCATGTCTACGTGATTTCGCCGGCCAACCGTCTTTCCACCAATGACGGCTACCTGCGCGTCACCCCGGCCAACCGCCGACGCGGCGACCATGTGGCCATCGACCTGTTCTTCCGTGATCTGGCCGACGTGCACAAGGACCACGCCTTCTGCGTGGTGTTGTCGGGCACCGGTGCCGACGGCGCGGTGGGTCTGTCGCGGATCAAGGAACAAGGCGGCGTGACCCTGGCGCAGACCCCGGACGACGCCCAGTACGACAGCATGCCGCGCGCCGCCATCGAGACCGGTATGGTCGACCTGGTGCTGCCGGCTGCCGAGATGCCGCAGAAGCTGACGGAACTGTGGCGTACGGCGCGGCAGGTGAAATTGCCGGAGATCGAAGACGATACCCTGCCGCCGCCGTTGGGCACTCGGGCTGGCGATGCCCAGGCCGCCGAGCCATTGCTCGAAGAAATCCTGCTGCAACTGCGCACCGCCACCGGCCACGACTTCCAGCATTACAAGCGCGCCACCGTGCTACGGCGGATCGAGCGCCGCCTGCATGTCACCGGGCAGACCGACCTGGGCAGCTACCTGAACTATCTGGAGCAACACGGCAGCGAAGCGACTGCCTTGCTGGGCGACATGCTCATCGGTGTGACCAATTTCTTCCGCGACCGCGAGGCCTTTGAATCGCTGGAGCGTCACGTGCTGCCGCAATTGGTCAGCGAAGGCGAGGACAACCGCGAGATCCGCATCTGGTCAGCGGGCTGCTCCACCGGCGAAGAGGCTTACAGCCTGGCCATGCTGGTGTGTGAGCAACTGGCCCTGGAACAACGCGCACGCAAGCTCCAGGTGTTCGCCAGCGATCTCGACGAACGCGCCATCAGTATCGCCCGCGCGGGTTCCTATCCCGAGGCGATCGTGACCGACGTGCCGCCCACCCGGCTACGCCAGTTCTTCGTCAAGGAAGACCAGCACTACCGGGTGCGCAAGGAGGTGCGGGAGAAGGTGCTGTTCGCCCGCCACAACCTGCTGTCCGACCCGCCGTTCTCGCAGATCGACCTGATCGTCTGCCGCAACCTGCTGATCTACCTCGACCGCGAAGTCCAGCACGACATCCTGCAGATGTTCCACTATGCCCTGCGCAGCGGCGGCTACCTGTTCCTCGGCACTTCCGAATCGGCCGATGTGGCCGGTGAACTGTTCGCCCCGGTAGACAAGCGCAACCGCATCTTCCGCGCCCGTGACGTCAGCCCGGCCGGCCGCCGCTCAGGCCGGCAGCTGCCCGGCGCGAACATGACCAGCATCGCCCAGGACCTTCAGGCCAAGGCCAAGCCCGGACGCAAGCCGTCCTATGCCGAGATGCACCAGCGTGCCCTGGCCCGGCGCATGCCGCCAAGCCTGATCATCGATGGCGACGGCAATATCCTGCACATGAGCGACGGCGTCGGGCGCTACCTGCAGCTGGCAGGGGGCGAGCCGAGCCGTAACCTGCTCAACCTGGTGCTGCCGAGCCTGCGCCTGGCCTTGCGCAGTACCCTGTTCCAGGCCCGCCAGGGCACCGAGGCCGTCACCTCGCGGCCGGTCGACCTTGGCGAAGGTGAAGACAAGCAGCAAGCCGAAATCACCGTGCAACCCTTCAAGGACGAACTCAGCACCGGCGAGTGCCTGCTGGTGGTGTTCGAAGAGCGTGCGCCCGACCCGTCCTTGCCGCTGCCCGGGGTCATCCGCCAGACCGACAGCATGGTGCTGAACAACCTGGAGCGCGAACTGCAGCGTACCCGCCAGCAACTGCAGGAAACCATCGAACAGTCGGAGGTTTCCAGCGAAGCGCTGACCGCTTCCAACGAAGAAATGCAGGCCATCAACGAAGAACTGCGTTCGGCCAGCGAGGAGCTGGAAACCAGCAAGGAAGAGCTGCAATCGATCAACGAGGAGTTGCTCACCGTCAACTACGAGCTCAAGAACAAGGTCGAGGAAACCGACAAGGTCAACGACTACCTGAGCAACCTGATCGCCTCGACCGACATCGCCACGGTGTTCGTCGACCGCAGCCTGCGCATTCGCTGGTTCACCCCACGCGCCACCGACTTGTTCAGCATGCTGCCGGTGGACACCGGCCGCTCGCTGCTGGACATCACCCACCGCCTCGATTACCCGGCACTGGCCGATGACGCCCGCGCCGTGGCCAAGGGTGAAACCATCATCGAGCGCGAGATCGGCGCCCAGGACAACCACTGGTACCTGGCGCGCTTGCTGCCGTATCGCTCCAGCGAGCAGGAGATCGACGGCACCGTGCTCACCTTCATCGACATCAGCAAGAGCCACGCCGCCGAAGAGCGCGTGCGCCTGGGTGAAGAGCGCCTGAGCAAGCAACTGGCCGAATCGCAGACCTCCAGCCACATGAAGGACGAGTTTTTCGCGGTGATGTCCCATGAACTCAAACACCCGCTCAACCTGATCCAGCTCAATGCCGAAATCCTTCGCCGGCTGCCGACGATCAAGAGCATCGGCGCCGCCAGCAAGGCCGTGGGCACCATCTGCGAAGCGGTGTCCAGCCAGGCCCGGATCATCGATGACCTGCTCGATGTGGCGCGCATTCGCACCGGCAAACTCAAACTCAAGACCGAACCCGTGGACCTCGGCGCCATTGTCCGGGGCATCCATGCGGTGATACTGAGCGAACAGCACCCTTGCCCGGTACGCTTGGAAATGCCAGCCGACGACCCGCCGCTGATGATCGAGGGCGACGTGACGCGCCTGGAGCAGATCATCTGGAACCTGCTGAACAACGCGCTCAAGTTCAGCCCGGCGGGCAATGACATTCGCCTGGTGCTGAGCCACGACGAAACGCAGGCGCGCCTGCAGGTGATCGACCAGGGCGTGGGCTTGAGCCACGATAACCTGGAGCATATCTTCGACCTGTTCAGCCAGGCGGCCCCGCAGGTCGCCAGCCATGGCCGTGAAGGCCTCGGCATCGGCCTCTCCCTCGTACGCCAGCTGACCGAGGCCCATGGCGGCAGTGTCGAAGCCAGCTCGGCGGGGCTCGGCAAGGGCTGCACCTTTACCGTGCGCCTGCCGTTGTGCGACCCCGGTGTGCAACTGCGTTCAGACACCGCAGAGCCCGTCAGCGAGGGGCGGCTGCAAGGCACGACGATCTTGCTGGTCGACGACTCACCCGAAGTGCTGGAGGTGATGCAGACGTTGCTCGAGATGGAAAGCGCCGAGGTCGCGGCGTACAGCGATCCGTCGAAGGCGCTGGAGGCCGCAGCCAGTGGCGACTATGACGTCATCATCTCGGACATCGGTATGCCAGGCATGGACGGTCACGCATTGATCAAGGCCCTGCGCGGCCTTGCCCACCTGCGTCAGACGCCAGCAATCGCCCTCACCGGCTACGGTGCCAGTGCCGATCAGTACAAATCGCGCCAGTCCGGCTTCGATCGTCACCTGAACAAGCCAGTGGGCTATGACGAGCTGGTCGAGACCATCGAGGCGCTAAGCGGCTCGGTGCCCTGCTGAACCGTTAGCCAGTTAAACAGAACGTTCATTGCGCACCTGCGGACAAACCCATATGAACCAGGGATTTGCCGCAGGAGGCTGCATGAAGCCAGTCAAGCAACGCGCCACCATCATTTGCCGGCATGGCAAGCAATCGCAGAAATGGCTGTGGGTGAGGAAACCCAAGGCACCGTGGACCTTGCCCGGCGGCAAGATCGAGCCGGGAGAGACGCCGGTGCAGGCGGCCGAGCGGGAATTACGGGAAGAGACTGGCTTGCAGGCCGATACCTTGACCTTGCTCATGCGCTTTGAAACCGGTGAGCGCATGCACTATGTGTTCGAGGCCGACTTCACCCACGCGCCGAAGCCGACCGCCGACCACGAGATCGCCGACTGTTGCTTTCAGCACCTGGACCAGGTGTCGGCCATCAACGCCGAGATCAAGACAGTGATCCGCTCTCTGCTGGCGTGCGACCGCACGGTCGCCGCGTCGCTACGCTGAGCAAGCCCGGCTTCAGGCGTGCACACTCCACTGGCAGACCTCGCTCGCAATCGGCATTTCGTCGATGGCGTGGATCATGCCACTCTCCAGCGCCTCCCTGGGCCCCAGGATACGCGGGTAGGCCATGAGGTAGCGCGGCACATCCAGCACTTCGCTGCTGCCCTCCGTACGTTCGGCAACGATCTGCGCATACAGGCGCAGGTCGTAATCCAGGCTCATGGCGTACTCGGCCATGCGTGAGTGATCCACCGAGCCATGCAGCGTCCAGTGAAACGGGTGGAACAGGAACTTGCTGTAGCTGCACGCTGTGCGGTGTTCGCCCGCCAGAAACAGGATATTGCCCATGGACTCGACGGTGCCGAGGTTGTGGGTGTGCACGCTGATCGGCAGCGCGCGCAGGAAATTGTACAGGGTAAAGCCGTAGCTGCACTCGCCGCCCATGGTGGCAATGTTCAGCTGCAGCACGTCGGCACCCTGCTGCATCGCCCGCGAACAGGTATTGATCAGGTTGCCGCAAGTGGATGAATTGATCGGACCGGTAAAGTGAATGATATGTCTGGCCATGCTTGCCTCCGCTTCTGGCAGGTCATTCCTTGGGGCTCTGCCCTTCGTCGTCGCGCTCCGCCATCTGTTGGTAGTGTTTGCGCAAGGCATGCAGTTCGGCCGGGTCCATGTGTTCCAGGTCGAGCAATGCCATGTGCGCCTTCTGGGTGGTGCGCAGCAATTCGTCGATCTTGATATGGAGTTCGTCATTGTCGCGGTTCTGGGTGTTCTGGATCAGGAACACCATCAGGAAGGTGATGATGGTGGTCGAGGTATTGATCACCAGTTGCCAGGTGTCGTTGAAGTGGAACAGCGGCCCGGTGATGCCCCACACCAGAATCATCAGGAAAGCGATGGCAAACGTCAGCGGTCGGCCGGTCCAGTTGGCCAGCCCCTGACAGAAACGGTCGAATTTCATACCGACGGACTCCTGTGCTGCAGATCTGCTATGCGGTGGAATCGCTCAGGCCGGCAAAGTTCAACTCCGGGCGCCCGGCTTGCCTTCGATCATCTGCGCTGAACCCTTGCCGCGCTGCCCCGGTCGCACATTCAAGTGACGTGCAATGGAGCAGGCTATGAGGAGAACAGCGTGAGCGATATCCGCATCGGTATTTCCGGATGGCGCTACGGCCCCTGGCGCAAGGACTTCTACCCCAAGGGCCTGCGCCAGGACAGTGAGCTGGCGTTTGCGTCGCGAGCCGTGAACAGCATCGAGATCAATGGCTCGTTCTACAGCCTGCAAACCCCTGAACGCTATGTGAACTGGCGTGACGAAACGCCGGAGGACTTCGTTTTTTCGGTCAAGGGCCCGCGCTATATCACCCATGTGCGGCGGCTGAAGGAGGTCGAAGAGGCCATCGCCAATTTCTACGCGTCAGGCCCGCTGCTGCTGGGGGACAAACTGGGGCCGTTCCTGTGGCAATTCCCGCCCAACATGAAGTTCGACGAAGCACGCTTCAGCCATTTCTTCGAGTTGCTGCCCAAGGATCGCAAGGCTGCTCGCGCCTGCGCTGAAGGCTGTGCCGAGCGCCTGAAGGATAACGGTGGCACCGCGATCAAGGGCAATGCGCGGTTGCGTCACGCCGTGGAGATCCGCCATGAGAGCTTTCTCTGCGAGCGCTTCATCAAACTGCTGCGCAAGCACCGCGTCGCCCTGGTCGTGGCGGACAGCGCAGGCAAATGGCCCTATGTCGAGGATGTGACCGCCGATTTCGTCTACATGCGCCTGCACGGCGACGTCGAACTCTACAGCAGTGGCTACACGGCGCGTGCCCTGAAACGCTGGAAGCAGCGCATCCAGGCCTGGGCCGCAGGCGGCCAGGTGGAAGATGCGCAACTGGTCGTGGCCAAGGCGCCGCCAAAACGGGCGTCGCGCGATGTCTACTGCTACTTCGACAACGATCAGAAAGTCCATGCGCCCTACGATGCGCGGCGCCTGCTGGAAAAGCTCAAGCTCGATTACCACCTGCTCACCGAGCCGGGCGTGGAGCCGGAGGTGCCGCTGTGAACAACACCCTGCCCTCGCCGCGCTGCATCATCGACAAGGTCACCGCCGTGCACCGGCTGAACGTGCTGACCATCAACGTGCACAAGGGCTTCACCTTGTTCAACCGGCGCTTCATCCTCCCCGAGTTGCGCGAAGCCGTGCGCGCCACCCATGCCGACCTGGTGTTTCTCCAGGAAGTCCATGGCAGCCATCAGCAGCACGCTATGCACCACCCCGCGTGGCCAGAGACGCCGCAGTATGAATTTCTCGCCGACAGCATGTGGCCGCAATTCGCCTACGGCCGCAACGCGGTGTACCCCGAGGGTGACCATGGCAATGCCCTGCTGTCGAAATTCCCGATCAGCCACCATGAAAACCTCGACGTGTCGATCCAGGGCAACGAACAGCGCGGCCTGCTGCATTGCCGCCTGGAGGTACCGGGGCATGAGCAGGTGCACGCGATCTGCGTGCACCTGGGGCTGCGCGAAGCGCACCGGCAAAGCCAGGTGCAGCTGTTGCTGCAGCTGCTTGAGCGGCTGCCGGCACAAGCGCCGGTGATCATCGCCGGTGACTTCAATGACTGGCGGCTCAAGGCCGACGCGGTGCTCTCCCGGCGCCTGGTGGAGGCGTTTGGCGAACACTTCGGCAGCCCTGCCCGCAGCTTTCCGGCGCGCCTGCCGTTACTGCGCCTGGACCGCATCTACTTGCGCAATGCCATGCCGACCAAGGCTCAGGTGCTGTCCATGTATCCCTGGTCGCATCTGTCCGACCATGCTCCACTGGCTGCGGAGATCAACCTGTGAACCGACCTTGGCTCGATGGTAACCGTATCGAACTGCTGATCAACGGCGAGCAGTATTACCCCCGTGTATTCGAGGCAATGGCCCAGGCACAGGAAGAGATTCTGCTGGAAACGTTCATCATCTTCGACGACAAGGTCGGCCAGCAATTGCAGGGCGTGCTGATCGATGCCGCCCGGCGCGGCGTACGGGTCGAGGTCGCGGTGGACGGCTACGGCACCGCCGACCTGCCTGACAGTTTCGTCGCAGCGCTGACCGATGCCGGTGTCAGCTTCCACGCCTTCGACCCGCAACCCAGGGTCGCCGGCATGCGCACCAACCTGTTCCGGCGCCTGCACCGCAAGATCGTGGTGATCGATGGTGCGCGGGCCTTTATCGGCGGGATCAACTACAGCGCTGACCACTTGGGCGATTTTGGCCCCATGGCCAAGCAGGACTATGCCGTGGAGGTGACCGGGCCGGTGGTGGCGCAAGTGCATGCCGCCAGCCGCAGGCTGATGGCTCCAGTGCTGGAGCCGCCCAGCGAGGTACGGCCGCAGACGGCACCGACAGGCTCGAGCAAGGCGGTGCTGGTGGAACGCGACAACCGCCTGCGCCGCACCGATATCGAAGCCCACTACCTGCAAGCCCTGCGCTCGGCGCGCCAGCGGGTGGTGGTGGCCAATGCCTATTTCTTCCCGGGCTACCGCCTGATGCGAGAATTGCGCAACGCTGCCCGCCGTGGGGTCGACGTCACCTTGATCCTTCAGGGCCAGCCCGACATGCGCTGGGTACGCGCGTTGTCGCGCCTGCTCTACAACTACCTGCTGCGCGACGGCGTACGCATCCGCGAATACTGCCAGCGACCCTTGCACGGCAAAGTGGCGCTGGTCGACCACGAGTGGGCCACGGTCGGCTCCAGCAACCTCGACCCCCTGAGCTTGTCGTTCAACCTCGAGGCCAACCTGTTCATCCGTGACCCGGCATTCAACCAGCAATTGTATGAGCACCTGCAGGCACTGGCAGACGAGCAATGCAAGCCGGTGACCCTGGAGCGCATGATCCGTGGCTACTGGTGGCGCGCACCGTTGATCTTCGTGTGTTTCCACGTTATCCGGCATTTTCCGAGGATCGCTGGCTGGTTCCCCGCCCACCGCCAGCGCCTGCGTTCGCTGCAGCCGGAAGTCGAGGCCGGGGGCGATCTGCATGAGGGCAACACCTGATGGCGCAAAAAACCTGGCAAATCTGGGGCAAGCGGTTGTTTACCGTGGCGTTCCTGATCCTGATACCGGTGCTGCTGTACGTGCTTGCGCGCAACCTTGACTGGAACGAGGTGCGCCAGTCACTGCTGGCCTACAAGCCGAGCACGCTGGCCATCGGCCTGGCCCTCGCGCTGTGCAGTTACCTGATCTTCGCCAGCTACGACCTGCTGGCCCGGGCCTACACCGGCCACTCGTTGCCCGCCCGCCAGGTGCTGCCGATAGCCTTCGTGTGCTATGCCTTCAACCTGAACTTCACCACCTGGGTCGGCGGTGTGGCCCTGCGTTACCGCCTGTACAGCCGCCTGGGCCTGGATACGCCCACCATCACCCGCATCCTCACCCTGGGCCTGCTGACCAACTGGATGGGCTACATGCTGCTGGCTGGTACTGTATTCGCCCTGGGCCTGGTCAAGCTGCCGGCTAACTGGGCGGTCGGGGCCGGCGGCCTGCGGTTGATCGGCGTGCTGCTGTTGGCGATCGCGATCGGCTACCTGCTGGCGTGCGGGCTGGCGAAAAAGCGCACCTGGCGCTGGCGTGAGCATGAAGTCACCCTGCCCTCGCTGCGTCTGGCCCTGGGCCAGGTTGCGTTGGGCGCCAGCAACTGGGCGATGATGGCCTTGCTGATTTTCTGGCTGCTGCCTGGCGAGGCGTTCTACCCATCGATCCTCGGCATCCTGCTGATCAGCTGCGTAGCCGGGGTGGTCGCCCACATACCCGCCGGCCTTGGGGTGCTCGAAACGGTGTTCCTGGCACTGCTGCACGGGCAGCTTGGCCAAGGCACGCTGGTGGCGGCGCTGCTGGGCTATCGGACGTTGTATTACCTGATACCGCTGGTGGCCGCCGTGCTCACTTATCTGATCCTGGAAAAACGCGCCAAGGCCATGCGCCAGCGCGACAAACCGGCCTAGAGGGCCTGGAGGTAATCATGCGCGTTCCTGCATTGATGCTGATGCTCGCCAGCCTGGCCAGCGGCGAAGCCTTCGCAGAGGCTTGCGATGTGCTGACCCGGTCTTCCAGCGAGGCGGTGAAGCCCGTCGAGCGGCACACTTGCTACAGCTTCAGCAACATGCCCGCTGAAGCCATCAACTGGTCGTGCAGCAACGAGAGCAAGGACATGCTCAGCACGGAAAAACACAAGGTGGCTCGTTGCGCCGATGGCAGCGTGGGCAGCTGCATCGCGCCGTTGACCCAGGAGACCCTGGCCAACCCCAAAGCAGCCGGGCAGGACCAGCCTTCGTCAAGGCCGGCCCTGTCCAGGGATGCCAGGGTGATTACCTACTATTACGACACCCCGAGCCTTGGCCAGGCCCGGGCCGATTGCGAGCGTAACGAAGGCATCTGGCAAACCCATTGACGACCCCGCCTGTCAGGGTGAGATCGGGTCGCTGGCTGGAAAGGTCTCATCCAGGGCGTTGTCGACGTTGCTCTCCTTCGGCTGCTCCATGTCGCCACACTTGCAATCGGCCATTCGGCAGGGCTCGCCATTGCGGTGGCCGCTGGCACAGGCTTCGCAGCAGTAGGCCTTGCCGCCCTGCTGCACGGCGTTGGCGTCGACAGTGCAACTGCAATGGTTGCAGGCACAACGTTGCTCGTTCATGGTGTTTTCCCCTGTTCATCGTCTATGACGTCGTCTGTCCACGGCTCGCCGTCCAACGGCGCGGAGCGCGCCAGCTCCGCTTCGTCGAGGCCGATGCCACCGCCGATCTCCTCGGCATCCACATGACGCAGGGTCTTGTCCGCGGGCCCACTGCCATCGCCCGGTTCATGGGGGTCGCGGGCACCGGTTTCGTCCAGCAGGGTGTCAGGGCTCAGGTCGTCATAGGTGACATTGTCTTCGTGCAAGCTGTCGCTCAACGCTTCGCCTCCGCTCATGCCACTTTCGGCAACCCGCCTGGGGGGAAACTCCTGGTCGACTTCCTGTGCAGGCCGCTCGTCACCCACCCGGCCCACGCGGTCATCGTTGCGGTCACTGAAGTCCAGCTCATGGACACTGCCCATGCGGTCTTCAGTGTCATCGATCTCTGTCGGGGTGTATGGCTTGGGGTCATCTGGTCCGGACATATCGGCTCTCCTTCTGTGGCTTACCTGCGGTCGACTGCGCCAAGCTGCGGATGATTCAGAGTTTTTTTGAACTACCGGGTGACTGGCCATCTCCCAACCTACAGACAGCGGATGATTCGGAGCCCGCCATGGCCAAACCTCTCGAAGAATACGAGCGCAAGCGCGACTTCAACGCCACGCCCGAGCCCAGCGGCAAGGGAGGCCGAGCCAAACGCGCTCACGCACTGCAGTTCTGCATACAAAAGCATGATGCCAGCCACCTGCACTACGACTTCCGCCTGGAACTGGACGGCACGCTGAAGAGCTGGGCGATACCCAAAGGCCCTTCGCTCGATCCAAAGGTGCGGCGCCTGGCGGTTCACGTCGAGGATCACCCGCTGGACTATGCCGACTTCGAGGGGCATATCCCGGAGGGACACTACGGTGCCGGCGATGTCATCGTCTGGGACCGGGGGGTATGGGAGCCCGAAGGCGATCCTCGGCAGGCCTATGCCAAGGGCAAGCTGCGCTTTCGCTTGCAGGGTGAGAAGCTGGCGGGCGTATGGAACCTCTTTCGCACCCACCTGGCGGGCAAGAAGGAGCAATGGATGCTGGTCAAGTCCCACGACGGCGAGGCCCGCAGCGAAGACGACTACAGCATCGTCGAGGCGCAGCCGGACAGCGTCATCAGCGATCGCACCTTGCATCCGCGTGCTGCACCTGCAAAGCCGGCCAAAAAGCGCGCAGGCAGCGCGGTCAAGGCGGCGTTGCCCGATCGACTGCAACCCCAGCTGGCAACCCTGGTCGACTCGCCGCCAGCGGGTGACTGGCACTATGAGGTGAAATTCGACGGGTATCGCATACTTGCCCGGATCGACGGTGACGATGTCCGCCTGTTCACCCGCAATGGCCACGACTGGACGGCCAAGATGCCTGGGCAAGTTGCGGCGCTGCGGGCATTGGGGGTGGATCGCGCCTGGCTCGATGGCGAGATGGTGGTCAACGACGAAAACGGCAAGGCCGACTTCCAGGCCCTGCAGAACGCCTTCGATACCGAGCGTGATGAACAGATCTGCTACTACGTTTTCGACCTGCCGTATCTAGGCAATCAGGACCTGCGCAAGGTGCCCTTGCAGGAACGGCGTGAGGCCTTGCGCCGCTTGCTCGAGCACAGTGAATCGGAGCTGCTCAGGTACTCGCAGGATTTCGACCAGCCTGTCGACTCGTTGCTCGACAGCGCTTGTCGGCTGGAACTCGAAGGCCTCATCGGCAAGCGCGCCGACAGCCCCTATGTCGGCCGGCGCAGTGCCGACTGGGTCAAGCTCAAGTGCAAGCAACGCCAGGAGTTCGTGATTGTCGGCTACACCGACCCCAAGGGCAGCCGCACCGGCTTCGGCGCATTGTTGCTGGCGCTGCATGACGACGACAGCGGCGAGCTGCGCTACGCCGGCAAGGTCGGTACAGGCTTCAGCGCCACCACCCTGGACAGCATCCTTGCCCGCCTCAGACCCCTGGAAATCGACAAGCCTGCCCTGCCCAAGCCGCCTACAGGTGCCGAGGCGCGCAGCGTACATTGGCTGAAGCCACAGCTGCTGGCTGAAGTGGCCTATGCCCAGATGACCCGCGACGGCGTGGTGCGCCATTCGGTGTTCCACGGGCTGCGCGACGACAAGCCAGCCACCGATATCGACCTGGAGCGCGCCATGCCTGGCAAGAGCGTACCCAAACGCAAGCAAGCCGAGCTGCCGGACGACCTCGGTGAGCTGCGCCTGACCCACCCTGACCGCGTCATCGACCCCACCGTCGGTGCCACCAAACGCCAGGTCGCCGAGTACTATGCAGCAGTCAGCCAATGGATACTGCCGCAGCTCAAGGGCCGCCCGGTCGCACTGGTGCGCGCCCCCGATGGCCTGGGCGGCGAGCTGTTCTTCCAGAAAAATGCCGGCCAGCTGCACATCCCGAACGTGGTCAGTTACGACAAGGCCGAGGCCGGCCAGGCGGCCATGGTCATCAATCGCCCCGACACATTGCTCGGCGCCGTGCAGATGAACATGCTGGAGATGCATACCTGGAATGGTACCGACAAGGACTTCGACAAGCCTGACCGCTTCGTGCTCGACCTCGACCCCGACCCGGCGCTGCCATGGAAAGCCATGCTCGAGGCCACGCAACTGACGCTCACCTTGCTTGACGAGCTCGGGCTCAAGGTCTTTCTGAAAACCAGCGGCGGTAAAGGCATGCACCTCGTGGTGCCGCTGACACGCCGTGCCGGCTGGGATGAAGTCAAGGATTTCAGCCACGCCATCGTCAATTACCTGGCCAAGTTGTTCCCCGACCGCTTGAGTGCCGTATCGGGGCCCAGGAATCGGGTCGGCAAGATCTTCATCGACTACCTGCGCAACGGCAAGGGTGCCACGACCGTCTGCGCCTACTCCTTGCGGGCGCGGGAGGGGCTGCCGGTTTCGGTACCGATCTGGCGTGAGGAACTGGGCCAGCTCAAGGGCGCCAACCAATGGCACATCGGCAACCTGCGCGAACGCCTGGCCGAGGTGGACGACCCATGGGCGCAGATGGGCAAGACCCGTCAAACCATCACCGCAGGCATGCGCAAGAAAATGGGGCTGGCATGAGCATCATCCAGGATTTCGACCTGAACAACCTCGACCGCCTGCTACGCGACTTCTGCGAGCGACCACAGCCCTTGAACCTCGACACGCAGCTGCCGCAACTGATTCAGGCGTTACGCGCCGATCAGCTGGACCTGCTGCCATTGCCTGGTCAGGGCAGCACCTTGCAGCGCTGGCAGACCCTGGCACGGGTGGCAGGGTGTGACCTGGCCTTGGCCAAGTTGTACGAAGGGCATACCGACGCGATGGCGATACTGGCCGAATGCGGGGCCGCCCACCTTGTCGCCGACGGCATATGGGGCGTCTGGGCTGCAGAGCCGCCCGAAGCGCGCGCGCACATTGTGGCGCGTGACGGTGACAGCGTGCGGTTGGCCGGCCGCAAGGCCTGGTGTTCAGGTGCATTACAGATCGACCGGGCGTTGATTACCGCCTGGGCCGAGGGTGACCAGCCGCAACTGGTGGCCATCGAACTGTCGCAACCCAGCCAGGGGCTGAACATCGAAAGCTGGCAGGCGGTGGGCATGGGCACCACCGCCAGCATCGAAGTGACCTTCGACAACTCCCCTGGCACCGCCATCGGCCGCCCCGGGCAATACCTGTCGCGCCCGGGATTCTGGCATGGCGGCGCCGGTATCGCCGCCTGTTGGTACGGTGCAGCGGAAGCCTTGGCGGACTATTTGCGCGCCTACTGTCGCAACCCGCACCCCGACGTCCATGCCCAGGCCCACCTCGGCGCGGTCGATGCCGCCTTGTATGGCGCTCGCGCCGCATTGCGCGAATGTGCGCAATGGATCGATCAGCACCCCGACGCGGATGCCAGTTTCGAAGTGCGCCGCACCCGCGCCCAGGTGGAGCAGGCGGTCGACCATGTCATCAACCACGTCGGCCGGGCGCTGGGCGCGAGCCCATTTTGCCGCAACAGTCATTTCGCCCGCCTCAGTGCCGACCTGCCGGTCTACCTGCGTCAGAGCCATGCCGAACGGGACCTCGCCGCGCTGGGCCAACAGGTAGCACAGGTGCCGGCAGGAGCGTGGCAACTATGAGTGAAGACCTGATCCAGGCCAGTAGCGGTACGCCGTGGTCTGCCTGGCAACACGCGGCCCACCTGGCCCGTGCCACCTGGATGACCCCGCAGCAGCTCTGCCCGCCTGGGCGCCGGCTGGTACTGGTCGCACCGCACCCGGACGATGAGATCCTGATGGCGGGTGGCCTGCTTACCCACTTCCGCGGCCGTGAGGCTGATCTGCTGATCATTTCCGCCACCGATGGCGAAGGCAGCCACCCGGGCTCGGCGCAGTGGAGCGAGCATCGCCTGCGCCGTCAACGGCCACTGGAGAGCCGGCAGGCCTTGGTTCAGCTTGACCTCGACCCCAACCGCCTGGAGTGGCGCAGGCTCAACCTCAAAGATGGCGGCCTGCCCCGTGAAGAAGCGTTCCTCACCAACCACCTGTCCCAGTGCCTGCGCCCCGACGACCTGTTGATGGCGACCTGGCGCGGCGATGGCCACTGTGACCACGAAGCGGTTGGCCGAGCAGCAGCCCAGGCCGCTCTGGCGCGCAACGCGCAGCTGATCGAAGTGCCGGTCTGGGCCTGGCATTGGGCGCAACCGGATGACCCGCGCCTGCCCTGGCCGCGCGCCCACCGGGTGCAACTCACCGAAGCCAGCCTGGCACGCAAACGCAAGGCGCTCGCCGCCCATGTCAGCCAGCTGGTACCCGACGGCCCGCAGCCTGCGGTGCTGCCTGCGCACCTGCAGGAGTGCCTGCTGCAACCTTTCGAACTGGTGTTCCTGTAAACGGAGTTGTCATGAGCCTCGATGCGCAGTATTTCGCCGATTTGTACGCGGCTACCGAAGATCCCTGGGCATTTCGCACCCGTTGGTATGAAAAGCGCAAACGCGAACTGGTGATGGCCAGCCTGCCGCGCCAATGCTATCAACGGGTGTTCGAGCCTGCCTGTGCCAATGGTGAACTGAGTGCGCTGCTGGCTGAGCGCTGTGCCGATCTGCTGTGCCAGGACCTCGACCCCACCGCTGTGCAACTGGCCCGCCAGCGCCTGGCCGAGGTGCCCAATGCCTCGGTCGAACAGGCCAGACTACCGGGTGACTGGCCGGGAGGGCGCTTCGACCTGATCGTGCTGAGCGAGGTCGGGTACTACCTGGACCCCACCGATTGGCTGCAGGTGATCGAGCAATCGGTCGCCAGCCTGAGTTATGACGGCGGACTGCTGGCCTGCCACTGGAAGCATCCAATCGCCGGTTGCCCGCAGGATGGTCGGGAAGTGCACCAGTTGCTGGCCAAGCACTTGCCGCTGTTTTCGGTCTATCGCCATGAAGAGGCTGACTTCATGCTTGAGTACTGGTCATGCCAGCCCAGCGTGGTCGACCTGGATGAGACCTGCCCATGATCGGTGTGGTGATCCCCGCGCATAACGAAGCGCGGCGTCTGGGGCGTTGCCTGACCGCGATGGCGGCCGCCGTTGCCTTGGCCGAACAGGCTGGCCATACGGTACGTGTGCTCGTGGTGCTGGACCGCTGTGTCGATGCCAGCGCCCGGGTGACCGCCCGCTATGGTGTGGATGCGCTGGAGGTCGAGGCGGGAAGTGTCGGCATGGCACGCCGCTTGGGGGCCCGTTGGATGCTCGAACGCGGCGCCAGCTGGCTGGCCTGTACCGACGCCGATAGCCAGGTGCCGGCGCACTGGCTGCTGTCGCAGTTGGCGTGTGCGGCCGAAGTGGTGTGCGGCACGGTGCATATCGCTCGCTGGCAGCCCTGGCAACGGGCGGCACTGCGTAAGCTGTACCTCAGCCGCTATGAGGCCCGAGAGGGCCATCGGCATATCCATGGGGCCAATCTGGGCGTGTGTGCGCGCGCCTATGAGCGGGTTGGCGGCTTTCAGCCGCTGGCGGCACATGAAGACGTGCAGCTGGTGCGCGATCTTGAGGCTGAGGGCGCACAGATCGTCTGGACTGCCAGGCACAGCGTGGCCACCAGTAGCCGCATCGACAGCCGGGCCCGGGAAGGTTTCGGGGACTATCTGGCGAGTCTGTAGTTGCCTGTCCCGACCTGTTCACGGCTGAGCCCGTCAACAGGCCGGAACAGCATTCAGGAGGCCTTGCGCGGGCGCTTGGCGGGTTTCTTCTCAGCGGTCGCCTGCTTCGTTGCCTTGCCACCCAGGCTGCGTTTGAGCAGTTCGGTGAGGTCGATGATGTCGGCCCCCTTCTCGGCAGCCCCACCCTCGCCCTTCTCGACCACGGCGATCTTGCCCTTGCTGGCCTTCTCTTCAACCAGGTCCATGATGGTCTGGCGAAAGGCGTCGTGATACTCGTCCGGCGTCCAGGGCCCGCTCATGTCCTCCACCAGCCGCTTGGCCATGTCCAGCTCACGCTTGTCCAGCTTGCTGTCGGTCACGCTCTTGTCCAGCTCCAGCGTTTCCAGCCCACGCACTTCCTCGGGCCAGCGCAGGGTGATCATCACCAGCGCTTCGTCAAGCGGGCGCAGCAGTGCGAGGTGCTGACGCGTGTGCAGCACGACCGTGGCCAAGGCGACCTTGCCGGTACTTTCCAGCGTCTCGCGCAACAGCGCGTACACCTTGCCGCCGCGTTTGTCCGGGCTGAGGTAGTAAGGGGTATCGAAGTGCTGGAGCGGAATCTCGCTGGCTTCGACGAACGAGAAGATGTCGATGGTCTGGGTGGCTTCGGGGCGCGCCTTGCGAATCTCGTCTTCGCTGATGACCACATAACGGCCTTTTTCGTATTCCACACCCTTGACGATGTTGTCCTTGTCGATGTCCTTGCCGGTCACCTTGTTCACCCGCTTATAGCCCACCGGCTCCATGCTGCGCTTGTCGAGCCAGTCGAAATCGACTCGCTCGGTGCGCACGGCGGTGTTGAGCGAAACGGGGATATGCACCAAGCCGAAGCTGATTGCGCCTTTCCAGATAGCCCTGGCCATGAGCGCCTCCTACGGTCGGCCGGGCTGGCAGTAGCGCAGCGTGCCGCAGCGCTCGCAGCAATGGCACTGCAACCCGGAACTTTGGATCTCTGGCATGGCGCGCCAATGGCAACCACGCAGCAAGCAGATAAAGCTCATCCGTCACCTCCCTGCCCAGAATGCCGGGCCCTTTCATCAACTGACTACGGGAGGCGCGGAAGGTTTATTCCAGTTGCGCTTCAGTGTGACTGGCTGAACAGCACACGCTTCAGGGCTTCGGCCGCCAGATGAACCTGCACCGCCCAATCGCCGGCAGCATCGCTGCCCGCGTCATCGGATATGTATTTCAGGCAGAGCAGCTCAATGCCCTCATCCCGGGCGATCCGGGCCAGCACATAGGCCTCCATGTCGACCACGTCGTAGGGCGCTTCGCCATGGCCGGTTTCAAAGCTGTCACCGCTGCCGCACACGCCCAATGGCACGCCAGGCTGTACCAGGCCATGCTCGAGCACGATCGGCAGCTGCGAAAGCGGCGTTTCATAGCGGGCGAAGCCGAGGGGTGTCGCGTCCATGTCGCGCTGTACGAAGCGGTTGCAACAGACCACCTGCCCCTTGCCGTAACGTTGGCTGCCCGCCGACCCGAGGTTGACGATCAGGCGCGGGCGGTGGCGCTGCAGTGCCTGGGTCAGGGCGATCGCTGCGTTAACCTTGCCGATACCGGTGAACAGCACGTTGCACCCGGCGAAAGCGCCGCCCGCCTCGTCTTCCAGGGCGAAGACAAACAGGATGTCGTCCAATGGGATGTCATGCAGCATGAGGGGCGTGGTCATGGAGTGGGTCCGGGTGGCTGGCGAAATGGGCAGCCATTGTCAGCCAAACCCGCAGGATTGCAAGCCGATGATCTCAGGCAGCGCTGCTGGCCGCTGTGCATGACCCTTGCTGCAGCACCAGGTCGATCACCTGGCGTTGCGCCTGGGCAGGGTTCAAGCCGTTGTCACGGGCTTGGCGCAGGCAGGCCAGCTGCCTGTCGGCACTGTTGCCATCGCGCAGGATCTGGCGGGCGTGCATGAAACCCCGTTCGGCGTCCACGGTGTCGACCGGAAACTGGCTTTCGAGCTGAGCCAGCCAGCCCTCGGCCGTGACCGGCTGTTGCGCGTCGATACCAATGAATTCGGCATGCCTGCCGTGACGCAGGGCTCGCCAGTAGTTTTCCTGAGCAACCCAACGAAGCTCCCGGACCAGCGGGCCACACGGCTGACGATACGCCAGGGCATGCTCAACAAGGTGGCGGAACAACGCGGCGATGCACAACGCATCTTCAATGTTGGGGCAGGCGTCGCAAACACGCAGCTCCACGGTCGGAAAGCGTCGCGAGGGCCTGATCGCCCACCAGAAGTCACCGTCGACAGCCATCGACCCCGTGCGTTGCAACAACGCCCGATAGCGCTCGTAGGCCGCCCAGTCGGCCAGCGGCTCGGGCAGCCCCATGTGCGGCCACTCGCCGCAAATCACCCGCCGATAACTCATGTAGCCGGTTTCCTGCCCCTGCCACAGCGGTGACGATGCGCTCAATGCCAGGAACAGCGGCAACCAGCCCACCACGCGGTTGATCAACTGCATCCGGTCGCAGCCCCCGGGCACGCCTACGTGGACATGCAGGCCATTGACCAGCGACCTGCGTGCGACGTGGCGGTAATCGTCGAACACCTGCCGGTAATGCGCCGAGGACCTGGGCTTGTGCTTCAGCCACGGCGCATTGGGATGACTGGCAGCGCCATACAGGCCAATACCCTCTGCGGCCAGGGCTTGCTGCAGACGTTGGCGGCTCAGGCCAAAGAACTCGCGGGCTTCCCCTGTTGAGGCGAGTACCGGTGAAACCAGCTCCACCTGGCTGCGAAACATCTCTTCGGTGAAATGCTTGCCCAACACCTCACGGCAACGCCGGGTGACGGTCAATGGCGGCGTCACCGGCACCCGGCCACTGGAAAGATCCACCAACAGGTATTCTTCTTCGATGCCGAACGTACAAGGCGGCGTCATGGCGTTACCCATTGCGAGTGACGGTCAGGGCGACTGCGGCGATACGCTCGACCCGCTCATACCCCGCTTCGTCCAACTGTTCGCCGAACACGTCGGGGTCGATTTCCCGATAGCTCCACGACCATTGCGGGCCGGCCAGACGCAAGCGCACGGCCTCCAGCAGTGCATCCCGACCGTCGATGATGGCCACCCCGGTGTACAGCAACAACGAGCCGTGGGCGCTGAGGCGTTCACACGCCTGCTCGACGATGCGCAGCGACAGTTCTGCGCCCAGCGAGCCACCACCGTGGCGATAAGTCCGTTGCCCGGCATCGAGCATGTAGGGAGGGTTTGCCACGATCAGGTCGAAGGTGCCAGTAATACCCTCGAGCACGTCACTCGGTTCCACCGATAGATTGCTCACCCCGGCCAAGGCCGCGTTGATCGCGGTGTAGCGCAGGGCCAGGGGGTTGATGTCGACCGCGCTGACCTGGGCATGCTGCGCCGCCCGGGCAATGAGCAATGCGCCTACACCGCTGCCGCAGCCGATATCCACGGCGTGCTGTACGCGCGTATGGCGGCGCTGCAGGTGGTCATGGATGACCTGGGCGAAGCGGTAGCTGTCGGGGCCAAAGAACACCGCATCACTGGCCTCGGTCGGGTACGCGGAATGCACCAGCAACAACTCGTCGAGGCTGGCGAAGCGGACCTTGCTGCGCAGCAAACCCTCTGCCTCGGTGAGTAGCTGCGCTTGCTGCAGTTGCTGCAATTCATCAGCTGACAGCAGAGACGGCGCAAAGGGCCGGCTCCAGCCAAACACGTCACGCAAGGTCCTAGCGCGCTCGGCACCTGCGCGCGCGTTGTTGCGGCCATGGGTGGCAGGCGTCACGCAGGTAAAGCGGTAACCGTCGGCCCGCAAGCGTTTGCCCAGTTGCAGCAGCGCCTCATCGGCGCGAGCTTGTTGAGGTTCCAGCATCATCAATGGGGCTCCTCCTGAGCGAGACCGGTGGCTTGCAGATAGGCCCGGGTGGCCAGCAGCCCGTCCGGGGACGCATGGCGATTGCCAAGCATGCGTTCGATCAGGGCAGGGATATCCTGATTGGCGGGTAACGGGCCTGGTGCTGCGTCCATGTCCAGGTGCGGCTCCCAACTGCCGGGTTGCACACGGCGCAGCGGGGCTTGCCAGTCAGCGGCTATCCAGTCATGCCAGAGCTGCTTTTCGTAAACCGTGAACACGCCGTACATCGGTGCCGCCGGCCCTTCGATGACCTTCCACCAACGGCTTTGGCTGGGGTCTTCGCCGCGCCTGATCCATCCTTGCTCGCACATGGCGTCCACAAAGGCAGGCATCGCGCCCGGCTCGGCCAGCCACTGGTTGATCGTGCGCTTTTGCAAGCGGCAACGGTCGGCATGCATGAAGCGCCCGTACAGGCTTTTTTGCTCCAGCGCAGCGATCAGCTGCGCGTGCAGGTCGAAACTGGCAATCAGGCTGGGGGTGTCGATACCCAGGTCATTGAGGCGATAGCCTCGACGCACACGCGCATAGAAGTCTGCTTCATCTCCAGCGGGGCATAGTTGCTGCACGGCTTCTATCGACTTCTGCGCATGACCGCTGGCAGCGTTGTCGATGGTCACATGCAGCTGGAAATAATGGCCATCGATGCCCAGTTCCGCCAGTTCGTAAGTGGTGATCAGCAGGTGCAGCGGCGGCTGTTCGTAACCGAGGTTGTAGCCGATCACCTCGGGCAGGAAGCGCTCACTGTGTTGTCCCAGGGCCAGCTGCAACGCACCTTGCAGATAACGGTCATCAGGCAGCAACAGCGGATGCGACCCGAGGCGGCTCAACAGGCGCTGATAGATCAGCACGTGATTGCAGCGCGGGTCGCCGTTGCCCAGCTCTTCCAGATAGGTGCGGATCAAGCCGTGGTAGCGCGGGTCTGCCCAGTGCTGCAAGGTACCCTGCAGCCAGGCGCCGTCCACGGCCTTGGTCGGCGCCACCTGCTGCAGGAACCACATCGCCTGTGAACGATTGCTGAAATAGCGCCGCGGCGCACCACGCTGCCGCTCGGCAAGATAGGCCGCGTAATCGCTGGCCACCTGGGCGGCATGCTGCGCACTCCACTGAGCCAACTGGCCCGGCGAATCCGGCAGGTCGTCTTGCAACTGCTCGGCGCGTGCGAGCTGCTTTTCGAGCCAAGGGGCGGCGCACGCATCAAATCCTTCCAGCATGGTCTGGTAACGCTTAAGCAGGCAGTCCGTCGTCGGGGCTGCGGCGGCGGCGGCAAGGTTGCGGGTCATTACCGTCATGCCATGCTCCTTATGCAATCATTGGCTTTTGTCATCTCGCGGCATGGGCTCTGGATCCGGAGCAGGTTGCGGCGCGGGTTTTTCGTCATGCTGCTGCATCTGCACCGACGCCTTGCTCGAGTCGTTGTCCTTGCCAGGATGGTTGTTGTCGCGGTCGAAACAGCCGCCGAGCAGCGTCAGGCTGCCAAGCAAGACGATCAGGGGCTTCAGGTACATAGGGCCTCCCATTGCGGTCAATCGCGGTGCCAGGTTGCCCTGGCACCGCGTTCCCTCCGTTACGAACGGCCGCCCTTGCGGCTCGACTCGCTACTGCTGCTGCGCCCGCCGCCAGAGCTCTGGCCGCCTTTGCGCCCTGCTTCGGATGCTTTTTCGCGGTCGTTGGCGAAGTTGCCTGGGTTCTTGTTGCCACCCTGGCTGCCGCTGCGGCTGTTCTCTTTGCTGGCCATGGTCTCTCACCTCTTGTGGCTTCGAAGGTGCACGGCGCTGCGCCGTACATAAGGTGGGAGTTCGGCCATAACGGGGGATTCGTTTTATTGCGAAGGGTTCGGACCGGTGGCGTTAAATAAGCGGCGATGGATTATTTGGCGCGCCAGCCGATTCTGCCTGGCGCTGCCGCCTTCCCAGCCAGGCACCGGTGAACGCCCAGCCCAGCGCCAGCGCAGTGCCGATCAGCATCGCCAGTTGCGGGTGATCAGCCAGCAGGTCCAGGCCACGTTTGAGCCAGCCACTCAGGGCATCGCCAGCGCGATAGACCACGGTATCGAGAAAATTCTTCGCCTTGTATTTGTCTTCGGCCGGCAACACCGTGAACAACATCTCGCGGCCCGGCCGCACCAGCGCATATTCACCTGCCCGGCGAACCACCATGACCACCACGAACACGGCAAAGACTGGCGCCAGGGCCAGCCACATAAAGCCGGCAGCCATCACCAGTGGTACCGCCACCAGCAACACCCCTACTCCCATGCGCTTGGCCAGGCGGCTGGTGAGAAACACCTGAGTGAGGACCGCCAGCGCTTGCACCACGGTGTCGATCAGGCCGAACACCTGGGTCTGGCGGGTACGATCGGTGAAGGTTTCGCTGACGATGCGCGCCTGTTCGAAGTACAAGAACGTGCTGACGCTGGCGAGCAGCGTCACGAACAAGGCGATTGCCAGCAAATAAGGCGAACGCAACACGGCCGTCGCGCCAGCAAAGGGATTGCCGCCCAACGGGCGCGATGAGGGCTGTTCATTCGCCACGGCCAACGGGTTGCGATCGCGCCAGCGTTGCAACACGAGGCAGGCGAACACGCTGCCCAACAGCAACACCGCGGCCACGAGCACTAACCCGGCGTGCCCCAGCGGCGCCACCAGCAGGGTGCCCAGGACCGGCCCGCTCAGGCCTCCCAGGCTGGCACCGGCGGCCAGCAGGCCGAACAACCGCTTGCCTTGTTCGGTGGAAAACAGGTCGGTGAGCACGCTCCAGGCCAGCGAAATGCTCAGCAGGTTGAACACGGACAGCCAGATGTAGAACGCCCGGGCATTCCACAAGTCCTCTGGATTAACTGCAAACAGCACAGCGAACAACGACAGGTTGCTGGCGAAGAAACCATAGGTCCAGGGCAGGATACACCGGCGACGTACCTTCGAGGCCAGCCAGCCAAACAATGGCAGGCAGGCCAGGGTGGCAACAAACGTACCGGTGAACAGCCATTGCAGGTTGTCGACGCCACCCGCCACCCCCATAGTCTCGCGCACCGGGCGCAGCATGAAATAGCCGGTGAACAGCAGGTAGAACAACAACAGCCCAGCGATGACTGCCGGGCCTTCGCCAGGCTGGATACTCAGCCCCTCGTCCAGGCGCTTGCGCCAGTTGCCCATGGCCTCAGGCGAACTGCTTGATCAGCGCTTGCTGTTGCGCCTGGCTGAGCAAGGGATCATGGCCGGCCTTGAGCTGGTCGAGCTGGCGGTCAGGGCGCCCGGTCGCGGGGATGACCGTCGTCACGGCCGGATGGCTGATGGCGAACTTGAGAAACAGCTGCGCCCAGCTGCCGATTCCGGCCTCGGCCGCCCATGCCGGCAAGGCCTGGTCCTTGACCCTGGCAAACAGCCGGCCGTCGTCGAAGGCCCGGTTGACCAGCACGGCGACGCCCTTGTCCTGACACAGCGGCAACAGTTCGCGTGCGGCGTGGGGGGCATTCACCGAATAGTTGATCTGGATGAAGTCCAGCGGCTCGCTGCGGACGATGCGCGCCACGTCTTCGTGGCCACTGTTCAGGTAATGAGTGATACCGACGTAACGGGTCTTGCCCTGCTGCTTGAGCTCATGTGCGTAGGGCAGTTGCGTCTGCCAGTCGCGCAGGTTGTGAATCTGCAACAGGTCGACCGTGTCGGTACGCAGGCTCTTGAGCGTGCCGGCCCATTGCGCCTGGGCTTCGGCCTGGCTATCGGCGGCGATCTTGGTGGCGATGAAGCACTGCTGGTGCCAGCCCCCCTCCTCCAGCAACTGGCCGAGCACGCGGTCGGCGCCGCCGTAATTGGGCGAGGTGTCGATGACCTTGCCGCCACCGTCGAAGAACGCCTTGAGTACCACCTTGAGCTGCTGGTACGCGGCAGAGCCGGCCTCGACTTCAAAGCTGCCAGAGGTACCGGCACCAATCACCGGCAAGGCCTCGCCTGTGGTCGGGACCTTGCGCGTCAGCAATCCGCCAGCGCCGGCGGCCTGCAGCCACGGGCTGGCGGCAACCAGCGCCAAAGCCGCACTGGCGCGTAGGACATCGCGACGCTTGTACATGGCAAAGCTCCCGTCATAAGTCGGAAACTTCCAAGGCTAGCCGCTCTATCCTGCGCCGGCAGATGATTCTGTATCTGGATGTTTTGTAATCAGGCCTGCAGCAGCGCGCTCAGGTCCAGACCCGCCGCAGCCATGGGTGGGCACCAGTAGTAGCCGCCGGTCAGCGGCCGGCTGAAGCGGTACAGGCCGTCGATGATGCCGTCTTCCAGGCCGCTCATGCGCCGCAGTTGCACTTCGAAGGCATCGAAGCTACGACCCAGGGCGACGAACGCCAAGCCTGCGCCGCGGCTGTCGGCCCAGGCGACCGAGCGGCGCACCATGAAGGCCTCTGGTGCGAAGCTTTCCTGGGCGGTGCGCTTGACGTGGGCCGACTCCGGCGCATCGTCGAGTTCTTCGTTGTCGCTCAGGCGGCGGCCGATGATGTTGTCCTGGTCGGCCTGGGGCAGTGACTTGAAATAGTCCAGGTCATGCTTCCACAGCTGGAAGGCGGCGAAGCTGGAACCGGCCAGCCCCGGCTGCTCGCCGGCCAGAATGGCGGCGTCCACGGCATCCAGGTCCACCGGGTTCTCGGTGCCGTCCTGGTAGCCGGTCAGGTCGTGGCCACCGCGGTGCAAAAAGCCGTCGACGCTGTCCGCCAGGCGCAGTGCCGGGGCCAGCGCCTGTTCCAGCGCCTGGGCCTGGAGCAGCAAATCACCCCGCTCGTTGCCACGCAGCCACAGCCACAAGGCGTGTTGGGTGCTGGGGTTTTCCACCGCGGCATCCAGCTGCGGGAAGGCGCGCAGGCCAGGTACGTCACGCCCCAAGGCTTTCACCAGCGGCGCACCGATACCGAGGATCAGATTCTGGCCATCCACCTGTGGCAGCAATGCATCCAGCACGGCAGGCAACGTATCGGGCGACTGCAGGGCAAAGAACAGGTGGCGGGCGTGGGCCGGCACAGGGGTGGCAAGCAGACCTTGCTGGAACGGCATGACAGGCTAATCCTCGGCAAAAAAGCGGAATGCTACTGCGCCGGAGCGCCTATCGCAACGCGGCATGCAGACGCTGTGCGGCGAGGTTCACCGGCAATCCGGTAACAAACGGTTACCAAGTACTGGCGCATTGCGATTAGCCAGCCCGCAAGGCCGACCTAGACTGCCTGCATCCTTTGCCCGAGTGCCCGCCGATGACCGCCTCTCCCTTGCTGACTGCATTCCTTCCCCTGGCGCTGGGCATCATCATGCTCGGCCTGGGCTTGTCGCTGACGCTGGCCGATTTCGCCCGCGTGGTGAAATACCCGAAACCGGTGGTGGTTGGCCTGTGTTGCCAGATCCTGCTGTTGCCGCTGGTGTGCTTCCTGATCGCCAATGGCTTTGCCCTGGAGCCGGCGCTGGCGGTCGGCCTGATGCTGCTGGCAGCCTCCCCGGGTGGCACCACTGCCAACCTGTTCAGCCACCTGGCCCACGGCGACGTAGCGCTGAACATCACCCTGACAGCGGTCAATTCACTGATCGCGATCCTGACCATGCCACTGCTGGTGAACCTGTCGCTGGGGTGGTTCATGGCATCGGACCAAGCGATCCCGCTGCAATTTGCCAAGGTCATGCAGGTGTTTGCCATTGTCCTGCTGCCGGTGGCCCTGGGCATGCTGATCCGCCATTGGGCGCCGCGCTTTGCTGCAGGCATGGAAAAACCGATGAAACTGGTGGCCGCGCTGTTCCTGGCATTCACCATCGTGCTGGCGTTGGCCAAGGATTGGCAGACCGTCGTCGCCTACGCCCCGGTGGTGGGCCTGGCGGCCCTGCTGTTCAACCTGATCAGCCTGACGCTCGGCTACTGGGTACCACGGCTGCTGAGCATCCCCAAGCGCCAGGCCATTGCCATCGGCATGGAAATCGGCATCCACAACGGCACCCTGGCCATCGCCCTGGCACTGAGCCCATCGTTGCTGAACAACGCCACCATGGCCGTGCCAGCCGCGCTCTATAGCCTGATCATGTTCTTTACCGCAGCTGGGTTTGGCTGGTGGGTCAGCCGCGGTCGCGTGGCACCCGCGCCTGCAACTGGCGCTTGAGCACCTTCAATGGCGGCGCATAGAAAAAACCGAACGACACGCTGCCCGTGCGCCCCTTGACGGCATGGTGCAACTGATGGGCGCGGTGCAGCCGCTTGAGGTAGCGGTTGACTGGCCGTGGCTTGCGCGGCCAGTGGCGGTGAAAGAAGCCATCATGGGCCAGCACGTACAGCACCCCATACCCGGCCACGCCAGCGCCCACCCACTGCAATGGCGCATGGCCGGCCTTGCCCAGGGCGATCAGCGCCGTGGCGATCAGGCCCAGCGCCACCAGGTACAGGTCGTTGGTTTCCAGCATGCCCAGCTGCGGCTCGTGGTGCGAACGGTGCAGCCACCAGCCCCAGCCATGCATGATGTACTTGTGAGCCAGCGTGCCGACACCTTCCATGGCCACCAGGGTGCCGAACAGCACGGCGAGATTGAACAGCATGTAACGGTCCGGGGTATGGCGGAAAATGGCGCTAGGGTACCGATTACCCAGGTTTATTTCCACGCAGGCGTGACCGGCTGTAGGGCATTTCCGAATGGATTTCTTGTCATGTTTTTACCCTTGACCCAGTGCTGGCGGCGGCGTAAGGTCCGCGACGCAATTTCGCATCCCTGAACAGGAGTCCTGCTTTGGACAGTAGCCCCAGTCGCTTGCGACAGGCCCACACGGCGAGCTAGTCCGGCAGCTTCCTGCCACTGTCTCGCCATTGGCCAGGCGGTGGAAATCTCCAGCCTTTGACGGCTTTCCCCTCTTCCCTTTCGTGGTCCTGCGCATTTTCTGGTTATTCAACCGTGCGGGCGCGTGCCCGTGGAAGAGGTTTGCTATGGATTGGAAAGTCTTTCTGCTGCGCGTCAGCATTGCCCTGCTGCTCGGCGCCCTGATCGGTGCCGAACGCCAACTGCGCCAACGCCTGACCGGGCTGCGTACCAACGCGCTGGTCAGCACCGGTGCCTGCCTGTTCGTGCTGATGACCCAGGCGGTGCCGGGCATGGCCCCCAACGACGCCTCGCGGGTGGCCGCCTACGTGGTGTCGGGCATCGGGTTCCTCGGTGGCGGCGTCATCATGCGCGACGGCTTCAACGTGCGTGGCCTGAACACCGCCGCCACGCTCTGGTGCACCGCCGCGGTCGGTGTGTTGTGCAGCCTCGGGCTGTTGCTTGAAGCAACGCTTGGCAGCCTGATGGTGCTGTGTGCCAACATCCTGCTGCGCGATATCGCCCAGCGGCTGGACCGCCAGGAGGTGCTGCCAGCCAACGAGGTCGAACAACGTTTCGAGGTGCGCATCGTCTGCCGCGCCGAAGACGAGATCCAGGTGCGTAGCCTGATGCTGCACAGCCTGGGCGACCCACAGTTGCGCCTGCAATCGCTGCACAGTGAAGACTTGGCCAACCCAGCCCGCCTTGAAGTGCGTGCCGAACTGCTCGGCAACCCGCAGGCCCCGGCACAACTGGAGCGGCTGGTGGGTCGGGTGAGCCTGGAAAAGGGCGTCAGCTCGGTGCGCTGGCAATTGCAGCCACAGGCACTGGCGACAGACTAACGCTCTTCGCGCAGGTGACGCTCCTTCTGCTCCTGGCGCTCCTTGGCTTCGATGCACAACGTTGCCGTGGGGCGCAGCAGCAAGCGACGCAGGCCGATCGGCTCACCGGTTTCCTCGCACCAGCCATATTCACCTCGCGCCAGCCGCTCCAGGGCCTGGTCGATTTTATCCAGCAGCTTCTTTTCCCGCTCCAGCGAGCGCAGCCGCCATTGCCGTTCCTCCTCGGCACTGCCGATATCGGCTGGGTCGCTGAGCACTTCCTGCTCACGCAAGGCTTGGAATTCCTCGTCGATACGCGCTTGCAGGTCGGCGCGCTGGCCCAGCAGCAGGTTGCGGAAAAATTGCTGTTGGACTTCGTTCATGTAGGCTGCGGGCGCCTGGCGCAGCAGTTCGTCTTCGGTCATCACGGCAGTCTCGGGTCGCTGGGAAAGTGTGAGTGTTACGTTATAACACTGTCATTGCAAGCCATGGTCAACTCATCGCAGACTAGTGCCAGCCCACAGAGAACTTTTCATGCACATACGCCCTGCCCTGCTCTCAGACATCCGCCAGTTGATCGCCATCGAACAATCAGCCGCACAAGCGTTCTTGCAGCTGCCCGAGCTGGCCTGGCTGGCCCGTGCCGAGGGGCTGGACGAAGAAGCGCACAAGGCCTTCATTGACCACCGGGGCAGTTGGTTGGCCGAGGATGATCAGGGCATCGCCCTGGGTTTTGTATGCCTGAGCCTGGAGGGCCACGCGCTGCACATTCATGAGCTTTCGGTACGCTTGCAGGCGCAAGGGCGAGGTATTGGCAGGCAGTTGCTCGACCAGGCCTGTGCCGTGGCGCGGCATCGGGGAGCCCGGGAGCTGACCTTGTCCACGTTTGCGCAAGTCGCCTGGAATGGCCCTTTCTATGCGCGGTACGGGTTCGAGGTGCTCGACGAAAAGCACCTGGAACCGAGGCTGCAGGGCATTCTCGCAACCGAGCGCGCGCATGGCTTGTCGGGGCGATGCGCAATGCGTCTGGCGCTGGCCTGAGCGGTCATCTGCCGCTCTCGGCCAACGCCGCTGCCACCGTATAACCATCGCGCCCCTGCCGCTTGGCCTGGTACAAGGCCGCATCGGCCGCCGCCATCAGGCTTTCCGGCGTACACCCGTCTCGTGCTGGATGGCCAACCGCGATCCCGGCACTGGCCGATACCACCCCCAAGGGGCTGCCGGCGTGGGGGATTGCGTGGCGGCGCAGCAACTGCATGACCTCATCGACGACCAGCTCGGCGCCTGCTGCATCAGTGTCGGGCAGCAACAGGGTGAACTCCTCACCGCCATAGCGCACCGCCAAATCCGCCGGCCGCTTCAACACTTGCTGCAACAACTCGGCAAAGCGCCGCAGGCATTGATCGCCGGCGGGGTGACCATAGCGGTCGTTGTACAGTTTGAAGTAATCCAGATCGAGCATCACCAGCGTTACCGGGTAACCCTGGCGGTGAGCCCGCTTGAGCTCGGCCTCGAACACCGCATCCAGCCGCCGGCGATTGCCGAGCCCGGTCAGGCTGTCGGTCAGGGCCAGTGATTTGAGGGTCTGGTGCGCCTGGTGCAGCGCCCGTTCGATGGCAATGCGCTCGCGCAGCTGGCGCAGCACAACCCAGCCGAACGCCGCCAGGCCGACCAGCAATAGCAGCAGTACCGCAACCGACTTGATGACATCGTACCGCCAGGGCGCGATGATCGACTCCCGTGACAAGCCGGCCTCGACCACCAGCGGGTAGCTCGACAATGCCCGGTAGGCATAGAGCCGCGGGGTGCCGTCAATCACAGCCACCGCCTCGGCCAGGCCTTCGTTGGCATAAGGCAGGTAATTGCGGAACACTTCACTGTTGGCCAGGCTGCGCCCCACCACCTGCTCCACGAACGGCCGGCGAACCAGGATGGTGCCATCGCGCTTGGCCAGTACCAGCGCGCCTCGTTCATCGATCTTGAAATCGCCGTAATAGCGCACGAACCAGTCCACCTTGATGGTACCGAGCAATACCCCGGCGAAACTGCCGTCGGGGTAATCCAACCGGCGCGAGATGGGGATGACCAGGTCGCCCGTGGTACGGCTGCGCACAACCGAGCCGATCTGCACGCTGCGGTCGGTATGCAGGCGGTGATAGATGAAGTAGTCGCGGTCGCCATTGTTCGCCTTGGGCGGTATCGCGGCGCGATCAGTCACCACCCAGCTACCGTCCGGAGCAAAGACGAACAAGCCATGCAGCTGCGGCATGATCGCCATCTGCTGAGCCAGTAGTGCATGCAGCCGAGGGCGGTCCAGGTGGGCGAAACCGTCCCCTTCGATGCGCTCGGCCAGTGCTGCGGTGATCGCATCCACCTGGCGAATAGCATCCTCGGCGTGCTGACTGGTGGCCCTGGCGAGGTTGGTGACCATGTTCTCGGCATTGCTGAATGCGTGACGGTAATCGCGCCAGGTACGCCAGCCCTCGACCACCACGAATGCCAGCATCATCACCGCCATGAACGACAGCACCAGGCGGAACAACGCCAAGGCACGCCCCTCGCCACTGGCGGTGATCAGCCCGTCCTCGTCCTGCTTTCTGGCCGCCCCCATGGAAGTCCTTGTCCTCAAGCGTATGCCCGTTATGACTATAGTTCAGCGCCCAAGTGCCTTTCGATGGTCGACCGGCGCCGAGAAAAACGAAACCTTTGCCCGTCATCGCTGCTCAACCGTACGCGACACTGAGGTCGCGCCAACGGTTATGAGGAGTCAGGCATGAGCAATCTGTTCATCAAACGCGCTGGGCTGTCGCTGGTACTGGGCATGGCATCGCTGCAGGCACTGGCCGCCACTTCCGACGACTTTGTCGAGGCCGCCACCGAATCCGGCATTGCCGAGGTGGTCACCGGGAACCTGGCCCTGGAAAAAAGCCAGAACGCTGAAATCAAGAAGTTTGCCCAGCAGATGGTCACCGACCACACCGCGGCTAACCAGAAGCTCGGCGACATCGCCCGCAAGCTGGACATCAGCGTGCCGGACGAAGCGGCGCTGACCGATAAAGTGAAGAAGATGATCCTCGAATGGCGCGACGAGTCGTTCGACAAGTCCTATGTCAACAACCAGGTCGACGCCCACGAAAAAGCCGTGGAGCTGTTCAAGAAGGAAGCGGCGTCTTCCGACAAGCCCGAGCTCAAAGCCTTCGCCAGCGAAACCCTGCCAAAGCTTGAACACCATCTGGAGCAGGCCAAGGCACTTCAGGCCACTCACGGCAAGTGACCGCCCGACGACACGAGGCCACCCATGACTAACGATGCATTGCGAAGCGAAATTCTCACCCGCCTGCTGCACGCCCACCCGCAAGGGCTGGGCAAGGAGTTGCTGGACAACTATCGCGGTGAGAAGGCCGTGGCCGGCATGCTCAAGACTCTGCAGGAGCACGGCCTGATCCAGGATGGCGCCGTGGCGGTCGACGATGACCACCAGATCAGCGTGAACTATCCAATCAAGCTGTCGGCGGCGGGTGTCGAAGCGGCCAAGCAAGTGGAGGGCTGAGGCTCACCCGCCCCATCGCTCGCAGCGCGGCGATGGGGCGGGCCGAATCATCGGTCCTGGTGGTTCTTTTCCACGTCCCGTGGCGGCTTTGCCGGCCCTTGCGGGTCCACCTGCGGATCGCTCAGGTCCGGAGAATCCGGGTCAAACCCCAGATCGTCCTTTCTCTGCGCATGGCCTGAAGAATGCGGGCCCTGCTGATGCTGCTCTGGCTTTTTCATGTTGCGTGCTCCCGGGGAATGTCTACGGAAGAACGCAGCCGCAGCAGGAAGTTTGATTCAATTGCCGGCTAGCTGCGCCTTGAGTGCATCAAGCGCCTCATCGCGTTTGCGCAGTTCGTCCTGCATCTGCTGCAACTGCCTGCCCTGCTCCGAGCAGCGCGCACGGTTGTCTTCCAGGCTTTGCGTTTGCTCCTGCAATTGCCGACGCATTTCATCGCTGGCACCCTGCGCCTGGGCAAGAATGGTCCGCAACCCCTGGATCTGCGCATCGCGCTGCTCGAGCAAGGCGTCTTTGGCCTCGCATGCACTGGCCGCCTGGCGATGTTCGCCGAGCATCCGTTCGTTGTCGCGGTGCAGGCGGGTCAGTTCCTCCTGTTTGGCGTTCATGCCTTGTTGCAACTGGCGCAACTCCAGCTGCAATTGCTGGGCCTGCGCTTCGTGGCGGCGTTGTTCCTGTTCGCGTTGTTCGCGACTGGCGCTGCGGTAATGCTCCAGCGCTTCACGGGCATGGCGGTGCTTGTCCTCCAGCGAACGCACCTGCTCCTCCTTGTCGGCCAGGCGCAACTGCAATTCACCCACGGATTGACTGAGGCTGGCGCTGCGCAACTGTTCAGCCTGAAGCGAATGTTGCGCGGTCACCAGGCGCTCCGACTCGGCAGCCAGCGCAGCGGCCTGGATCTGTTGTTGCTGATGTGCTGCGGCCAGTGCCTGCTGCGCCAGCTGCAACTGCGCCACGAGCTGCTCATGCTGCTCGTTGAACGCGGCTTCGGCCTGCTCGATACGGGCGTCGCCTTCCTCCTGCACCTGCGCGGCCAATTGCGAAACCAGCCTGGTCAACGAGTCGCTGAGGGCTGCCTGCCCCTGCAACGCCACAGGTTTTGGCCCTTCGAGCTCTTTCAGGTAGCGGTGGATGGTGGTCTTCGACCCGGTATTGCCCAGCTCGATACGTACTGCATCGATACTGGGGTACTCACCCCGGGCGATCAGCACTTGCCGCGCCTGCTGCACTACCGCCTTGTTGATACCGCCCCGGGCCATGTGTACTCCTCGAATTTTCGTAACATGGTACGTACCACGTATTAGGGAGTGGATGTTCTTCTCTGCCAGGCAGGATTTCAAGTGAAATCTATGGTTCGATAATCGAGATTCTCGCATCGCCAGGCTCAAGCGAAACGCTCTTGATAATGGTTATCCGCGGCCGGAGCTGATGGTGAGCAACTGACCCCGGGTGCTCAACCAGGATTGCGCAGCAGACCGCGCGGTAGTTTGAAACCTTTGAAAGGTTGCTGGGTAATGGGATTGAACGCTTTTTCAGCATTCAACCGGTAGCGCATCACGCCATCGCCAGCTCGGAAGCTCAGGTCGACGCTGCTCTCGGTACGCCCATTGAGTACGCCTCGGCTGAGCAGGCGGAACATGGACCAGGGGCCGCGATACTCGAGGCTGCTGCTGCTGCCGCCTTGCCTGAGCAGCGTGAGGTTGTTGCGCACCTGCGGCCCAAGGGTATTGGGCCAGATCACTCCGATGATCTGGCGTGGTCCGTGGGTGTAGGAAATCAGCTGGCCATCGAGGTCGAGCAGGCTGGTGCGCTGGTTGGCACTGAGCCCCAGAGGCTCGATGCTGAACTGCACGCTGAGGTTGCCGCGAGGGTCGAAGAACGTCTCACGTATGCGATCGGCGGCGCCCAGCTGCTCGATGACATCCTCGCGAATCAGCGAAGTACCCTGCTGGTCCGAGCGCAGCGCCTCGAGATTGTCTTTCAGGAAGACCTTGAGGTACTGATCCTGAAACTGCTGCAACCGCCCTCTCGGCCCGAAGAAGGCCTCGAAGTCATCCAGCGAGGCATCGGGCGCTTTCACCACGAAGGGGTAGCGGCCCGCCAGGCGTTGCTGGAAGAAACTGTAAACCTCACTGTCCCAGCGCCGCTCAAGCTCCCGCAGGGCCTCAATGTTCAGTACCCGGGCGGTCTGCTCGGCGACCGCCCTTACCTGCTGCCTGACGGGTTCGGGCAGGCCGGTCGCGACACGCTGCAACACACCGATCGGGTCGGCGCCCTGCATCGAGAAACGCTGAAGCACCGCCCGCAGCGCCGCATCGCCCCGGTCCGGGCTGCCTTGCACCGTCCTGGCATAGTCGTGGACCGCCATGATCGCGCCTAGGGTTTCATCGTAATAACTGGGCTTCTCACCTTTCGCTTCGAGCATGGCGTTCAGGCCCGAAAATGCCCGGCTGATGCCGGTAACCTGCAATGGCTGCGGGCCGCCCGGCACGACATCGGCCACGTTGGGCGGTGCTGACAAAGGCTGGGTGAAGGTGTTGTCACGCACAGTTTCCAGCAGCCGTTGCAGCGGCGCCGCCGGCCCGGTGAGTTGCTCGAGGATTGTCACGGCATGGTCCAGATCGCGGAAGTCGGCGATGGCCAAGGCCTGCAACGCGCGTTGCCAGCTGGCGATATAGTCCGCGCTGTACAGGGCTCGGACCCGCTCGGTCAGGGCTTCGCGGTCGGCATCGGAGTAGTCCAGGGCCTTGCGCTCGCCCAGCGCCCACTGGTCGATCAAGGCCATATCGGTAATGTGCCGGCTCTGCGGCTCGAAATATTCGGTGAACCCTTTTGCCGTCAACAGGGGCGCCAGATAGAAGCCCTCTTTGGTGCGGTCGTCAAGCTGATAGACGACGTCGAATACCGGGCCCACCTGGTGGCGCAGGTCCAGGCCGTAAGGCAGCTGATTCAGAGCCCTCTGTTTGAGAGAGGCATACACCCGCTGCGGCAACGGCACCTTGCGCAAGGCCTGTTGGACTTTCTCGACGCGGGCATGGAATTGCGGCAGGTCGGCATCGGCATAGGCCAGGGCATACTGCAGATGCCGCATGAGGTCACGCTGTACCTGGCCTTGCCCGGGAAACGCCTGCTGCCAATAGCTCGCCATCCATTCCTCGACCCATTGCGGGCGACGGTTGTGGCGGTCTTCCAGCATGCGATAGACCCTGAGCGCAGCCATCTGCTGCTCACTGCCGGCTGGCGCGACATCCATTGCATCAACCACGCCGCTGGCCAGGGCGGGCAGGAAGCGCCGCGAAAGCAGGCTCAGGTACGCTTCGTCGACCCGGGGGCCGATGACCCGGCCCTGGTACAGACCGACATCCGCCACCAGCGGCCATGCAGAGCGATAATCGCCGAACACTGCAACAGCGTCGCGGATCTCGTCGAGTGGTTCCAGGAGGTTACGGCCAGTCGGGTCCATGCGCGGATCCACGGCCTGCTGGCTGAACGACCGGCTCTTGGCCAGCACGCCGGCCGACTTGCTACCGTTCAGCTCGAAGTAGCGGTGCCAGGTGCCGGTTGCCACGGCCAATGCCAGCACGCTCACAGCGGAACCGACCCATAACAACCGGCGTTTGCTTCGCGCAACTCGCACGTTGTCGCCGGCCAGGCCAGCTTCCTTGTAGACGACCTGCTGGAAGACTTGCTGGGCGAAATAGCTCTGGGCCGTTCCCTGACGCTTGCTCGCGCGTGGCGGCAGCACGGTATTGTAGGGTTGCGCAGCCTCGCGCACAAAGGCGTTACTGACCTCCCCCTGCTGCTGCACGGAGCACCAGAACACCCCGCGCACCAGCGGCGGCGTGGTGAAGCGGTCACTGACCAGCACTTCGCGAAGGAAACCGGTCAGGATCGGCCGCAGCCCGCCCAGTTGCGCGAGCAGTGACACGAGGGATGTGCGCTGGGCCAGACCGTCCACAAGCAGTAGCTGCTGCAGGGCCTGCGCCTGCAGCTGCATGATCAGGCGATCGTATTGCTCGACGAACTCATCCTGCCAGGCATCGAAATGGTTGAGCGCATCGAGCGTGAAGGTGAAGCCCAGCAACTGCTCACGCTGGGTCGGTGAAAGACGGTTGTAGAACGAGTCGAAGCCGTCCAGCAGGTCGAACTTGCTCAGAACCACATAGAGCGGCAACCGGGCACCCAACTGGCTGCTCACCTCATGCAACCGGGTGCGCAATGCATAGGCTAGCGCGGTACGTTGCTGCGGCGTCCCATGCAGCAACGCGGGTAGATCAACGACCAGCAAGAGGCCATTGAGCGCCCGGCGGCTGCGATTGCGCAGCAACCAGGCCAACAGGTCGCTCCAGAGCCTGGCCTGGGTGCCTGGTGGTACCTGCGCCGCCGGCCCCTGCCCGGTGTCCTGCTGTTGTGCATCAATGGCGTCGTGGACGATGAGATCGCCCGGCGGGTCGATGATCACTGCCTCATTGCTGACCCACCACCCTACCGCCAAGGCAGGTCGCTCAAGCTGCTGGCCACGCGCCTGGACATTGCCGATGCGCGTCAGAGAGAACCTTTGGTTGGTACCGTTGATGAAATCGCTCTTGCCAGCGCATTTATCGCCCAGTATCAGGTACCAGGGCTGGCGATACAGCGCCCGCCGTCCACCGGCGTTGCACAAGTAGATGGCCAAATGGCGGTCCAGCGCCTGTTGCTGGGCGTGAACAAATGGCAAGCATGGATCGGCCTGGGCTGCGGCGTCCTGGCGGCGTTCCGCTTGCAGGCCACGAAAGCGGTGGCGCAGTACAACGACCCAGCACAACAGCGGCACCAGGACCAGCACCAGGCTGGCCACGCTGCGGTGCGCGACACTGGCCAAGGGTTGTTGCTCGCGCCAGGTCCACTGCGGCCCCAGCCACCAGATGGCAACCAGCATCAACGATGCGCCCAATCCAAGCAGCAGCGGCATGGCAAGGCCGATTCGCATGACCAGCGGGACGCCCCAACGTTTGAATCGTTTCCAGAATTGACTCATGAAGATATCCAGTCCTTGTTCTGATCGGTCAGCTCAGCGTGAGCGCCGTACTGCTGAAGCCTCTGGAACACATGGGGTTCCCAGGCGTCCGCCGTGGTTTGCTGCATCGTCCGGGCGACACTGCTGCACAGGTCCTGGGCCAACCAGGAAACTCCGCGCGCCGCCAGCAGATCGGCGGCGATCAGCGTGCTGTGGCAGCGCTCGCGTGGTGCGCAAAAATCCGCCTGCAATGCCTGCAGGCGCAGCAGCACCGGCTCGATGCCTCCCGCTTCCAGCTGGTTAGCCAGCTCTTCACGAAGTGCCCGGAACTCAAGGGCAGGCGCGCCTGGGTCCGCCTGCCCTTGCGCGCCTTTGAGCCATGCCAGGCACGGCTCGTCGACGAACGCCGTGCCGTCGCTGAAGCACAAGCGCAGCAGGGCCGGAAGGCGCTGGACAAACCGGACGGTGGCGGCGCGAATGGCTTCGGCCACCTCGCCCATCGCCAGGCGCCTTGCTACCGAGGCCGCCAGGAAGCTGCCGCGGATCCAGTACGGCGAGGCCACCACGCTTTTTTCAATGCGCAACAGCAGCGCAAGATCCGTCGCGTTGCTGGCGATGGCATCCTCGTAGCTGCCAGCAATATCGGTCGGCACCGCCATCAGCTCGGTGCGATGGTCCTGCCTGGACATCGGTGCTGCCTTGATGGGCGCCCACAAGCCAACGCGGCGCAGCTGGTAGCCCGTGGGGTCGTAATGGTCCTGCTGGTTGATGAACTCGGCCATGTTCAACAGTGCCCGTCGGGTCTCACGCTCGCTGCCCAGGGACAGGTTGGCCGTGGGCGTAACGAAGGTGTCGGTCAGCGGCGGCGGGGGCGCTGGCCGAGGCGTGGCAACCGCGGCAGGGGCTCTTTCGGCGTTTGCGCCGGCACATGCCAGCCGCTTGCATAACTGCTGCTGCAACGCGTCGAGCAGACTTGGCTCCAGTTGCACCTTGTCCATCTGGCGCTGCAGACATTCCATTGCCTGGCGTGCCGCCGCTGCCTGAGTGGGACCGAAGGTCAAGCGGTCCAGACGCGGCAGCGCCTCCAGCAAACGATTGAGCACCAGCGCTACCAATTTGCGCTTGCCAGGAAAGCCTTTCGGACCGGGCTTTGGGTGTGCGCACTCCCAATAACGGTCGAGCACACCGGCAAGTAGCTCCGCCGTGAAGCCCCAGCGTGCCCAGCAACCGCTGCGCAACCATGCGGCACTCAGGTGCGCGACGATGCGCAGGTGCTTGCAGCGCTGGCTCAAATACTCGCGGGAAGCCTCCTCGATGTAAGGCCAATCGATGGTCGCTTCCTGCAAGCCGCCCAGCTTGACCATTTCCTGGTCGACCGCCTGATAGCTATCGTCCTCCACGTCGAACAGGCCCGCCGGTACTTCGGAGTCAATGGGCGCAAGCAGCCGCTCGATGTCCTGCGCCGACACCTCGGCTACCAGCGACATGTCTTTCGCGCCTGGTCGATCAGTGGATCCAGCCCCTGGGCATCGAAGATCAGCCCGTCGACTCCCGGCTCATCGCTGGTTACCTGTACCCGATGCGCACCGATCAGTTGCTTGATCTGTTCGATCGCCGGTAGTCCGCGGCCGGCATCGAGTACACGGCCGTTTTCCATCACTTGCCAAGCCGTTGCCGTGGTAGCGCCACGCTCACCCCGCAGTTGCACCTTGACGCGGTTGCCATGAAGCGGTTGCCCTGTGACCAGTTGCAGCCTGGAGATGTTCTGGATACAGCTGATCGCGAGATAGCTGCGTGGCTCGGCTGACGCAATCGCCGGTGCAGATATCACCAGCCACGGTTGCGCGGCGCCAGCATCCTCGCGTGAGCTGCCAAGCCGAAAAGCCAGGTCATCGACGGAGCGGTCGGCCTCGTTCGCCATCACCCGTGACACGCTTGGAGCGTCCTGCTCCGGTGCCGACCATGCCTGGCTGACCACCCGTGCAGGCGTGCCAGCGGCCTCGTCGAAGCAGGCCAGGCGCTCCAGATTGGATACCAGGCTTGGGCAGTCCCGTGCGGCAATGGCAGACGCCGATTGCAAAACGAACAGCAACGAAAGACCGGCGGCGTATGCACTGCGGGCAATCATCGTCAGCGAGTACTCCATCTGAAAGAGTGATGTTCAGCTTGCACTTTCAAGAAGTTCGCAACTTCAGGCGCAGCCAAGTTCACCGAAGACTATTCATGCCGGATGAAATATACAAATAAATATTTCCTTACACTTAAGCCCTCGACCAACAAGTAACTTCCTGCGCATGTTTTAAGAAGAGAGCATTTGGCATCAGCCATTCAATACAACACATTCGCTTTTTATAGGAAGACCCCTACAAAAACACCCAGGCATCACGGAAACGCCCTACAAATAACAAGCATCCACACCAATAACTTTTGCGAAACGCCTTACAAACAAAGCAGGAAGTTTAAACAAACATGCCAAAGAACATGAACTCCGTGGCACCGAAAGAACGCATCAATATCCGCTATGTTCCCGCTACAGGCGGCGAGCAGGCTGAAGTCGAACTGCCCCACAAGATGCTGGTCATCGGTGATTTCGGGCTGAAGGACAGCCGTGCACTCGAGGACCGGCCGGTCCTGCGGGTCGACAAGCATTCGTTCGACAGTGTGCTGGAAGACGCTCAGGTGAGCCTGAACCTGTCGATCCCCTCCCTGCTCGGCCAGGACGCCGACGCCGAGCTGGCCGTCAACCTGAAATTTGCCTCGATCAAGGACTTCGGGCCTGACCGGATCGCGCGCCAGGTACCGGAACTGAACCGGCTGATCGAGTTGCGCGAAGCGCTGGTGGCCCTCAAAGGCCCTTTGGGTAACGTCCCGGCGTTTCGCAGGCAGCTCCAGCAGTTGCTGAGTGACGATCATGCTCGCCAGCGACTGGCGCGGGAACTGGACCTGGTGCTCGACGCACCACAACAAGACTGAAGACAACGGAGCGTCAGCATGCCGACACAGAACAGCACGGCCGTCACAGCAGAAGTTTCATCCGAAGCGTTGGGCGAGGCTACGTTGCTCGACCAGATCATGGCGCAAACACTGCTGATGCCGACCCAGGAAGGCTATCAGGTCGCCCGGCAAGGCGTAGCCGCATTCATCACGCAGATTCTGCGCAGCGATGAGCCGGAGCAATCGATCAACAAGCATCGCGTCGACCAGATGATTGCCGAAGTCGATCGTGTGCTTGGCAGGCAGATGGACGCCATTCTCCACCAATCAGCGTTCCAGCAACTGGAGTCTGCCTGGCGTAGCCTCAAACTGCTGGTCGACCGCACGGACTTTCGCGAGAACATAAAGCTTGAGTTCCTGCACACCAACAAAGAAGAGTTGCTCGACGACTTCGAAAACGCTGCCGACATCACGTGCAGCGGTATCTACAAACATGTTTACACCGCCGGTTATGGCCAGTTCGGCGGAGAGCCGATTGCCGCCATGTTGGGAAACTACAGTTTCGGCCCGTCATCACCGGATATCAAACTGCTAAGTTACATGGCATCGGTCGGCGCCATGGCTCACGCGCCGTTCCTGGCAGCGCCAGCGCCGGAATTCTTCAACCTCAATAGTTTCGAAGACCTGCCTGACCTCAAAGAGATCAAGGACATCTTTGCCGGTCCCCGACATGCCAAGTGGCGGGCGTTCCGCGACAGCGAGGATGCTCGCCACACCGCATTGGTCGCGCCGCGCTTCATGCTGCGCCCGCCCTACCATCCCGAGGAACTGCCAACCGAGAGCTTCAGCTACCACGAGAACATGGACGCTCGCCACGGCAACTACCTGTGGGGCAATGCCGCGTTCCTGCTGGCCAGCTGTATCAATGACAGCTTTGCCCGCTACCGTTGGTGCCCGAACATCATAGGGCCGCAGTCGGGTGGTGCAGTGGAAGATCTGCCGGTGCACCTGTACGAGTCGCTGGGCCAGTTGCAGGCCAAGATCCCGACCGAAGTGCTGATCTCCGACCGCAAAGAGTATGAACTTGCCGAGGAAGGTTTCATCACCCTGACCATGCGCAAGGACAGCGACAACGCGGCGTTCTTTTCGGCCAACTCGGTGCAGAAACCCAAGACCTTTCCCAAGACCCCCGAAGGCCTGCAGGCCCAGACCAACTACAAGCTCGGCACCCAGCTGCCCTATCTGTTCGTCGTCAACCGCCTGGCGCATTACATCAAGGTCTTGCAACGCGAACAGATCGGCAGTTGGAAGGAGCGCCGCGACCTGGAGTCGGAGCTCAACAAGTGGATCAAGCAATACGTCGCCGACCAGGAAAACCCTTCGGCCGATGTACGCAGTCGTCGCCCGTTGCGCGCCGCCTCGATCGCAGTCTCGGATGTCGCCGGAGATCCGGGCTGGTATCAGGTCACCATCGCCGTGCGCCCGCATTTCAAATACATGGGCGCCAACTTCGAGATCTCGCTGGTCGGGCGGCTCGATACGCAATGAGCGGCCTGTTCGACCGCCTGACTGCCAGGCAGCCGACCCGTCGCGCGCTTTCTCGGCGAGAACAGGCTGGGCACAAGTTCGAGGTGATCAAACGCCATCTCGAGACATTGCTCAATGCCCGCCAGGGTTGCTCCCGGAGCAGCCCTGGCTTGGGTCTGCGAGATTTCAACGGATACGACTTGAGCACTGGAGATCGGGTGCGGCAGGTCAGCGATGACATCCGCCAGACCCTCCGGCGCTTCGAGCCGCGCATCCGGATCTGTGAATTGAAAGCCATGCCCGATGCCCATGCCCCACTCGAACTGCACTTGCGGCTCGATTGCCTGGTACAGGTGAACGATCACCCAGAACTGTTGCAGGTCGAGCTGCTGGTCAACGGCCTTAGCCGATACACCCGAGTAAGTTAACCATGTCATTAAAGGATCGATTCAATGAAGAGCTTCGCTACCTGCGCGAGTTGGGCGCGGATTTCGCCAAGGACAACCCGCAACTGGCGCGATTTCTAGGCAAGGACAGCGGCGACCCGGACGTGGAGCGGCTGCTCGAGGGCTTCGCGTTCCTGACTGCCAAGCTGCGATTGAAGCTTGAGGATGACCTGCCGGAACTGACCCACCCCATGCTGCAACTGCTCTGGCCCAATTACCTGCGCCCCCTGCCGAGCGCAACGATCATCCAGTTCACACCGGAAAAACAGGCGCTCAGCCAGTCACGCAGCATTCCCAGGGGTACACGGTTGTTCTCCATACCCGTGGATGGTATCACCTGCGAGTACCGAACCTGTACCGAGGTGAAGCTGCATCCTTTTGCCATCCACAACGTCCAGGCGACCCACACGCCGGCACAATCCGTGGTGCGCATCGACCTCGAGACACTGGTCGAGCGCCCGCTGATTACCTTGGGCTGCGAAAGCCTGGACGTTCACCTCAGTGGCGATGACCGCTGCGCGCAGACCCTGTACCTGTGGCTCGCCCAGTACCTGAAGCACATCAGCGTGACCATCAACGGCGAAGTCCGCCGGCTGCCGGCCAGCAGCCTGGCCTTTCCAGGCTTTCGACCCGAAGAAGCGTTGCTGCCCTACCCGCAGAATGTCTTCGACGGCTACCGGATCCTGCAGGAGTATTTGGTATTTCCTCAGCGCTTCCACTTCTTCACCCTGATCGGCCTGGGCGAGTGCTGGCCGGCCGATGGCAACGGTCAGGTAAGTATCGACTTCCATTTCAGTCGCCCACTGCCTGGCGCGATGGCCGTTGGCCTCGACGACTTCTGCCTGTTCTGCACGCCGGCGGTCAACCTGTTGCACTGCGGTGCCGAACCGATCGACCTGTCAGGTGAGCATCCGCACGCATTGTTGAAGCCAAACCGCAGCGCAGCGCACGGTTACGAAATCTTCAGTGTCGACCAGGTGATCAGTACGCGTACCATGGCCGATGGCGAGCCGGGCGAGCCGGGCGAGCCGCTGCGGGCCTTCCTGCCTTTCGAGTCGTTCGCTCATGAAATCGAGCACGCACAGGGCCGTACCACGCTGTATTACTGCTGCCAGCTCGAGGCGTCATTGCTTGACGATGGCGTGATCCACCGAATCGCTTTCGTACGCGCGGATACCAGCGTCTACCGCGGCACCCTGGAAACAGCCTCCATCGACCTGACCTGCACCAACCGCGACCTGCCTTTGGCGCTGAATGCCGGCGATATCTGTGTCATCAATGAATTCACTCCGCCGCTGACCACCTACCGCAACCTCCAGCGCCCGACCCGGCCGTGCCGCCCTGTCCTCGACGGCCAGTTGCAATGGGCGCTGATTTCCAACCTGTCGCTCAACTACCTGTCGCTGCTGTCGGCTGACCCGTTAAAGGCGGTCATCCGCGCCTATGACTTCGCCGCCCTGCATGACATCCAGCAGGCGCGCACTACGCGCAAGCGCCTGGATGCTATCCGTGAGGTGCAGACCGCGCCCCTGGACTGGCTGATCAGCGGGCAGCCCGTTCGCGGCCTGCACACCCGACTGCAACTCGACCAGCAGGGTTTTCTCTGCGAGGGCGACCTGTACCTCTTCAGTTGTGTGCTCGCACACTTCTTTGCCCTGTACGCCAGCATCAATTCCTTCCATCAGCTGGAAGTGACCAACACCACCAACAATGAGCACTACACATGGCCACCGCTGACCGGCAAACAGCCCCTGATCTAGCCGACTCGCTGCTCGCGCAAGCGCATCGCTACGATTTCTTCCAGTTGCTGGAGCATCTGCATGGCCTGCATGGTGACGACCTGGACGCCCGTTGGCCCGACGCTGCCACGCGCCTGCGGGTTCGCTTGGGTAGCGATCCACGGCTGCGCTTTCCAACCAGCGACGTGCTGAAGGCCGAGCGGATGCCCGGCCATGATAGTCGTTACCGAATCTGCACCACCTTCATGGGCATGCACGGCAGCGACTCGCCGCTGCCTACCTACTACCTGGAGCAGATCGCCCATGAACATGCCCAAAGTATTGGTGTACGCCCGGCATTCCTCGATTTCTTCAACCATTGTCTGCTTGGCCTGCTGCACCGTGCCTGGCGCAAGTACCGTTACTACATCCGCTTTCAACCTGGCGCCAACGATCAGTTTTCGCAATACGTGTTCGCGCTGACCGGCCTCAATGATCGGCAGTTGCGAGGCGACACCGCGCTGCCCTGGAGCCGCCTGCTCAGTTTTGCCGGTGTGATCGCCAGCCGCAGCCGTTCACCAGGCACCGTAGCCGGCATCATCGGCCACTGCTTCGACCTCACACAAGTTCACATTCGCGAGTTCGAGACGCGCTCGGTACTGACCGCCGCCGGCCAGTTGGTGTGCCTCGGCCGGGCCAACGGCGAGCTGGGGAACAGCTTCATGATCGGCAGCCGACCACGTACCCGCAGCAGCAAGTTCACGATCGTGATCGGCGAACTTGACCAGGCACAGTTGCGCGACCTGCTGCCCAGTGGCATTAACTTCGGCCGCTTGCGTGCATTGATCGACGTGCTGCTACGTGACGGGCTGGCGTACGACCTCGAACTGCGCCTCAAGCGCAACGTACTGACGTCGTTCTGCTTGCATCCTGGCCAGGGTGCCTGGCTGGGCTGGACCAGTTTCATCGATGACCGCCACGGGGTGATCAGCCCGGTGGTGCGTTTCAGGGGGCGAGCATGAGCGCTTTGACCCTGCACGTCAGCAACCTCGCACAACTACCGCTCAGTGTGAACCGTCAGCATCGGTTCGGCCGCGGCGGCGGCACCCTCGGCAGCCGGGGTGCAGACTGGCTCTTGATCGACCGGGACCTGAGCGTACAGCCCATCCACTGTGAAATCCGCTGGATGGAAGGCGGCTTCTGCGCCATCGACCATAGCGGCCGGACGTATCTGAATGGCAGCACACACGCGCTCGGGAACGGCCAGCCCATGCGCCTCAAGGATGGAGACATCCTGCAGGTCGGCACCTACCGGCTACGGGTCGACCTGCAACCGGAGCAGCTAAACCGGCTTTCGCTGGGGGAAGTCTTCCGTCCTTCGCAGACCGTGCACGAGGCCCTGGAAGCCAGCGCCTCGATCAGCCCAAGTGTCAACGCCATCGACACGTTCCCCCCCCTCACCATCGAGGTGTGCTCGGCATTCGACCCGCTCCCCGGGCGCGACCCCTTGGTTGCTCTCGATGCGAAATTGTCAGCTTGCCCTTCGGACCAGAACCCTCTGCAAGATCTCATTACAGGACCGCGACCATGCTCCAACGCCTGATGATCTGCGCTTTGCTGCTTGTGCTTACGGCCACCGCTGGCTGCACAGCCCTGGGCAAGATGGTCCAGGTGCTGAAAGACCCGTCCATCCCCGTGGGCGCGCCAGAAGATGTGCCGACCGAACTGGCCATGAGCATCCATGTCAGCCCTACGCTGAATGGAGTCACCGATGACAGCGAACCCGCTGAGGGAGCACCGGGCGCAGTCGAACCGAGCCCTTACACGGTGAACCTCAGCGCAGACGACCCGCATGAGCTCACCGAGAAAGTCGCCAGCCTGTACGGCTACCTGCAGGCTCAGTACCGCGAAGCAGCGCCGGCTGACGAGAGTGCGCTCGGGGACTACGAGCCACCTACAACAGCGTTCGATCGGCCCGATGCAGCGCCCGGCCACGGCCCCCAGCTCGCCAGCCCCATCGCCGTCAAGGTCCTGCAACTGCGGGACGACTCGCTGCTGCTCAACAGCGTTTACCAGCAGCTGGAACTTGACCCGGCCAAGGCGCTGCGCAGCACCTACATCCGCCATGACGATTACCTGCTGTCTCCCGGCCAGTTCAAGTTCGTGCCGTTCGAACCCATCCATGCCGACACCCGCTTCATTGCCGTGATCGCCGACTACCGCAGCGTGGAAAGTGCGACCTGGCAACAGGTGCTGCGCATCGTCCCTCGCGGCCGCCGGGTCGTGCTCGCACTGCACGTCCATGATGCGCAGATTGAGCTCAAGGAAGAGGACCGATGATCGATCAGCTGGCCTGCAATCCCCTCATCCCTGACATGGAGTGCCCATGAGTTCACGTAACCCTGTGCTATGGCCCGAAGGCCTGTTCGTCAAACCGCAGCACTTCCAGCAAGCGGCCCGGTCCAGCGAGGCAGCCCTGCACCAACGCCTGAGCAGCCTGAATGCCGCGTTCTATGGTTTCAGCGAACTGCAGTTGAACGATGAATACCTGTGCCTTGGCAAGGTCGCCATTACTCGGGCCAGGGGCATCATGCCCGACGGTACCGTCTTCGATATCCCCGGCGATCTGCCGCCACCGCCGCCTCTGGAGATCAGCGACGATGGTGCGCAGAACGGCGAGATCTATCTGTGCCTGCCGCTGCGCACCGACGGTGGCCGTGAAGTGAGCTGGCCGGACAGCGTGGCAAACCTGCGTTATGTCGCACACGCCCAGGAAATCAAGGACACCCACACGGCCGATGGCGACCTGACCCAGGTGCACCTCGCCGTGCCGAACCTGCAGTTGCGGCGGCAAGGCGAAGACAGCAGTGCCTATACTCGCCTCGCTCTGGCAAAGATCCTCGAGCGTCGCCCCGATGGCAGCCTGAAGCTGGACGAATCGTTCTACCCCACCAGCGTGTCCGTGGGGGCAATACCGGCGCTGAAGCGCTTCCTTGAAGAGATCAGCAACACCTTGCGTGAACGGGCGCGCAACCTGGCAGCGCGCATCGGCTCGTCGGGCCAGTCCGGCATCGCCGATATCCGCGACTTCAACCTGCTGCAGGCGCTTAACCGCTGGTGGCCGTGCTTCGCCCACCTGGCCCGGCAACCGCAGACCCACCCGGAGCAGCTCTATCTCTGCCTGAGCCAGGCCTGCGGTGAACTGGTGACCTTCACCGACGAGAATCGCCTGCCGCAGGAGTACCCGGCGTATCACCACAATGCCCTGCGCACTTCCTTCAAACCGCTGGAAGACACGCTGCGCCGCGCCCTGAGCACGGTGCTGCAGCCGCGTGCGGTGTCGTTGCCGCTGGAGACGCTCGACTGGGGCGTGATGACCACGACCCTGGAAGACCGCCGCCTGATCGACGAGGCCGACTTTGTCATCGCGGTGCGCGCCGACCAGCCGGTGGAATCGCTGCGCCAGATCTTCGTGCACACAGTCAAGGTCAGCGCGCTGGAAGCGATGAACGAGATGGTCCTGCATCATTTGCCGGGCATTACGCTGGTGGCCTTGCCTGTGGCCCCCCGCGACCTGCCCTTTCATGCCGGCTTCAGCTACTTCGAGCTGGACCGACGCAGCCCGGCCTGGGCTTCCATGAAGGACAGCCACGGGTTCGGCATCCACATCGGCGGGAAGATCCCGGGCCTTGAATTGCAGTTCTGGGCGATCAGGAGTGAATGAAGTGGACACACCGCCAACGAAACGTGAACCGCTGGAAACTGCGCTTCACCCTGCGAAATCCCGGGCTGCCGATGCCTATGAGGCTGATGCCGAGCATGTTTCTGCAGGCTACCCGGCAGACCCGGACTTCCAGCTTCGCGGCACTTTCCAGAACCCCATGATCGATGCCGCAATGCCGCTATTCGGCCTGGTGATGCGTCTGCGCACCCTGGACAGCCTGCCCAATATCCAGGAAGTGCACCATCAGGTGCGCACTCAGGTCGACAACATCGTCGAGGAAATGCGCCAGCGCGGGTATGAGCCCGCACAACTGCTGGCTTATTCCTATGCCCTGTGCCTGTACCTGGACGAGGCCGTGATGAGCCGCCCCTGGGGCAGCAATTCCTGTTGGAGCCAGGAGTCGCTCCTGAGCATTTTCCATCACGAGACCTGGGGCGGGGAGAAGATCTACACGGTGTTATCGCGCCTGATGCAGGAACCCCAGCGCTACATCGATGTGCTGGAGTTCCTGTACTTGTGTCTGTGCCTTGGTCTCAAGGGCAAATACGGCCTCGCGCCCAATGGCGATGAGGCGGTGAACGCCCTGCTCCAACAAATCAACAGGCTTATCCGGGAAGTACGTGGTCCGGTCCCGGAGCAGGTCTGCGATCCCCTGGCCAATGTCGCCCCGAGCGACTTTCGCATGCACCGCCAGTGGCCATGGTGGGGCCCGTTGCTGATCAGCGCCGTGGCCATGGCGGTGGTGTACGGAATTTACAGCTATCGCCTGCACCTGCTGACCACCGAAGTGCTGGAGTCGCTCAACGGCATTCTCCAGCAGTGATCTCTTTCCACGAATTGGCGAGACTCCGGGCTCGTTGACAAGCCCATCGATACCGATGGCCACGCCACTTGTGGTGCGCGTGTTTTATCCACTTGGATGCAGGAGAGACTGCTATGCCGACCCCAGCTTACATCGTCATTGAAGGCTCCACTCAAGGGCTGATTACTGCCAATGCATTTACAGAAGATTCAGTTGGAAACGTATACGTGGAGGGCCACGAAAACGAAATTCTCATACAAGAAATAAAGCATAGGGTAACCGTACCAACCGACCCTCAGAGCGGGCAGCCTGCGGGGCAGCGCGTTCACAAACCGTTCACTTTCACCTGCTCGCTGAACAAAGCTGTCCCGTTGTTGTATCAAGCGCTGGTAACCGGAGAGGTGCTGACGATGACGACTGTCCGGTGGTACCGCACATCCGCTGCTGGTATGCAGGAGCACTTCTTCACCACCGAGTTGGTTGACGCCATCATCGTCGATATCAACACAGTATTACCGCATGCACAGAATCAGGAGAACGCCAACTACACGCAACTCGTCGAAGTTTCGATGAGTTACCGCAAGATCAGTTGGGAGCATAAGGTTTCTGCGACCTCTGCTTCTGACGACTGGCGCAAGCCCCTGGAAACCGCAGTTTGACCTAAATGGCCGAAACCGGGCAGAGCCACTGTCCGGCTTCTGAAACTGACGGACTGCGGTTGGCTGCTAAGCGAAGCGCCGCCCGCGGACATTGCAGCACACCTGACCGCGCTGTGCCGTTTGCCAGAGGCATCCGGAGCGACATTGTTGCAATCCGTATACGAACTGCAGCAGCCCAACCACCCAATCATTGATCCATGTCGCTAGACTTCGCCTTTATCCCCTGACAAAGTAAGGAAAATCTCACGGACGAGGCCCACAATCCAGCAAGGCGATTCCATGGCGATCGATTCCGTTCTGCTCCGTGTGCTCCGGGCGTTCATCCCCTTCAACCAACGCCTGTTCCTGCGCCGCCTCACAAAGGAAGAGGTGAACCTCATCAGTTACTTCCGCACACTGCCCGAACGCGACCGGATCGCCGTGCGGTACATGTGCACGGCGATTCACAAAACCTCCCCCAAAACCTCTGGTTGAAGGCTCAGCCCAGCCTCAGGCCGCGCCATCCAATCCCATCTGCCAGAAGTCAGCTTCCAGCCGCGAAGCCTGGCCAAAGATCTGTGCCAGCTCGACAAACCGCTGCTCGGTCATGCTCCGCGCCGCCAGTTCATCCAGGTGCTTGCGCGCCGCCGCTGCCACGCCTTGGTAAGCCTCCCCGGCATACTCGCCAATCCACTCCCGATAGGGGTGATCGCTCAGGTCGCCAATGCGCTCCGCCAGCGTGCGGCCAATCTCGGCGTAACCAATCACACACGGCGCCAACGCCACATGCAGCTCAAGCAGATCACCCGCCGCGCCGCAGTCGAGCACATAACGGGTGTAAGCCACGGTCGCCTGGTGCTCAGGTGCAGCCTGGATATCGGCCTGCGACAGCCCCCAGCGCGCGCACAGGCGCAGGTGCAGTTCGGTCTCGTCGAGAATGGCCGCCAAGCCCGCCTGGGCAGCGCGGATATCCGCCGGCAGGCGGCTCTTGTAGGCAGCCAGAGCCCAGGCGCGGGCGAACTGGATGAGGAACAGGTAGTCCTGGATCAGATAGGTGCGGAAGGCGTCTTCCGACAAGGTGCCCTCGCCCATCTGGCGCACGAAGTCGTGGTCGACATAGCGGTTCCACTGCCCGGCCGTAGCAGCCTTCAAACGCTCGAAAATATCCATGCTCATGCCTCCTCGCGGTAGACGGCGTCGAAGAAGGCAAGCTCCAGCTCAACGGTACGTGTGTAGAAATCACTGGCCAATGCCGCCTCCTGGGGGCCGACCCGGTCCAGTTCGGCTTTGAGGAAGGCGACGAAATCGCAGAACGCCGGGTTGTCGTGCAGGGTGATCCATTCGGCGTAGACGAAGTTGGCTGGCAACGGCTTGGGTGCCTTGAGGGCCCAGTCCAGGTACAGGCCTTCGGCAACGTTCAGCACGGCCAGTGCGGCGGCGTAGGACCGGGTGGCCGCCGCCTCGCGCATGATGGCCTTGAAACCGGCGGTCGGTGCAGTGTCGGCGGGCTCGGCACGCTGCGCCGGGCTGACACCGAGGGCTTCGAACGCACGCAGGAAATAGGTGTTCTCGTCGCTGCAGATCATCCCGGCGAAGCGACCGAAGCGCAGGCGGGCCTCATAGGTGTCGGCGGTTGCGATGGCGGCGCCGAGCAAGGTCAGGAAGCTGTCGAGAAAGCGGTGGTCCTGGACCAGGTAGTTGACCATGATCGGGTCAGCCACGCTGCCCGCGCAGAGTTCGGTGACGAAGCGATGGCTGACGGCCGCCGACCAGGTCGGCTGGTTCTGGCGTTGCAGGGTTTCGCTGAAGCGTACGGTCATGGTGAGGCCTCGCAGTGAGGCCGGCAAAAGGCAGGTCGGCAGTCCCATCCCTTCGCCGGCATTATCCGGATCAGGTTCGAAGGGTCACCGCGCTGCAGCTGCCAGCGGTTTCTCAGCCCGTTGCCGGGCTCCCCTTGGTGGCCGTCATGTATACAGCGCTGAACAAGAATTGTCACCAGTGCGATCACCGCAGTTGGGTGCCGCTACACCCCAGTTTCGGGGGCCTACACCCGATCATTGACACTCTGTTATTTAACGCACCTCAGGCATCACAAAGGTTTGTTTAACAAAGTATTACCCAAGGCTCCGTTGGCACAGCCGTTGCTCAGGCCATAAAAACCCGGCAATACGCCATTGATGGCTCTCAGCCATTTAGCCGCGAGCGAGGCACCAGGCAATGAAAACACCTGCCGTGATCCACCCCACCAGCCACGCCTTCAGATTGTCCGCCGTGACCGCACTGATGCTCAGCCTCGGGCTGATCTCAGCCATGGCCGCCTCGCTGGATGATGTCAGCCAGCCGCCGCCGACAGACCCGTCGCACTATGATGACCAGCCGGCTGACCCCACGCCCGCGCTGCTGAACCTGTTCAACCTGCCGGAAGCCAACCAAGGCTCGCTGGAACTGCAAAACGGGGTTTACGGTGACCGTACCAGCAACCGCGTCGACAACGTGCTGCCGCCTGCGCTGCAGACGTCGCGCAATTACCCAACCAACGGCAAGCCGAGCCCGTTGTTCGGTGCGCAGCCTTTCACCCAGCAATTGCTGCTGTTCGAAGAATTCGGCCCGGAAAAACTCGACCCCAACCTGCCGCCACCAACGCTGACCTTCCCGGTTCCCACACTCGGCCCGGAACCTGCGCAAGACCCGAATGTGGTCGCTCGCAGCAGCCCCAACGGCAATGCCCTGGAAGCCTTCCTCAAGCAACCGGGCCTGTACCCGTACCCAACCCAGTACGCCAACACCCTGGACCGCAACCCGTGGAAAGCGCAGATCGAAATGTTCCTCAACCGTAATTCGGTCGGCTCGCCGGCAGAAGGCCGGCCACCAGGAAAAGGCTGGTCGCACCAGCGCTGGAACGAGTTCTACCCCCAGGCTGCGTTCAAGACCGCACAGGCAGGCGCACGCATCAACCAGGGGCTGCGTGACCGCAAGCAGCTGCACAATTATGCCGTCGGCGAGTTCGCGCCGGGTGGGCTGTATTACCAGACCTCGGACATCCCCAACACCCTCGGCACCACCAAGGGCATCGACACCCGCTTCCACCCGAACATGCCGCTGCAGAACCACAAGTCGCTGTGGACATTCGACGGTACCTTCCCGGCCAAGCTGCTGATGGTCCGCTATGGCCAGCCAGTGCTGATGCGCCACTACAACGCGCTGCCGATCGACCCGGCAGCCAACGCAGGCTTCGGCTTGCACACCATCTCCACCCACGAGCACAACGGTCACTCGCCGGCCGAAAGCGATGGCTTCGCCAACGCCTATTTCTTCCCAGGCCAGTACTACGACTATCGCTGGCCGATCCAGCTGGCCGGCTACGACACCATCAACACCCGTGCCGAAGACCCGCGCGCCGCCTTCCCCTGCTCGCCGGGTGAAACCCTGTTCGTCAACGACGCCAACCCAGGGCTCAAGACCTGCGAGAACGGCAGCATCAAGATCCGCGGCGACTGGCACGAAACCATGAGTACTCACTGGTTCCACGACCACATGCTCGATTTCACGGCGCAGAACGTCTACAAGGGCAACGCCGTGATGATGAACTACTACAGCGCCATCGACCGTGGCAACGAAGCACTGCAGGACGGCGTCAACCTGCGCTTCCCCAGCGGTGCGGGGATGCCCTGGGGCAATCGCGACTACGACGTCAACCTGGTGATCGCCGACAAGGCCTGGGATCAGAACGGCCAGCTGTGGTTCAACCCGTTCAACACCGATGGCTTCCTCGGCGACCAGGTGCTGGTCAACTGGCAGTACCAGCCCAAGCTCAAGGTCCGCGCCCGCAGCTATCGCTTCCGCATCCTCAACGGCTCGGTGTCGCGCTACTTCAAGTTTGCCGTGGTGCGTGAAGTTGCCGGCAACAGTGGCGAGTTCAAGGGCCCTCCCGGCTCCAACGTGTCCTACGCCCGCGTGCCATTCCACATGATCGCCAATGACGGCAACATCATGGAACACGCCGTGCCGTTCGACGGCACCATGGACCTCAACGGCGACGGCAAGACCGACGACAACAACGGCATCCTGCCGCTGCAAGGCATCGCCGAGCGCTACGACATCATCATCAACTTCGCCAAGAGCGGGATCAAGGTCGGCGACAAGCTGTACATCGTCAACATCATGGAGCATGAAACCGGCAAGGGTCCGAAACAGGCCATCCCGCTGGCCGACGTGCTGTCCGAGAAGTACAAGGCCGTGATCAAGCAGACCAGCAACGGCCCGCAGTGGGACAACGGTGACCCGGTGGTGGGCAAGGTCATGCAACTGGTCGTGCAGCCCTACAGCGGCCAGGACCTGAGCATGGATCCGACGGCCTATGAACCGGCCAAGCCGGGCAAGGCCGAAGGCCTGAAGATGATCCCGCTGGTGATCGATCGCAATGCCGTGGCCGACCAGGCCAGGATCAAGGCCGCCCGACACCGCGAGTTCACCTTCGGTCGCTCCGATGGCACCGACACGACCCCCTGGACCATCAAGACCGACGGTGGCTTCGGCTACAGCATGGACCCGCGGCGCATCTCTGCGGCAGCGCAGCTGTCCAGCGAAGCGACCCAGGCCGGTTTCAGCGGCGACGGGACCCTGGAAGTGTGGAAGATCAAGAACGGCGGCAGCGGCTGGAGCCACCCGGTGCATGTGCACTTCGAGGAGGGCGTGATCCTCAGCCGTGACGGCAAGGCGCCGCCGGAATGGGAAAAATGGGCACGCAAGGACGTCTACCGCATCGGCCCGGACGCTGACTCCTCGGCAGAAGTGGAAATGGCCATTCACTTCCGTGAGTTCGCCGGCACCTACATGGAGCACTGCCACAACACCCAGCACGAAGACAACTCGATGCTGTTGCGCTGGGACATCGAGCACCCGGGCCAGTTCCAGGTGATGCCGACCCCGCTGCCGGGTTGGGATGGCGTGCAGTACATGGCGTCGGTGGGCCTGCCAACCTTCCGCACCGCCAGCAATACCAGCACCGACACCGCCAACAAGCCACCGGTGGCCAACAACGACAGCGCCGCGACCACGGCCGGCAAGCCGATCGTGATCAATGTGCTGGCCAATGACACCGACCCCGAAGGCAACCTGCCGCTGACCATCAGGGACCTCAGCCAGCCGGACTCCGGCAAGGGTACGGTCAGCACCGATGGCACCACCGTGACCTACAACCCGCCGGCCACGGTCGACACGCCATTCACCGCCAGCTTTGCCTACACGGCGCGTGATGCCAAAGGTGCCGATTCGCTGACCCAGGCCACGGTCAGTGTCGCGGTAAGCCCTGCCGTAGCAGCGGACCAGGTCCAAGTCAGCAGCGCCGTCGTGCAGGTACGCAGCAACAACCGTTACACCTGGGACATCTCCGGCACCACCTCGGTGGCCAGCGGCAACAGCATCAGCGTGACCGCAGCCACCACCAGTGGCCCGCTGAACCTGGGCACGGCGACGCTGACGGCGGCAGGCAGCGGGGCCCGCTGGCGGTTGTCGGTGACCACTACCGGCAGCGGCCCGGCGACACCGGCGACGATCACCGTGAAGTCGGCACTGGGGCAAAGCGTGACGGCGCCAATCAGCATCAAGTGACTGTTCCATTGAAAGGGGGCCGCCTTGCGGCCCCGGCTGCCTCATCACTGGAGGAATGACATCATGGCCCTGTCATGGCGTGTTCTGCTTGCCCTCACCCTGTTCGCTGCCGGTACTCACTACTGGCCGATCAAGCCAGCTGAATCGGCGCAGTCGCCAGCATCGGCCGGGGCTGCCACACCGTGGGGCTCCAGCTACTTTCCCAATACCCCGCTGGTCACCCAGGACGGCAAGACGGTGCGCTTCTTCGACGACCTGATCAAGGACAAGGTGGTGGCGATCAACTTCATCTTCACTGGCTGTTCCGATTCCTGCCCCGTGGAAACGGCGCGGCTGCGCCAGGTGCAGAAGATCCTCGGTGACCGGGTGGGCAAGGACATCTTTCTCTACTCCATCAGCATCGACCCCTACAACGACACCCCCGCCACCCTCAAACGCTATGCCGAGAAATTCGGCATCGGCCCCGGCTGGACGCTGCTGACCGGCGAACCCGAAGCCATCGAACAACTGCGCCGGCGCCTGGGCCTGTACATCGAAGGCCTTGAGAACGGGCGTTCCAGGGACCACAACCTGAGCCTGATCATCGGCAACCAGGCCACAGGCCGCTGGATGAAGGCTTCACCGTTCGAAAGCCCGTACATCCTCGCCGACCGCCTGGGTAACAGCTTGCACAACTGGAAACAGGCCAGTGCCACGACCAACGACTACGCCAGCGCACCGCAGATCCGCCCGCCCAGCAGTGGCGAACAGATCTTCCGCACCCGCTGCTCTTCGTGCCACACCGTGGGCAATACCGAACCCGGCCAACCCGGCATCGGCCCTGACCTGCTCGGTGTCACCCAGCAACGCGACCCAAGCTGGCTGCTACGCTGGCTGAAGGAACCGGACCAGATGCTGGCCGAGAAGGAACCGCTGGCCACCCTGCTCTATGAACAGTACAACCGCCTGGCCATGCCCAACATGCGGCTGGGCGATACCGAGATCACCGCGCTGATCACTTACCTGCAGGAAGAAACGGCGCGCATACAGGCGCCCCTGGCGGATCGGGGCACTCCTTGAACGAGCTGGAGACGCTGAGCTTTACACCCCCCTGGGGCAATGGCATGAGCGTCAATCAGCGCGTCCATCACAGGCGACTCTGGTCATGGGCCAATGAAACATTGGCACAATGCTCCAGCCTGACGCGCAGCGTAGCTTGCCTGCCTACAGGCCCCTTGATCAGCGTCGAGATCAAGGCCGCCGCCCTCGGCTGGGCAGACTCTGCCAATGCCAGGTACCGTGTTACAACGACATTGACACTGAATGCCGACGGCTTTTTTCGAAGCGTTCAGCGGTTTGTGGCGCAGCGCCAGACACGGGCAATGTCACCGGCCCGCGCTCGCAACAATTGTCCGGCGTCAGCGCAAGCCTGCTCCAAGGTCATCGGCCCGCTGGCCAGCGCGAACGCGGCGTCGATCCCGTGGGCATAGAGTTGTTCATAGCCTTCGCCCAAGGTCCCCGCCAGCACCACCACCGGCACCCCGTGACGCTTGGCCACCCGCGCCACACCCATGGGGGTCTTGCCGCGCAGAGTCTGGGCGTCGAAGCGCCCTTCCCCGGTGATCACCAGGTCGGCACCTTGCACCAGCGCGTCCAGGCCGGCCAGTTCGGCGACCACTTCCACGCCTGGACGGAAGCGCGCGCCCATGAAGGCCTTGGCGGCAAAGCCCATTCCGCCTGCCGCGCCGCAACCCGGGAAATCGCGCACGTCTTCACCCAGCAGCTGCGCACAGTGGTCGGCGAAATGGCCAAGCGCCCGGTCCAGGGCCTGCACTTGCTCCGGGCTGGCGCCCTTCTGCGGGCCGAAGATCGCCGAGGCGCCATTGACGCCACACAGCGGGTTGTCGACATCGGCTGCCACCTCAACCTGCACCTGGGCCAGGCGCGGGTCCAAGCCACTGGCATCGATTCGGGCCAGCCGCGCCAGGGCCAGCCCTCCCTCTTCCAGCGCCTGCCCATCGGCATCCAGCAGGCGCAGGCCCAGGGCGCGCAGCATGCCGCTGCCGCCATCGTTGGTGGCACTGCCGCCGATGGCCAGGACGATACGTTGCGCCCCGGCCGCCAGCGCCGCGGCGATCAGCTCGCCTGTGCCCCAGGTGCTGCTGCGGCAGGCATCGCGCTGGCCATTGGGCACCAGCTGGATACCGCTGGCCTGGGCCATCTCGATCACTGCGGTGCGGCTGTCTGCGAGCCAGCCCCAGCCGGCTTCGACCTGCTGCCCCAGCGGCCCACGCACGGTCAGGCGACGCAGTTCGCCATGGCTGGCAGCGACGATCGCCTGCAGGGTGCCTTCGCCGCCATCGGCCATCGGGCATTCGACCAGTTCGGCGGCGGGCAACGCCTCGCTCAAGCCCAGGGCGATGGCACGGGCGACACCGGCAGCGTCGAGGCTGTCCTTGAACGAGTCGGGGGCGATGACGATTTTCATGGGATTCTCCTGTCCTGATGACCGGCATGCTGACAGCTGTCTGGCGCGCCGGCCTCGGTCGGATGCACAAAATCCCGGCGGCGTTGTTTGGGCAAATGCCTTTGCCGCCGTTCAGTCGGCCGGCAGCAGTTGCAGCCCCAGGTACAAGCTCAGCATGCCTTCCAGGCGCAACGGGTCCACTTCGCCAAGTTCGGCGATGCGCTCCAGCCGGTAACGCAGGCTGTTGCGGTGAATCCCCAGGGCATCGGCACAAGCCTGGCTCTGGCCATCGTGCGCGCACCAGGCGCGCAGCGTGTTCAGCAGCTGGCCGCTGGCATCGCGGGCGCGAAGGCGCTGCAGCGGCTCCAGCAACTCATCCAGCGCGTCTTCGTTGCGGTGGCGCCAGAGCAACGCCGGCAAGCGGTAGCGGTTGAGGCTCAGCACTTGCTCTTGCGGCAGCACCTCGCGGCCATAGGCCAGCAAGTCACGCACGCGTCGATAACCGCGGCGCAGCTGCTCCAGGCTCTGCGCTGCGCCGCCCAGGGCCAGGCGTTCGACCTCCCAGCCGTGGCGCTGCAGGCGTTCGATCAGGCGTGCTTCATCCAGCACCAGGCCCGCCGGCCGGCACCACAGCAATGACTCGCGTGAAGGGCTCACGCACCAGCTTTCCGGGTAACGGCTCATCAACCAGGCCGAGAGCGTTTCGGCGGGCGGGCCGGCGCGCAGCTCGAACAGGCATGGCACCCGTGGCAACTGAGGTTTCAGGCCCAGTTGCTGCGCCTCATCCAGCAGCCGCGGCGAATCGCCACTACCCCCGAGCAGCAACGCCAGCAAGTCGTCGCAACGCTGGCGCCGCCACTGCTGCTCGACCTGCAGGTGGCGTTGCGCCAGGAGCATTTCCGCGGTCATGCGCACCAGTTCGCCGTAGGTGCGCAGTTGCTGCGGCTCACCGGTCAGGCCAAGCACGCCGATCAGGCGCCCGTCGAGCATCAACGGCAGGTTGACCCCCGGCTGCACGCCCTTCAGGCACCTGGCCGCGTCGACGTCCAGCTCGACCACCCGGCCATTGGCCAATACCAGCTGCGCACCCTCGTGGCGGGTGTTGATGCGTTCCGGCTCGCCACTGCCGAGGATCAGCCCCTGGCTGTCCATGACATTGACGTTGCACGGCAGAATGGCCATCGCCCGATCGACGATATCCTGCGCCAGGTCATGGTCCAGTTCGAACATTCAGCGATCCTTAAACGTGTCAGCTTTTGTACAGCAGCACAGCGCCATGCACGATACGCTGTGCAAACGCACAAAGACAGGCGCGTCGCACTCCCCGAGACTCGTCAGGGCGAGCGCCGGCACAGGCGACGCGGCGACAACCATAACAACAGAGACCACGATCATGGCACACAGCCCTGCCCCTGACCAAGGCACCGACATCACCCGCAACGCGCTGTACCGGCGCATCACCTTGCGGCTGATCCCGTTCATTTTCATCTGCTACCTGTTCAACTACCTGGACCGCGTCAACGTCGGCTTCGCCAAGCTGCAGATGCTCGACGCATTGAAGTTCAGCGAGACCGTGTACGGCCTGGGCGCCGGCATCTTCTTCATCGGCTACGTGCTCTGCGGCCTGCCGAGCAACCTGGCGCTCAACCGCTTCGGCCCGCGGCGCTGGATTGCCGCGATGATGATCGCCTGGGGCAGCCTGTCGACCTGCCTGCTGTTCGTCACCACCCCGACCGAGTTCTACACCCTGCGCCTGCTGACCGGCGCCGCCGAAGCGGGCTTCTTCCCCGGCGTGGTGCTGTACCTCTCGCGCTGGTTCCCGGCCGACCGCCGTGGCCGCATCATGGCCCTGTTCATGTCGGCGATCCCGGTGTCGGGCCTGCTCGGTGGGCCATTCTCGGGCTGGATCCTCGACCACTTCGCCGCCGGCCAGCATGGCCTGGCCGGCTGGCAGTGGATGTTCCTGATCCAGGGGGTGCCTACCGTGCTCCTCGGCGTGCTGGCCATCAAGCTACTCAGCGACGGCTATCAGAAAGCCGCCTGGCTGAGCACTGCCGAGCGCCAGTTGATCGCCGCCGACCTTGAGGCCGACGCTGCCAGCAAGCCAGCCACCCGTGGCGACAGCGTGATGGCCGTGCTGACCAACCCGCTGATCTGGACCTTCGGCTTCGTCTACTTCTGTATCCAGAGCGGTGTGTACGCGATCAACTTCTGGCTGCCGTCGATCATCAAGAACATGGGCTTCGACAACCCGCTGCTGATCGGCTGGCTGAGCGCCATTCCGTACCTGCTGGCCGGCGTGTTCATGATCCTCTGCGGGCGCTCGGCTGACCTGCGCAACGAGCGCCGCTGGCATCTCGTGGTACCGATGCTGATGGGCGCCGTCGGCCTGCTGATCGCGGTCAACTTCGCCGGCAACCCGACCCTTGCCATCCTCGGCCTGTCGATCGCCACCATGGGTGCCCTCACCGGCTTGCCGATGTTCTGGCCGATGCCGACCGCGCTGCTCAGCGCCAGTGCCGCAGTGGCAGGCCTGGCGATCATCAACTCGGTGGGCCAGATGGCCGGGTTCCTCAGCCCGTACCTGGTCGGCTTCATCAAGGACCAGACCGGCTCGACCGATGCCGCACTGTATTCGCTGGCCGCGTTGATCGTGCTGGGGAGCCTGGTGGCCCTGCGGGTTACCCGGGCCGGTGCACTGAAGACTGCGCCGGCCAATTGAGCTTTCTGGTGCGTTCGCCGGGAGGTTTGCAGTGCCGATGAGATCGAGCGCCGCCCGCGCGGCGCTCGATCTCATCGGCACTGCAAATCCCGAGGCGAGCACTGGACGCCGATCGTCAGCTCAACGCATCCCCTTCGCCCCTCAGGCGTCAAATGTCTCCAAAGGCCCCCTTTGGAGAAGCCCCATGACCCAGCACGCCGTGGCCCGCCTCGAACAGCTCGATGCCAAGCGCCCATTGCGCGTCCAGGCAGGCAACGAAGAAATGATCCTCGTCCGCCAGGGCGATCAGGTCCATGCCTACCAGGGCAACTGCCCGCACGCAGGCGCGCCACTGGAAGAAGGCGTGGTCTGTGGCGGCCTGCTGATCTGCCCTTGGCACAAGGCAGCGTTTGCCGTCGACGAAGGTGCGGTCTGTGAACCTCCGGCCTTGACCGGCCTGCGCCGCTACCGGGCGTGGGTCAAAGACGGTGAAGTCTGGGTCGATGACCAGCCGTTGCCAAAGAACGAGCCACCGCGTCACAGCGATGCCCGCACCTTCGTGGTGATCGGTGCCGGTGCTGCCGGCTCGGCGGCCGTTGCCACACTGCTCGACCACGGCTTTGGCGGGCACCTGATCTGGCTTGACCAGGAGCGCCAACCCGCCTACGACCGCACCGCCTTGAGCAAATTCGTCATTGCCGGCGAGATGGCGCCGGACGAGGTGTCAAGCCTGATCGAACCCGACCAGTTGCGCAGAGGCCATCTGGATCGGCGCTTCGGCAAAGTCCGGGTTCTCGACGCGAAAAAGCGCCAGATCATCCTCGCCGACGGCCAGCACATCGATTACGACGCGGCCCTGTTGGCCACTGGCAGCAAGCCGGTGCGTCCGCAGCTGCCAGGTGTCGACCTGCCCGGCATCATGACCTTGCGCTCACGCGAGGATGCCGCACGCCTGCTCGATGCCGCCGAACCGGGGCAGCCGGTGGTGATCGTCGGAGACAGCTTCATAGGCCTGGAAGCCGCCTCGGCACTGCGAAAGTACGGTGCGCAGGTGCACGTGGTCACCCGTCACGAAGTCCCGTTGGCCAAGCAGCTCGGTGAGCGTATCGGCCGCTGTATGCGTGAGCTGCATGAACGCAAGGGCGTGGTCTTTCATGGCCCGACCGAGGTCGAACGCTTCCTCGGCGAGGACAAAGTCGAAGCCGTGCAACTGGCCAATGGCGAAAAACTGTCCACCGCCCTGGTACTGCTTGGCACCGGCGTGAAGCCCGCCACTGCCTTCGTGCAAGGCGTGCCGCTGGGCAAGGACCAGTCGCTGAAGGTCGATGCCGAACTGCATGTCGCCGAGGGGCTATGGGCAGCCGGTGACATCGCTACTTTCCCTCATGACGGTCGGCCGGTGCGCATCGAGCACTGGCGCCTGGCCCAGCAGCTTGGGGTGATCGCCGCTGCCAACATGTTGGGTGAACAGCGCCGCTACAACGATGTGCCGTTTTTCTGGACCTACCAGAACGGGCGCACCTACGAGGTGCTGGGGCATGCCCGGGACTGGGACCGTATCGAATTCGTCGGGGAACCGGAGAAAGGCGACTTCATTGCCTTGCAGTGTATCGGGGAACAGGTCGAGGCAGTGATTGCCAAGGGCTATTCGGATGCCATGGCGACGCTGTCACAGCGGATGAAGCGATCCTTGAGCCTGGAGGAGGCACTTCAGCTGATTGGCTGACTCAACGTGCCAGCAACCTCTCAAAGCCCCTCAAGCGCTGGCGCGTCACCCGCAGGACTGGCTGGTCGCGTCCAAGGTTGGTATGGGCCCCGCCGATGCAGGCCTGTTACTGAAGAAGGGAGCTTGAAGGCTCCCCCCTTGCCCAGCAGCCTGATCAATGCACGGGGGGTTCCACTTCAATCTGCACATTGAAAGCGTAAAGTCGGCCTTGGTCATCAATGCCTACTTCGTAGGAAACAGCTTGGCCCTCACGAAACTGTTTGCCGGGCTCATGCAGAAAATACATGCCTTGTTCTGCTGTCCCCGTCCCAGGATCGGCAGATACGGATACCGGGTTTATGTCACGCACTTTACTGGACATGAACAACACCTCCGTGCGGGTGGATCTTGCGCTCGTTCGGGCGCTCGCTGGATCGTGCAAGGTGCCGGTTGTCTATGAGGGTTGAACCTTGGCTGCCTGCATGCCCTTCTGCCCCTTTTCTTCTACAAAAGTGACCTTCTGGCCTTCTTTCAGGGTTTTGAATCCTTCCAATGCAATGGATTTGAAATGGACGAAAAGGTCAGCGCCACCGTCATCTGGCGTGATGAATCCGTATCCTTTCTCATCATTGAACCATTTCACTGTGCCCGATTTTGTTTCAGACATGATCTGCACCTTTGACCACTGAATTTGGGTTTACTGGGCAACCGTTGGGACACAGATGTCCAGCGCCGCTTCATCTTCGAACGCGCAAGCGGCAATAGCTACTGGCATTTTTATCAGTTCTGTTCATTTTCGTTTTGTGAAAAAGTAGATGGATTCGGCAATTCGCAAGGCTTAAACAAGCACTTTGATGAGTAACAAGTGCACAGGGTAGAACCAATAGCCCCAACGTCGCACCGCTGGCACCGGCCAGTGCTCGACCCGGAGCAGCAGGCAGCCGATGGGAATGGCCGCTGTCGCTGCGGCCATGGTGAGCAAGGTCACCGGGGCCGCGAGGTGCCCGCGCAGCCAGCTGTTGGTCAGGTTGCCCGCCACGGCGAGCAGGCTCGGCAGCAGCCAGGTCAGCCCGCCCTGGCGACGTGCCAACAGCCAACCGGCCGGTAGCAAGACACCCGGTAGGCCGTACATCAAGCGTTCACTGCAGAGCGCAGCGAGCAGAACCGCAGCAAGCCCGGCCAGCCGAACCCATAGCTGCGGATGCTGTACACCCCATGCGACCAGCAAGCCGAGGGTCAGCGTGGGAATGATGCTGAAGGTTTGCGAGTCCGGATCCAGCCAGCGATAGGGTGCTTCGGACAATACGGCGAATGCGAGCATCCAGCCGAGATAGCGCAGGTTGCTGTTGCCACCACGGGCCACGTTGACCGCCATGGCCAGGCAGAACAAGGGAAACGCCAACCGACCGACGATGAACAGGCCCTGCGCTGCGGGCCAGATGAACCGCACATGGTCGGCGACCATGGTCACGATCGCCACCCACTTGACCAGGTCCAGCCCCGCCGAGCGCACCCCTAGCGCCCAGCCTCGCTGGCCTGTCCCAGGTACTTGCTGGTCCAGGTTGCCAGTGGCAACGGTGTTCGCTGGTCCAGGATACGCCGCCAGATCAGTGCCAGGTCGGCACTGCTGAACATCGAGCCCGCGCCGGCGCCTCGCCATATGCTCGGCCGGTCGACAATCCAATTGCCCTGGCTGTCGCGTTGGGCCATGTTGAAGCGAAAGGTGTAATTGCCCGGAATGCCCATACGCAGGTCAGTGACCACCAGTGCGTTACCGATCTGGTCATAGCGCAGCCAGTCGTCGGTGAACCAGCGCAAGCGCTGGAGCAGCGCGGAACCGCGCAACGCCTTCGCCGCGTCCAGGTTCAATGGCAGGCGCTGCATTTCAGGCGCTTCGCGGTCGAATACGCTACTGATGCCTTCGTAGTAGTCGCCATCCGGGGTCTTCGCCAGCACCCGCCAGACCAGACTGTTGAACGCCATCGGCACTGCGCGCACCTCGGTGACCACGATGCCCTGCGCATCGAGCGCTGCCTGCAGGCGCTGTTCGGCGGCCATGCGACCGGCCAGGCCGAAACCCAGATAGGCCGTGCTGAACAGCAGTGCCAGGCTCAAAAACCGTATCGCCCTTCCCTGCAGGCCCTTGCATGCGGCATAAATCACCGCCACCAGCAGCGGCACGGTGTACACCGGATCGATGATGAACACTGCCGCCCAGCTCAGCGGGGTGAATGGCAACGGCCAGAACAGCTGGGTGCCGTAGACCGTGAACGCGTCGAGTATCGGGTGGGTCACCAGCACCAGCCAGAACGCCAAGAACAGACGGGGCAAGGTGTAGCCCTTGTCGGGCCAGCGCGTTCGGCCAAGCCGGTTGACCAGCCAGGCCAGCAGCAAGGCCAGGCCGGTAAGGACGAAGATCGAGTGGGAAAAGCCGCGGTGGTAGGTCATCTGCGACACCGGGTCGGCGTAGCGGATGACCACGTCGAGGTCTGGTACGGTGCCCAGTGCAGCGCCATAAATGAGCGAGCGCCGGCCCTGAAGGCGGCCGAGTACCGTGCCTTGCAGCGCAGCACCGAGCACGGCTTGGGTGATGGAGTCCACAGTCAGCCTTCCTGAATGGCACTTGAGGAAACCTAACCCCCAGTGGCCGGGTGGCGCAATCGCTGCTGTGTGACAACAAATGGCCGATGATGCCTTAAGGCAGCTGCCAGGTGTATACCAGGGTCAGCCGGTTCTGAGCACGGCGCAACCCATGGACACCGTCCAGCACCTGTGGTGCTCCTCTGGGAGCGGACGTGCCCGCGAACAAACCAGCGCGGCGTATCAGGCCTCCTGCAGCGCCCGCGGTCGCCCGCTGCGCTGCTCATCCGCACTGGCCTGGGCCTTCTGCAACTGGAAGTCGAATTTCAGCTCGGCATAACGGCCTTCAGCCCGTTCATGGAACACCACCTCGCCCACCAGCCCGTCACGGGTGGCGTAGGCGAAGTCGTCCCACAGGTACTTGTCGCCGGCCAGGTTGATCTGCGTGGTCAGGTGCCGATGGCCCGGTGCCGAGATGAAGAAGTGCACATGCGCCGGACGCTGGCCGTGACGGCCGAGCAGGTCCAGGCATTCCTGGGTCGGACCCTGCGGGTCGCAGCCGTAGCCCGAAGGCACGATGGAGCGCGCGCGATAACGGCCTTCGGCATCGGTGACGATGCGTCGGCGCAGGTTGTACGCGGACTGGCTCTGGTCGAAGAACGAATAGGTGCCACGGGTATTGGCATGCCACAGGTCAACGATGGCGCCGGCCAGTGGCTGGCCTTGCGGGTCGAGCACCTGGCCCTCAAGCAGCATGACCGTAGCCACGCCCTCCTCGCTGCCATCGTCCATGCGCACTTCACCCTGGGCGAGCGGCGCGCCGGCCACGTACAGCGGGCCTTCGATGGTGCGCGGGGTGCCGCCGGTCAAGCCGGCTTCGGCATCCTTGGCATCCTGCAGCAGGTCGATGAAATGCTCGATGCCCAGGCCAGCCACCAGCAGCCCGGCCTCGCCGCGCCCGCCAAGGCGGTTCAGGTAGTCGACGGCGTGCCAGAACTCGTCCTCGGTGATTTCCAGGTCTTCGATCAGGCGCGCGGTGTCCTGCAGCAGGCGCTGGATGATGCGCTTCAGGCGCGGGCTGCCTTGGTCATTGTCAAAGCCGGCGGCTTTTTCGAAGAACTGCTGGATATCGGCAGTGTGAGAAATCTTCACAGTCATGATGGTGACCTCATCTTGTTCTTGTGCAAGGGGTTGAATCAGCGATCGTCGCTGTGGATCGACGACGGGTGGCGGCACAGGCCGTCGACCTCGATGTCCATGTACGGGAACAGCGGCAGCTGCATGAGCGTGTCGTGCAGCGCCTCGACGCTGGGCACGTCGAAGACGCTGTAGTTGGCGTAGTGCCCGGCGATGCGCCACAGGTGGCGCCAACTGCCCTCGCGCTGCAGGCGCTGAGCCAGTTCCTTCTCGTCGGCCTTCAGTTGCGCGGCCTTGGTCGGGTCCATGTCGACCGGCAGTTTCACGGTCATCTTCACGTGGAACAGCATGTTGTGTTCTCCTATTTCCAAAAGCTTGCGCGGTCCCTGTAGGAGCGGCTTCAGCCGCGAACACCGGCACAGCCGGTGTCATCCTCCGCGTCGCCTGCTTCGCAGCTAAAGCCGCTCCTACAGGGGATGTGTGTTCCTTCAGCCCGTGGATCAGCGGCGGGCAAAGCGCGCCAGGCGTTGTTCGTCGAGGGTCAGGCCCAGACCTGGGGTGCGCGGCACATGCAGCTGGAAGTCGTGGTACTGCGGCGGCTCGTTGACGATCTCTTCGGTCAGCAGCAGCGGCCCGAACAATTCGGTGCCCCAGGTCAGCTGGCGCAGGGTCAGGAAGGCATGGGCCGAGGCCAGGGTGCCGATCGAGCCTTCGAGCATGGTCCCGCCGTACAGGGCGATACCGGCCGCTTCGGCGATCTGCGCGGTGCGCAGCACCGCACGTGGGCCACCATTCTTGGCGATCTTCAGGGCGAAGATGCTGGCCGCGCCACTGGCGGCCAGGCTGAAGGCATCCTCGACGCTTTCGATGGATTCGTCGGCCATGATCGGCGCCGGGCTGCGCTGGTTGAGGCGCACCTGGCCGCCGCGGTTGATGCGCGAGATCGGCTGCTCGATCAGGTCGATGCCGTTGTCGCCGAGCACCTGGCAGGCGCGGATGGCTTGCGATTCGTCCCAGTACTGGTTGACGTCGACCCGCACGCTGGCACGTTCGCCCAGTTCGCGCTTGATCGCCACCACGTGCTGCAAGTCCTGCTCCAGCGGGTTGGCGCCGATCTTCAGCTTGAACACGCGGTGCCGGCGAATCTCCAGCATGTGCTCGGCCTCGGCGATGTCACGGGCGGTGTCACCACTGGCCAGGGTCCAGGCCACCTCCAGGCTGTCACGCACCCGGCCACCGAGCAGCTCGCTGACCGGCAGGCCGAGGCGCTTGCCCTGGGCGTCGAGCAAGGCGCTTTCGATGCCGGACTTGGCGAAGGTGTTGCCCTTGGCCAGTTTGTCCAGCTTGAGCATGGCGGCGTTGATATTGTCCGCCGGCAGGCCGATCAGCGCGGGCGCCAGGTATGCATCGATGTTGGCCTTGATGCCCTCGGGGCTCTCGTAGCCGTAGGCCAGGCCGCCGATGGTGGTGGCCTCGCCGATGCCTTCGACGCCGTCGCTGCAGCGCAGGCGCAGGACCACCAGGGTCTGCTGCTGCAGGGTGTGCATCGCCAGCTTATGCGGGCGGATGGTCGGCAGGTCGACGATGATCGCGTCCAGCCGTTCGATGGTCGGGCTTGTCATGCTAAAGCTCCAGTTCAGTCAGTGAAGAATCGGGCAGTCGTCATCCGGGCCCAGGCATCAACCGAGATCACCGCCCCCGACTGGCAGGGTCACGCCGGTGATGTAGGAGGCCTCGTCGGAGGCCAGGAAGAGGATCGCGCCGACCTGTTCGTCGATACTGCCGTAGCGGTGCATCAGGCTGCTGTCGAGGGTCTGGGCGACGATCTGCTGGTACCAGGCCTTTTCCTGCTCGCTCTGCTCGCTGCTGTTGCGCGGTACACGGCGCGCGGGGGCTTCAGTGCCGCCAGGCGCAGTGGCATTGACCCGGATGCCGCGGCCAGCGGTTTCGAAGGCCAGGCAGGCCGTGAGCGCATTGACGCCGCCTTTGGCCGCACCGTACGGCACGCGGTTGATCCCGCGGGTGGCGATCGACGAGACGTTGACGATGGCGCCGCTGCCGCGTTCGAGCATGTACGGCAGTGCCGCGTGGCAGCACCACAGGGTCGGGAACAGCGAGCGACGCACTTCGGCCTCGATCTGCTCCACTTCGTAGTATTCGAAGGGCTTGGCCCAGATCGTGCCGCCGACGTTGTTGACCAGGATGTCGAGGCGGCCGAAGGTCTCCACCGCAGAGGCCATGACCTGGGCGCAATCGGCATGCAGCTCGAGGTCGGCGGTGAGGGTCAGCATGCCCTCCCCGGCCAGCTCGTGGACCAGCTCGGAACGGTCCACCGCCACCACCTGCGCGCCTTCGGCCTTGAGCCGCCAGCACACGCCACGGCCAATGCCCTGGGCGGCGCCGGTGACCAACGCGACCTTGCTCTGGAATCTCTTGTTCATTTCGACTTCCTCTCGATCCGAAACTGCCGGGAGGGCTTCGCCCTCCATCGCGACACAAGGCCGCTCCCACAAGGGAACGCCGAACATGTGGGAGCGGCCTTGTGTCGCGAAAGGGCCGCAACGCGGCCCCAGCAATCCCGCAGTCAATAAAAAGAGGCCGCCTTCACCCGCACGATGCCGGCGGCCCCAAAGGAACCTCAGGCCGCAGCCGCTGCAAACTTCTCGTAGTAGAAGTTCGCCGGGGTGATGCCCTGCTCGCGCAGGTACTGGCTCACCGCCTCGACCATCGGCGGCGGCCCGCACAGGTACACATCGACATCGCCGTCGTTGAGGTGCTGCGGCGCAATGTGCTGGGTCACGTAGCCCTTCTGCGGGTACTGGCTGTCGGGGTTGGCGACGCAGGCGCTGAAAGTGAAGTTGGGTATGTACGCCGCCAGGCCCTGCAAACGGTCCAGCTCGACCAGGTCGACGTCGTTGGTGACGCCATAGATCAGGTGCACGGGGTGTTCGCTGCCCTGCTCGGCGATTTTCTCCAGCATCGCCGTGAACGGTGCCAGGCCCGTACCGCCGGCCAGCAGCAACAGCGGGCGCTGGATCGGACGCAGGTAAAAGCTGCCCAGTGGGCCAGCCAGGCTCATGCTGTCACCGGCCTTGGCCAGGCCGGTGAGGAAACGGCTCATCAGGCCGCCCGGCACATTGCGGATCAGGAAGCTGACCTCGCCGTCCTTCTGCAGCGAGCTGAAGGAATAGGCGCGGCTCTGGTCGCTGCCCGGCACTTTGAGGTTGACGTACTGCCCCGGCAGGAACGCCAGGCGGCTCAGCGCCTCGCCCTTGATCGACAAGGCGATGGTACTGGCCGACAGTTGGCGCACGTCGCTGATGGCCGCCTCGAAGCTGGCCTGCTCGGTCTTGCACAGTTGCGACGACGCCGGAATGCGTACCACGCAGTCGCTTTCGGCGCGCATCTGGCAGGTCAGCACGTAGCCTTCGGCGATTTCGGCCTCGCTCAAGGCGTCTTCGATGAAGTTGTCGCCCAGGTCGTAACGCCCGGACTCGGCCTTGCACTTGCAGGTGCCGCAGGCGCCGTCGCGGCAGTCCAGCGGGATGTTGATGCCCTGGCGGTAGGCGGCATCGGCCACGGTCTCATGGCCGCTGGCCTCGATGAAGCGGGTCACGCCGTCTTCGAAATTAAGCGCGATCTGGAAGCTCATGTTGCACCTCGCGGGCGAGCCTGGCCGCGGCGCGCCAAATGGCACACCGAGCGGCTCGCGTTACCTCGGATCAGATGTGGTAGATGTCGATGACCTGACGCACGTAGTCGTTTTTCAGCACCACTTTCTTGGCCTTGATCTGCGGCTGCTCGCCGCGCAGGTCGAGGGTGTAGAAGCTGGTGCCGAAATAACTGTCGGTGGTCTTGTAGCGGAAGCTCAGGGTGTGCCAGTTGAAGCGCACCTGGCAGCTGCCTTCGCACAGCGAAACGATCTCGATGTTGCTGATGTTGTGCGAAGTACGGGTGTCCGGCACGGTCGCGCTGGAGCGCTCAGTCTTGATGCGGAACACCCGGTCTTCCAGGCCGCCACGGTTGCCGTACCAGATCAGCGAGATTTCGCTCTGTGGGTCTTCGGTGAGGCTGTCGTCATCGTCCCAGGACGGCATCCAGAAGGTCGCGTCGCTGGCGTACAGCTCCAGCCACTGGTCCCACTGGGCATCGTCCAGGTAGCGCGCTTCGCGGTAGAGGAAGTCGCGCACGGTGTCATGCAGGCTCATTGTACGGCCTCCACGGGGATCAACTGGGTTTCCTCTTCCAGGGCTTTGATCATGGTGTCCTGCCAGTACTTGTGCTGCAGCACGAACAAACCTTCGTCCTCGGTGCGCACACCCGACAGCAGCGGCTTGAGTTCGATTTCCCTGGCGGCCTCATCGGCGCCTTCCACCCAGTGCTGCGCGCCACGGGACAGGTCGTTCCAGCCGGTGCCGCCACCATAGCCGGTCTGGCAGGAGCGGAACTCTTCCAGGTCGTCCGGGGTGGCCATGCCACTGACGTTGAAGAAATCTTCGTACTGGCGGATGCGCTTGGCCCGGGCATCGGCGCTCTCGCCTTTTGGGGCGATGCAGTAGATGGTGATTTCGGTCTTGTTCACCGAAATCGGCCGGGCGATGCGGATCTGTGAGCTGAACTGGTCCATCAGGTACACGTTCGGGTACAGGCACAGGTTGCGCGAGTTTTCGATCATCCAGTCGGCGCGGGCCTGGCCGAAGTCGGCGGCCAGTTGCTCGCGGCGCTCGAAGGCCGGGCGGTCTTCAGGGTTGGCCCAACGGGTCCACAGCAGCAGGTGGCCGTGGTCGAAGGAATAGAAGCCACCGCCCTGCTTGGCCCAGGCGCCGGCACTCATGGTCTTGATCGCGTCACCCGCTTCGCGCTGCTTGCGCTGGTGCTGGGTGGCGGCGTAGTTCCAGTGCACGGAGCTGACGTGGTAACCGTCGGCGCCGTTCTCGGCGGTGAGCTTCCAGTTGCCTTCGTAGATGTACGAGCTGGCACCGCGCAGCACTTCCAGGCCCTCCGGGGACTGGTCGACGATCATGTCGATGATCTTGGCGGATTCGCCCAGGTGCTCGACCAGCGGCTTGACGTCGGCCTTCAGGCTGCCGAACAGGAAGCCACGGTACGACTCGAAGCGGGCCACCTTGGTCAGGTCGTGGGAGCCGTCGCAGTTGAAGCTGGCGGGGTAGCCGGCGTTGCTCGGGTCCTTGACCTTGAGCAGCTTGCCGCTGTTGTTGAAGGTCCAGCCGTGGAACGGGCAGGTGTAGCTGGCGCGGTTGCCGCGCTTGTGCCGGCACAGCATGGCGCCGCGGTGGCTGCAGGCGTTGAGGAAGGCATTGAGTTCCCCGTCCTTGTTGCGCGCGATGAAGATTGGCTGGCGCCCCATGGTCAGGCTGAGGAAGTCGTTCTTTTCGGGGATCTGGCTTTCATGGGCCAGGTAGATCCAGTTGCCCTCGAAGATGTGCTTCATCTCCAGGTCGAACAGGCGCGGGTCGGTGAACATTTCGCGTTTGCAGCGATAGACGCCCGTTTCGCGATCGTCCTCGAGCATGGCATTGAGGTAGTCGAATCCCAGGGACATGGCCAGGGTCTCCATTGTTATTGTTCAGACCGGGTCAGGTTAGGGCGGGGCCTGGGTTGGCAATATCCATCGCCTGCAGAGTGCTATCCGTTTTGTGCAAATATCGGCGCGATAGCATTTATCCATTGAACAGTGCGCAGCGCCTGAAGTAAGCTCGGGCTCAATCACTGGAGCGCAACATGCCAAAACACACCCGCAACCACGCCAACCACACCGGTCGCAGCCTGCGCCCTGTGCTGGCCGTTGCCGGCTGCCAGGCTGCTGCCAGCTATTACTTTGGGTATTGGTTTAGCCACTAGGCGCCGATACCCAGCCGGCGCCCACCTTCGAGGGGCCGCCGAACATGAGAATACTCAAACCCCCGGTCGGCTTCCCGACCGGGGGTTTTGCTTTTCAGGCCATTGCACTTTTACCGATTCGAACCGAGGACAGATTCATGAACTACGCCACTTATGACTACGCAAGCACCTATGCCTGGCGATTTAGCCAATCCCGTTCGGGCCAGCCTGCCGCCTCCGATCGGTCCATCACCGGTGGCAATGCTGCAGACAACCAATCAACGACTAGTCGAACACCTCGATAGGGCCGACCGCGCGGGCCAGACCCGCCGTCCGCCCAGGGAACATACGCCATGCAAGCCTCGAACCTCGCTCTGCCCCTGACCCAACCGCTCGCGGCCAACACCACCGTCAGCCAGCGCCTGCCCAGCCCGCACCTGCTCAAGCAGCAGATGCCGCTGTCCAGCGAACTCGCCCAGCAAGTCCACCGCCACCGCCAGGCCATCCGCGCCATTCTCGAAGGCCGCGACGAGCGCCTGCTGGTGATCGTCGGCCCCTGCTCGATCCACGACCCGCGCTCGGCCCTGGAATACGCCGACCGCCTGGCGGCGCTGAGCCGCGATGTCGACGACAAGCTGCTGCTGGTGATGCGCGCCTATGTGGAAAAGCCACGCACCACCGTCGGCTGGAAGGGCCTGGCCTACGACCCGCACCTCGATGGCAGCGACGACATGCATGCCGGCATCGCCCTGTCCCGTGGCTTGATGCTGAGCATGATCGAACGTGGCCTGCCGATCGCCACCGAGTTGCTGCAACCAATGGCGGCTGGCTACTTCGATGACCTGCTGGGCTGGGCGGCGATTGGCGCGCGCACCACCGAATCGCAGATTCACCGGGAAATGGTCAGCGGCCTGGAGCTGCCGGTCGGGTTCAAGAACGGCACCGACGGCGGCGTCGGCATCGCCTGCGACGCCATGCGCAGCGCTGCGGCCCCGCACCGCCACTTCGGCATGGATGCGCAGGGCTACCCGGCAATCATCGAGACCTTGGGCAACCCGGACACGCACCTGGTGCTGCGCGGCGGCCACCAGGGCCCCAACCACGATGCCGCCAGCATCGCCCAGGCTCGCCAGGGGCTGGCCAAGGCCGGCCTGCAAGCGCGCATCATGGTCGACTGCAGCCATGCCAACAGCGGCAAGGACCCTGCCCGCCAGCCAGCCGTGTTCGAGGACGTGCTGGCCCAGCGCCTGGCCGGTGACCGCTCGATTGTCGGCATGATGCTCGAAGGCCACCTGTTCGACGGCTGCCAGGCGCTGGGCAAGGGCGCGCTCAAATACGGCGTGTCGATCACCGATGGCTGCCTGGGCTGGAGCGCGACCGAAACCCTGCTGCGCGAGGCCGCAGCCCGCATGTGAAGCGGCTACAGCAAGCCTGGCGAGACATGACCCGAGCAAGTGCGCTAGGCTTGCCGTTTTCACCCCTCCAAGGAGCAGTAACCATGGCACGCGCCACCGCCCGTCACATCCTCGTTGCCACCGAAGACAAGTGCAACGAACTGAAAGCCCAGATCGAAGCCGGTGCCGACTTCGCTGAAATCGCCAAGGCCAACTCCACCTGCCCGTCCAGCCGCCAGGGCGGTGACCTGGGTTCGTTCGGCCCAGGCCAGATGGTCAAGGAATTCGACACCGTGGTGTTCAGCGCCCCGGTCAACACCGTACAGGGCCCGGTCAAGACCCAGTTCGGCTACCACCTGCTGGAAGTGACCAGCCGCCAGGACTGATCTGCTGATCATCGTGTCCCTTGTGGGAGCGGGTTCACCCGCGAAGAGGCCAGACCAGGTAAACCCATTGCCTGCTCGGGCCTATTCGCGGGTAAACCCGCTCCCACAGGTCATTTATGGGGTCGTGCTTTTGTGTATGGGCTGGATGGTGCAAGCCGCGCCCACTCACGCGCTTACCGTCTACGGCGAAGCCCCCCGCTACAACGAAAGCTTCCGCCAATTCGACTACGTCAACCCCGACGCCCCCAAGGGTGGCCTGATGCGCCGCTCGGCCATCGAGATCGGCCAGTTCGATCATCTGCTGCCGTACATCGACAAAGGCATCGGTGTCAGCGAGGTCGATGGCTGGCTGTATGCGCCCCTGGCGCAGCGCTCGTTCGACGAGCCATACACCGTCTATGGCCTGATCGCCCGGCGCATGGAACGTGGCCCGGACGACGCCTGGCTGCGCTTCGAGATCGACCCCAAGGCGACCTTCGCCGACGGCAAGCCAGTACGCGCCGAAGATGTGCGCTTCAGCTTCGACAAGCTCATGGCCGAAGGCAGCCTCAAGTACCGCACCCAGTTCGCCGACGTCGCCGGGGTCACGATCGAAGGCCCGCGGCAGTTGCGCTTTGACTTCAAGCAGCCCCACGGCCGCACGCTGGCACTGGACCTGGCCAGCCTGCCGGTACTGCCCGAACACGACTGGGCCAACCGCGACTTCACCAACGGTGCCGGCTTCGACAAGCCGGTCGGTAGCGGCCCATACCGTATCGGGCACATCGACAATGGCCGCAGCATCACCTTCGAGCGTGACCCGAACTGGTGGGCCAAGGACCTGCCGGTCAACCGGGGGCGCTACAACTTCGAACGCATCCGCATCGAGTATTTCGGCGATACCGAAGTGGCGCGCCAGGTGCTGAAGGGCGGCGGCTACGACTACAACCGCGAGTTTTCCGCCACCGCCTACACCTTGGGCTACAACGGCGCGCAACTGGACGATGGCCGCCTGCAGCGCGCGCACCTCGGCCCGGCCAAGCCGCAAGTGGCCCAGGGCTTCGTGTTCAACCTGGACAAGCCACTCTTCAAGGACCGCCGTGTGCGCCAGGCACTGGCCATGCTCTGGGACTTCGAATGGAGCAACCGGCAGATGATGCGCAACCTGTACATCCGCCAGCAGAGCGTGTTTTCCAATACCCCGCTGGCCGCTCGCGCATTGCCGGATGCAGGCGAGCTCAAACTGCTCGAACCGCTGCGCGGCCGGGTGCCGGACGAAGTCTTCACGCAGGTTTTCACGGCGCCAATGACCGACGGCTCCGGAATCATTCGCCCACAGCAGTTGCAGGCACTGGCCTTGTTGCAACAGGCCGGCTGGCGCCCCGACGGTGATCGCCTGGTCAACGCCCAGGGTGAGCCGCTGGCATTTACCTTCCTCAACGGCCAGTCCGGCATCGAGCGCCTGCTGCTGCCGTGGAAGCGCAACCTGGCACAGATCGGCATCACCCTGAACATCCGCAACGTCGATTCGGCGCAGTACGTGAACCGGTTGATGGCCCGCGACTACGACATGATCGTCACCGGCTATGCGGTGACTCTGTCGCCTGGCGCCGAGCTGTACAACTATTTTGGCTCGGCCGCCGCCAACGACCCAGGCTCGAACAACCTGATGGTGCTCAAGGACCCGGCGGTCGACCAGCTGATCGACGGCCTGGTGCGCGCCGACAGCCAGGCCGACATGCTGCACCACGCCCATGCCCTGGACCGGGTGCTGCAATGGAACTACTACTGGATCCCCAACTATTACCCACCCGGCAGTTCGACGGTGTGGTGGAACCGCTTCGGCCTGCCGAACGTTCAGCCTGCCTATGACGAAGGCCTGGACAGCTGGTGGGAAATCAGCCCGACGGCGCTGACCAACGCACAGATGGCCGAACGGCAGAAGGCCCGGCCATGACCAGCTACATCCTGCGGCGCCTGCTGCTGATCATCCCGACCTTGCTGGCGATCCTGCTGGTCAACTTCGCCATCGTCCAGGCCGCGCCCGGTGGCCCGGTCGAGCAGGCGGTGGCGCGGTTGCAGGGGCTGGGCGGCGGCGCGCCCGGTTCCCGGGTCGAGGTGGTTCACGGCGAGTCCCGTGCTACCCGCGGCCTGGACCCGAAGCTGATCGAAGAAATCAAGCGACAGTACGGCTTCGACAAGACCGCCCCGGAACGCCTGTGGCTGATGCTCGGCCAGTATGCCCGGCTGGACTTCGGCCAGAGCTTCTTCCGCGGGGCCAAGGTCACCGACCTGATCGTCGACAAGCTGCCGGTGACCCTGTCGCTGGGCTTCTGGGCCACGCTGATCACCTACCTGGTGTCGATTCCGCTGGGCATCCGCAAGGCGGTGCGCCACGGCAGCCGCTTCGATGCCTGGAGCAGCGCGCTGATCGTGGTCGGTTATGCCCTGCCCTCGTTCCTGTTCGCGCTGCTGCTGATCGTGCTGTTCGCGGGCGGCACTTCGCTGAACTGGTTCCCGGTGCGTGGCCTGGTCTCGGATGATTTCGACCAGCTCAGCCTGCTGGGCAAGGTCGCCGATTACTTCTGGCACTTGGTGCTGCCAGTCGGCGCCCTGGTCATCGGTGGCTTTGCCACCCTCACCCTGCTGACCAAGAACGCGTTTCTCGATGAAATCTCGCGCCAGTACGTGGTCACCGCCCGCGCCAAGGGCCTGAGCGAGCGCCGTGTGCTGTATGGGCATGTGCTGCGCAATGCCATGCTGCTGGTGCTGGCTGGGCTGCCGCAGGCGCTGATCACGGTGTTCTTCGCCGGCTCGTTGCTGATCGAGGTGATCTTCTCCCTCGACGGCCTTGGCCGCATGAGCTACGAAGCGGCCGTGTCACGCGACTACCCGGTGGTGTTCGGCACGCTGTTCATCTTCACCCTGGCCGGCCTGCTGTTCCGCCTGATCGGTGACCTGGCCTTCACCGTACTCGACCCGCGCATCGACTTCGACACGAGGGCGCATTGATGCTATCGCCGGTTTCGCGTCGTCGCCTGCAGCGTTTTCGTCGCAACCGCCTGGGCTGGGTGTCGCTGTGGCTGTTTGCCGGCCTGCTGGTGCTGAGCCTGTGCGCGGAGCTTGTGGCCAACGACAAGCCACTGCTGCTGAGCTACAAGGGCGATTGGTACACTCCGGCACTCACGCGCTACAGCGAGCAGCAGTTTGGTGGCCAGCTGCCGTTCCAGCCGGACTACCGCAGTGCCTACGTGCGCCAGCTGATCGAGAGCCAGGGCGGCTGGATGCTGTTCGCGCCCATCCCGTTCAGTGCCGACACCCCCAACTATGACCTGCTGGTACCCACCCCCAGCCCGCCGAGCGCGAGCAACTGGCTGGGGACCGACGATCAGGGCCGCGATGTATTGGCGCGGGTGCTGTATGGCACGCGTACCTCGCTGCTGTTCGCCTTTGCCCTGACCGTCATCAGCGTGCTCATCGGGGTCGCTGCCGGCGCGCTACAAGGCTATTACGGTGGCTGGGTGGACCTGTTCGGGCAGCGCTTGCTGGAGGTGTGGTCGGGGCTGCCGGTACTCTACCTGCTGATCATTCTCAGTGGCTTCGTCGAGCCGGATTTCTGGTGGTTGCTGGGGATCATGGCGCTGTTTTCGTGGCTGGCCCTGGTCGATGTGGTACGCGCCGAGTTTCTGCGCGGGCGCAACCTTGAATACGTGAAAGCGGCGCGTGCCCTGGGCCTGCCAGACACCCTGGTGATGCTGCGCCATGTACTGCCCAATGCGATGAACGCGACGTTCACCTATGTACCCTTCATGCTCACCGGGGCGATCACCACCCTGACAGCGCTGGACTTCCTCGGCTTCGGCATGCCCGCCGGCAGCGCTTCGCTGGGCGAACTGGTGACCCAGGGCAAGCAGCACCTGGAAGCGCCATGGCTGGGTTTTACCGCGTTCTTTGCGCTGGCAGTCATCTTGTCGCTGCTGGTGTTTATCGGGGATGCCTTGCGCGAGGCGTTCGACCCCAGAGGATAGGTTTCAGGATTACCCATGCACGACAGCGACAGCCTCAAGGACTACCCCCAGGTACGGCAACTGGCGATTCGCTCGCTGTTCGAGATCATCGAGCAGTCCAGCGAAGGCACGGTGATCGTCGACCGCGACGCCCGCATCGTCTGGATGAACGAGCGCTACGCCCGGCGCTTCGGTCTGGCCGACGCAGCCAGCGCAATCGGCCAGCCGTGCGAGGCGGTCATACCGGGCAGCCTGATGCGCCAGGTGGTGAGCGATGGCCGGCCGATCCTGCTGGACATGCTCGATACGCCCAACGAGCCGCTGGTGGTGATGCGCCTGCCGATCCACGATGCCCGGGGCGCCCTGATCGGCGCCATCGGCTTTGCCCTGTTCGAAGAGCTGCGCAGCCTGTCGCCCCTGCTCAAGCGCTATGCGAGCATGCAGCAGGAGCTGGCCAGCACCCGCTCGCAATTGCGTGCACGCCAGGCCAAGTACAGCTTCGCCCAGTTCGTCGGCAGCAGCCCGGCCAGCCTCGAAGCCAAGCGCCGGGCACGGCGCGGTGCCGGCAGCGATTCGCCCGTGCTGTTGCTGGGCGAGACCGGCACCGGCAAAGAGTTGCTGGCCCATGCCATCCATGCGGCTTCGGCACGGGCGCACAAGGCCTTTGTCAGCATCAACAGTGCGGCAATCCCCGAAACCTTGCTGGAGGCCGAGTTCTTCGGCACCGCACCCGGCGCCTTTACCGGTGCCGACCGCAAGGGCCGCAGCGGCAAGCTGCAACTGGCCGAAGGCGGCACGCTGTTCCTCGACGAAATTGGCGACATGCCCCTGGCACTACAGAGCAAGTTGCTGCGCGTCCTGCAGGAAAAGGAATACGAACCGGTCGGCTCCAACCAGATGCTGCGCAGCGACGTGCGCATCATCGCCGCTACCTCCATCGACCTGCAGGCGGCCATGGCCCGTGGGGCGTTTCGTGCCGATCTCTACTACCGGCTGAACGTGCTGCCAATCGAAGTGCCGCCGCTGCGCGAGCGGGTCGAAGACTTGCCGGCGTTGTGCGAGGCGATCCTGGCCGAGCTGGGCAGCCAGTTCGAGCTGGAGCAGGACGCCCAGGCATTGCTGGCGCGCCATGGGTGGCCCGGGAATATACGTGAGTTGCGCAACGTGCTGGAGCGGGCGACGTTGCTGGCTGATCAGCCGCGGCTTGGCCTGGCCGACCTCGCGGCGGCGCTGGGGCCGTTGAGCCCGGTCGCGGGTCAGGAACAGCGGATGGGCTATCGTGAGGCATGTGCACAGTTCGAGCGCAGGTTGATTGCCGGGGCCTTGGCCGAGCATGCGGGGAATGTGCCCGAAGCGGCCAAGGCACTCGGGTTGGGGCGCTCAACCTTGTACAAGAAGATGGTTGCGCTTGGTCTCTGATTCGAGATTTGCGTTTCTATTTTGAGATTGCTGCGAGGGCTTTGCCCTCGATCGCGGATGAAACCGCTCCTACGGCGTTCTCCTGTAGGAGCGGATTTATCCGCGATGGGCCGCAACGCGGCCCCAGCCCTCTCAAAATGTAGACAAAGCCAACCAACAAAAAACAATTACCCTTTAAAAAACAACTGCTTACATATCTGGCACGATTCCCGCTATCTCTTGGTCACCCATAACAACAAGACTCACCCAGGAGATCCATCCCGATGACCGTGCTCATCGCCCTCGCCGCTCTGGCCCTGCTGATGCTGGCCGCCTACCGCGGCTACAGTGTGATCCTCTTCGCCCCCATCGCCGCCCTCGGCGCCGTCCTGCTCACCGACCCTGCCGCGGTTGCCCCTGCGTTCACTGGGGTATTCATGGAAAAGATGGTCGGCTTCATCAAGCTGTACTTCCCGGTGTTCCTGCTCGGCGCCGTGTTCGGCAAGCTCATCGAACTGTCCGGCTTCTCGCGTTCGATCGTCGCCGCCGCCATTCGCTTGCTCGGCACTCGCCAGGCGATGCTGGTGATCGTGCTGGTCTGTGCCCTGCTCACCTACGGCGGCGTGTCGCTGTTCGTGGTGGTGTTCGCGGTGTATCCATTCGCCGCCGAAATGTTCCGCCAGAGCGATATTCCCAAGCGCCTGATTCCGGCAACCATTGCCCTGGGCGCGTTCTCGTTCACCATGGACGCCTTGCCCGGCACCCCGCAGATCCAGAACATCATCCCCAGCACCTTCTTCAACACCACAGCCTGGGCCGCGCCATGGCTGGGGCTGATCGGTACGCTGTTCGTGTTCTGCAGCGGCATGCTGTACCTGCAGCGCCAGCGCAACAAGGCCCAGCGTGCGGGGGAAGGCTATGGCAACAACCTGCGCAACGAACCGGAGACGGCAGCCGACCTGGCCCTGCCCAACCCCTGGCTGGCGCTGTCACCGCTGGTGCTGGTAGGCGTGATGAACCTGCTCTTCACCCACTGGATCCCGCAGTGGTACGGCCCCAGTCACACCCTGCAGTTGCCGGGCATGAGCGCGCCGGTCAACAGCGACGTGGCCAAGCTCACGGCGATCTGGGCGGTGCAGGCGGCGCTGCTGGTGGGCATCCTGATGGTGCTGGCGTGTGCCTTCGGGGTGATCCGCGAACGCCTGGCCGAAGGCACCAAGAGTGCCGTCGGTGGTGCCCTGCTGGCCGCCATGAACACCGCGTCCGAGTATGGCTTTGGCGCCGTCATCGCTTCGCTGCCGGGCTTTCTGGTGCTGGCCGATGCCTTGCGCGGGATTCCCAACCCGCTGGTCAACGAAGCGATCACCGTGACCCTGCTGGCAGGCATTACCGGCTCCGCCTCGGGCGGCATGAGTATCGCCCTGGCGGCCATGAGCGACAGCTTCATCGCGGCGGCCCATGCCGCCAACATCCCCCTCGAGGTGCTGCACCGGGTGGCCGCGATGGCCAGTGGCGGCATGGACACCTTGCCGCACAACGGCGCGGTGATCACCTTGCTGGCGGTAACCGGGCTGACCCACCGCGAAGCCTACAAGGACATTTTCGGTATCACCCTGATCAAGACCCTGGCGGTATTCGTGGTCATTGCCACCTTCTACGCCACCGGCATCGTCTAAGGAGCTTTTGTATGACTTTGAAAGGCAAGACGGCACTCGTCACCGGCTCGACCAGCGGCATCGGCCTGGGTATCGCCCAGGTGCTGGCCCGCGCCGGAGCGAACATTGTGCTCAACGGTTTCGGCGACCCATCGCCGGCCTTGGCAGAGATCGCCCGCCATGGCGTCAAGGTTGCCCACCACCCGGCGGACCTCTCCGATGTGGCGCAAATCGAGGCGCTGTTCGCGATGACCGAACGTGAGTTCGGCGGCGTCGACATTCTGGTCAGCAACGCCGGCATCCAGCACGTGGCGCCGGTGGAGCAATTCCCGCTGGAAAGCTGGGACAAGATCATCGCCCTCAACCTCTCGGCGGTGTTCCATGGCACCCGCCTGGCCCTGCCTGGCATGCGCGCGCGCAACTGGGGCCGGATCATCAATATTGCCTCGGTGCACGGGCTGGTCGGCTCCACCGGCAAGGCGGCCTATGTGGCGGCCAAGCATGGCGTGGTCGGGCTGACCAAGGTGGTGGGGCTGGAAACCGCCACCAGCAACATTACCTGCAACGCCATCTGCCCCGGCTGGGTGCTGACCCCGCTGGTGCAGAAACAGATCGACGATCGTGCTGCCAACGGCGTTGATCCGCAGCAAGCACAGCACGATCTACTGGCCGAGAAGCAACCTTCACTGGCTTTCGTCACCCCCCAACACCTCGGTGAACTGGTACTCTTCCTGTGCAGCGAGGCCGGTAGCCAGGTTCGCGGTGCCGCCTGGAACGTCGATGGTGGCTGGTTGGCCCAGTGAAGGGCGGCCTGGGCCTGGCAACGGTCTTGCACTCGTTTATCTGCAAGGAGGCCCTATGCGCCCAACCCCAATGACCGCGATCTTTGCCTTGACCCTGGCCGCCACCGTACCGGCGGTGGCAGCCGGCCTCAAGGACGTCGCACCCTATCCCGAGGCGGAAAAAGGCTTCACCCGGCAGGTCATCCACCTGCCGGCGCAAACCGATGAATCGGCCCACAAACTGGAAATCCTGGCCGGCAAGACCCTGGAAGTGGACTGCAACCGCCAGCGCCTGGCCGGCAGCCTGGAAGAGCACACCCTCGAAGGCTGGGGCTACAGCTACTACCGCCTGGCCAAGGTCGGTGGCCCAGCCAGCACGCTGATGGCCTGCCCCGATGGCAAGAAGACCCAGGCCTTCGTACCGGTAGTGGGTGAAGGCTTCATGCTGCGCTACAACAGCAAGCTGCCCGTGGTGGTGTACGTGCCGCAAGGGGTCGAAGTGCGTTATCGCGTGTGGTCGGCATCGGCCGATGTGCAAACCGCTAAAGTGGAATAAGTGACACCGAGGGCCCCTTCCTGGGCCCTCATCCCCAAGCAGTTTCTGGAGGTTCGGCATGAACGATGTGCTCTGGCGCCCCTCCACGGCGCAGATCGAAGCCAGCCGGATGGATGCCTTCCGCCGCCGGGTCAACCTGCGCTTCAACTTGCAGCTCAATGACTATGCGGCCCTGCACCGCTGGAGCATCGAGCAGCGTCCGGCCTTCTGGCAAACCCTGGCTGACTATTTCCAGGTGGCCTGGCACACCCCGCCCAGCCAGGTCCTCAGCGAAGGCGCACACATGCCTGACGCCCGCTGGTTCAGCGGCGCCACCCTGAACTTCGCCGAACACCTGCTGCGCCGGCGTGACGACCGGCCTGCGGTGGTTTCCGTGCGCGAAGATGGCCAGCGTGTGGTCTTCACCCATGCGCAACTGGCCGCCGAAGTTGCAGGCCTGCAGCAAGCCTTCAAGGCAGCCGGCATCGAGCCCGGTGACCGCATCGCTGCGGTCATGCCCAATACCTGGCAAACCTTGGTAGCGATGCTCGCCTGTACCAGCCTGGGTGCGGTCTGGTCAACGTCTTCGCCGGAGTTCGGCCTGCATGGCATCATCGACCGGTTCGGCCAGATCGAACCGAAGCTGCTGCTGGTCTGCGCCGGTTACCAATACGCCGGCAAATCGGTCGACCAGGTCGACAAGATCAACCAGGTCTGCGCCCAGTTGCCGGGGCTGCAGCAGTTGATCGTGGTCCCGTATACCCGCCCCCACACCCAAGCTGGCGAATTCACCGCCGCCAAGGTCAGCCTGTGGGACGATTTCTACCGACCTGGCGGCGAACCTGCATTTACTTCGCTACCGTTCGACCACCCGCTGTACATCCTCTATTCCAGCGGCACCACGGGGGTGCCCAAATGCATCGTCCATCGCGCTGGCGGCGTGCTGTTGCAGCACCTCAAGGAACACGGCCTGCACAATGACCTGAAAGCCAATGACGTGCTGTTCTACTACACCACCTGTGGCTGGATGATGTGGAACTGGCTGGCCAGCGGCCTGGCCGTCGGCGCCACCCTGGTGCTGTACGACGGCTCACCGTTCCACCCAGGCCCGGCGCGTCTGCTCGACCTGATCGACGCTGAACGCATCCAGGCCTTTGGCACCAGTGCCAAGTACCTGGCTGCGCTTGAACAGGAAGGTCTGGAACCAGGCCGCAGCCATCGCCTGGACAGCCTGCGCCTGATCCTGTCCACCGGTTCGCCCTTGTCGCCTCACAGCTACGACTATGTGTACGGCAAGATCAAAGCCGACCTGTGCCTGGCATCGATGTCCGGTGGCACCGATATCGTCTCGTGCTTCGTGCTCAGCAATCCGACCCTGCCGGTGCGCCGTGGCGAAATGGCCTGCAAGGGCCTGGGCATGGCCGTAGAGGTATGGAACGAACAGGGCCAACCGGTACTCGATGAAAAAGGCGAGTTGGTGTGCACCCGCAATTTCCCGTCGATGCCCCTTGGTTTCTGGAACGACAGCGACGGCAGCCGCTACCACGACGCCTATTTCAGCCAGTTCCCCGGGGTTTGGGCGCAGGGCGACTACGCCGAGCAGCGCAGCAGCGGCGGCCTGCTGATCCATGGCCGCTCCGACGCCGTGCTCAACCCCGGCGGCGTGCGCATCGGCACGGCAGAGATCTACCGTCAGGTGGAAAAGGTCGAAGAGGTGCTGGAAAGCGTAGCCATCGGCCAGGACTGGCACGGCGATGTGCGCGTGGTGCTGTTCGTGCGCCTGCGCGATGGCCTGCAACTCGACGACGCCCTGCGCCAGCGCATTCGCCAGGTGATCCGCCAGTACACCACGCCACGCCATGTGCCGGCCGTGATCGCCCAGGTCAGCGACATCCCGCGTACCATCAGCGGCAAGCTGGTGGAACTGGCCATCCGCAACGTGGTGCACGGCATGCCGGTGAAAAACACCGACGCCTTGGCCAACCCGCAGGCCCTGGAGCAGTTTCGCGACCGCACGGAGCTGCGCGATCAGGCATAATGGCGCCCTTTTTTGCCCCGAAGCACAGGTGTACCCATGAAAGCTCAAGCCCGCCACATCCTGGTCAAGACCGCTGACGAAGCTGAAAAGCTCAAGCAGCGCATCGCCAACGGCGAGGCCTTCGACGTGCTGGCGAAGAAGTTCTCCACCTGCCCGTCGGGCAAGCGCGGTGGCGACCTGGGCGAAGTGCGCCCGGGCCAGCTGGTCGGCGCGATCGACCAGGTCATCTTCAAGAAGCCCCTGCGCGTGGTGCACGGGCCGATCAAGAGCAAGTTCGGCTACCACCTGGTGCAGACCTTCTACCGCGACTGATAGCCACGGGCCACCTGGCATTTTTGCCAGTTGCCCCATGTTCGCGCTTCACATACAACGCAGGCAGGGCCGAAGCGGCAGCGAATGCCGTTTCAGGTAGTGGTCCCTTCATGGACACGGAGACCTGCCTATGCGTTGCCCTCGCCTGCTGCTGCCCGCTGCCTTTCCCCTCCTGACCCTGCCGCTGATCGTTCAGGCACAAGCCTTGGTGGTGTCGCCTGGCGACACCCTGGGTGCCGTCGTGCAGACCCAGGCTATCGACGACTTCAGGATGAGCGGCGGGACCGTGCAATCGCTCAATCAGGGGCAAGGCTACGACACGTTCTACATGTCCGCCGGGCGCATCGTCGGTGCATTCGAGGATGGCGACTACGCGCTATTCGCTGGCGGGCGTATTGGCCGGGTCGACCTCAAGCTGGCAGACAACTACTTTGAAATGTCCCAGGACCTTGGTGTCGAAACCCAGATCGATGGCAACCTGGTCAGCGGCTTCGGCAACGACACCATCGTCCTGCGCGGTGGGACCATCGGCGGCAACATCAGCACCAGCGGCGGTACCGACGACATCACCATCAGCGGTGGCTGGTTAAAAGGCAGTGTACTGGCCAGCACGGGAGACGACGTCTTCACCTGGACCGGGGGCCGTATCGGCGGCAAGGTCGACATGGGCATAGGTGATGACCATGCGCGCATCGTTGGCCTCGACGCCAGCACCTTGGTCACTGAACTGGACGGCGGCCGCGGCAACGACAGCCTGGTGTTCGAGAACAGTCAGATCAATGGCGGCGCCCGGTATGTAAACTGGGAAGCCTTCGGCCTGTTGGAAAACAGCCGCCTCATCCTTGACGACACCTTGACCCTTGGCGACGGCACCCCTGAGCAGCCTGGCAGCGGCACTGGCGCCTTGCTCATCGACGACAGCAGTACACTGGTTTCCCGCCAAGGCACCATCACGCCGGTCAGCCAAGGGCAGAAGGCGACGCTGAACAATGCTGGCACCCTCGACCTCAGCAGTGGCGATGACGCCCAGGGCAGATTGACTGTGGAAGGCAATTACGTGGGGGAAAACGGCCTGTTGCGCGTAAACAGCGTGTTGGCGGGTGACGACGCAGCCTCCGACCGGCTTGTCGTCGGCCGCGGCACGATCACCGGCAGTACGCGCTTGTGGGTCAACAACCTGGGCGGTACCGGTGCTACCACCTTGCAGAACGGCATCCAGGTGGTCGAGGCTCGCGATGGCGCCGCCAGCACCGCCAACGCCTTTGTCCAGACACAGACGCTGTCGGTCGGCGCCTACGATTACCGGCTGTTCAAAGGCGGGGTAACTGCTGGCAGCGAGAACAGCTGGTACCTGCGCTCGACGCTGGTGGCCACACCTCCCCCTGCCGCCCCGGCGCCAGGAGAGCCTCCAGTCGAGCCCGCGGCAACCCCACCCGTGGCTGCACCGGCTCCCGGCCAGGCCGAGCTGCCAGCGCCGATTGCCGGCGTCAGTGTGCCCCTGTACCGGCCCGAAGTGCCGGTTTACGCCGCTGCACCACGGGGTGCTGCGATCATCGCTCGCCAGGCCCTGGGCACCTTCCACCAGCGCCAGGGTGGCCAGCAGTTGCTGGCCGGCCAAGGCAGCCTCAAGGCCAGCTGGGGCCAGGCCTACGGCGGCGCGTTGCGCCAGCAATGGAGCGGTACGGTGAACCCGAGCCTGGACGGTGACCTGTATGGCTTCAAGGTGGGCCAGGACCTGTATGCCAGGCTCAGCGATGACGGCTATCGCCAGCATGTGGGCCTGTATGTCAGCCACAGCCGCCTGGACGCCGACGTCAAAGGCTTCGCCTTGGCTGTGGAGGATCGCAGCGTCGGTGATCTCAAGCTGGACGGTGACAGTGTCGGCGGTTACTGGACGCTGGTCGACCCGCAAGGCGGGTACTTCGACAGCGTGTTGCAGTACACCAGACTCGATGGCCGCGCCCGCTCCGACCGTGGCGACAAGCTGAACATCGACGGCCACGCCTGGACCGCATCACTGGAGTCCGGTTACCCATTCAGCCTGTCCGAACGCTGGACCCTGGAGCCGCAAGCCCAGCTGATTGCCCAGAAGGTCTCGCTGTACAGCGCCAACGACCGCGTCTCGCACGTTAGCCATGATGCCCAGGTCGAGCTGACCGGCCGGCTCGGCGTGCGCCTCGAAGGCGCCTACAAAGCAAGCAGCGTGCGCCTGCAACCCTATGCGCAAGTGAACGTGTGGCACGGCGACGGCGGCCGCGACACGCTAACGTTTGATGGGGTGGACAAGATCAAGACCGACTACCGCTACACCTCGCTGCAGCTGGAAACCGGCCTGGTCGCCCAGCTCAGCGCGGCGCTGAGCCTGCACGGCGGCGTGCAGTACTCAAGCAACCTCGACAGCCGCCAGCAGGAAGCCAGCGGCGTGAACCTGGGTCTGCGCTGGCAGTTCTAGCGGCGCGCCGCCAGCAGGCCGATACCTGCGCAACCGAGCAGCGAAGCGCTGACCCGGTTGAACAGCCGGCGCGGCCCGGGCTGGCTGAACCAACGCTGCAGGTAGGCACCGAGGCCCGCGTAGATGGCAATCGCCGCCCACTCCAGCAGCAGGAACAGCACGCCCAGCCAGAGGAACTGCTCGCTCACCGGGGTGGCGCTGCCCACCGTAACGAACTGCGGCAGAAAGGCGGTGAAAATCAGGATGGCCTTCGGATTGCCCGCCGCCACCCAGAACTCCTGACGCGCCAGGCGCCACGTGCCACGCGGGTGATCGCTGGCGACCACGGCTTCGCCGACCGGGGCGCGCCACAGCTGCCAGGCGATATAGAACAGGTACGCCGCGCCCACCACCTTGATGGCCAGGAACAGGTACTCGCTGGTATGCAGCACCACCGCCAGGCCCATGGCGGCCAGGGCGATCATGCCGCTGAAGGCCAGAATCCGCCCGGCGCCGGCGACGCAGGCGGTACGCAGGCCGTAGCGGCTGGCATTGTGCAGCGACAACAGGTTGTTCGGCCCCGGCGCCATGTTCAGGGCAAAGCAGGCAGGGATGAATAGCAGCAGGCTCGACAGGTCCATTTTGTTCTCCAGGCAATCAGCCGTTACTGTCGATGCCGGGCACCGCCGGGTCAAGGTACAGTCAGCGGCAAAAATTGTATGGCCGGGCGCCCGCCGCTGCTAAGCTGCCCAGCTGATCGAGGACCCTGTCATGCCCACTGCCCGCTCCCAGCTTTGGCACGACCCGGCACTGCCCTGGGTGGAAAGCCGCCGCGCCTGCCATAGCCGCGCCTGCTACAAGGCGCACAGTCACCCGACCTTCTCCATCGGCGCGGTGGATGCCGGCAGCAGCTGCTTCACAGGCGCTGGCGACGGCCAGGAGCGCCTGGAAGCGGGCACCCTGGTGCTGGTGCCGGCGCAACGGGTGCATGCCTGCAACCCTGCACCCGGCCAGGCCTGGAGCTACCAGATGCTGCATGTCGACGCCGCCTGGCTGGCACAGTGGCGGCTGGAGTCTGGGCTTGCCGCCGCCAGGCCCGGTGCCCCGGCGCGGATCAGCCGGGAACCGGCGCTGTACCGTGAATTCTGCGCGCTGAATGACCTGCTCTTTTCGGCGGCGGGCGTCGGCGAGAAAGAAGCGGCGCTGCTGACGTTCCTGGGCGATCACGACTTTTCGGCGCAACCGGCAGCGCTCGCGGCCCCGGCCCCTGTGCTGGGGATGCCGACCTTGCGCGGGTTGATCGAACACATCGAAGCGCAAGACCTGACGCAACTGAGCCTCGAACGCCTGGCCAGGCAAGCAGGCCTTGGCCGCTATCAGCTGATCCGCGCGTTTCGCGCCGCGACCGGGCTGACACCCCATGCCTACCTGCTCAACGCACGGATCAACCGGGGCCGACGGCTGCTACGTGACGGGCTGGCGTTGGCCGAGGTTGCCTACCAGCTGGGGTTTGCCGACCAGAGCCATTTCCAGCGGGTGTTCAAAGCCCATGTCGGGGTAACACCGGGGCAATATCGGCGCGCGCAATAATCTTCAATACCCGGGACAGGGCAGCCTCCAGACTGCGGCTTTTCTACCGAGACAGCCCACCATGGAGCAGTTCCTGATCGTCGCCCTCGCCCACTTCCTCGCCCTGCTTTCACCCGGCCCGGACTTTTTCCTGGTCGCCCGCACCTCGGTCGCGGCCGGCTGGCGCGTGGCCAGCGGCGCCTGCCTGGGCATCGCCTTGGCCAATGGCTTGTTCATTGCAATGGCCTTTGCCGGCCTGGCCATCCTGCGCGAAGGCAGCGGATTGTTCATTACCTTGCAATTGGCCGGTGCCGGCTACCTGCTGTACATCGGCCTGCTGTTCCTGCGCCATGCCGGTAACAGTGAACTGACGGCCGTTGCCGGAAAGGGTGCGGTAGCCGGTTGGTGGCGTGGCCTGGGCATGGGTTTTCTGTCTGGGGCGCTGAATCCGAAGAACGCGCTGTTCTACGCCAGCCTAGCCGGCATGGTGGCCAGCAGCAGCGCGGGCTGGAAATGGCTCTACAGCGCCTGGATGTTCAGCATCGTGCTGCTGTGGGACCTGCTGGTGGCTGCGGCCATCGGCAATCAACGCCTGCTGCGGCGCTTCGCCCATGCCCTGCCGTGGCTGGAACGAGCCTCCGGAGTCATGTTGATGGGGCTGGCCGTAGCGTTGCTCATTCATCTGCTGCCGGGCTGACCAGGCGCAGGCTGGCGAGGTCCATCAGGCTAAAATGGCCGCTGGCCCAGCCACCGGTATCCAGGTGCCAGACGTTGCCCAGCTGCTTGGCCCGCAATACCGGCGTATGCCCTACCAGCAAGGCGCGCAAGCCTGCCACGCGCTCGGTGCTGCCTTCCTTCAGGCGCTGCCGCGACCACTGGCACACCTCACGAACGCCGGCGTCGTCATCGAACAGCAGGCTGTCGCGCAATGCGCTCCAGTCGTTGAACGGGCTATCGGCATGTAGTAAACCGATCAGGCCGGTGTCGGTCTGGACTTCCAGGGCAATCGGCAGCTGCAGGAACCGTTCGACGAAGATCGCCTGCCTGTCTTTGGGCATATCGATGAACCAGCCACCACCGGCGGCACGGTACATCTCCAGATCCAGGCGCCCGCCATGCAGGCAGGTGATCGCCAGCGACTCGTGATTACCCTGCACGGCATGGAACCAGGGCTGCTCCAACCAATCCAGGCACTCTTCACTATGCGGCCCGCGGTCGACCAGGTCGCCGACGCTGAACAGGCGGTCCACTGCCGGGTCGAAACCGGCCGCTGCCAGGCATTGCTCAAGCCGCCGGAAATGCCCGTGGATATCGCCCACGGCCAGGTCACGACCCTTGCTGTTGGCGGCTACCCGCCGAAACCGGCTCATTACAATGTTCCTCTGCTGGCGCGCTGCGGCCGGCGTAAAATGGAGCGACACGCAGCCCGCCCCGGAGGTGCATCATGCGTACCGCTCTTGTCTGTGCCGTGCTCATGGCGCTGTCATTCAACAGCATGGCACAAGGCACCCCGCCTGCGCAGGTCGAGGTGCGTTTCGACCACCCGGAAAAATTCCGCGACGCCAGCCTCGATGGCCCTGGCTATGACCGCGGCGCCGACCCCTACGTGATGAAGACCTTGACCGAGTACCTGCAGAAACTCGGCCAGCGCTACCTGCAGCCCGACCAGCAGCTGGTCATCGACATTCGCGACATCGACCTCGCTGGCCGTTACGAACCTTGGCACAGCCAGGCCTACGATGTGCGCTTCATGCGCGACATCACCTGGCCGACCATCGACCTGAGCTACACCCTGCACCAGCCCGGCAACCCCGACCACCAGGCGCAGGAGCGGGTCAGCGACAAGATGTACCTGAGCCGCCCAGGCCGCGCTTCCCACAGCAGCGACCGCCTGTATGCGGAAAAAGCCATGCTCGACGACTGGTTCCGCCAGCGGTTCGGCCGGCATTCATCGTCCTGAGGTCACCCTTTGCTGGTACAGGCGAGCGTGACGGGAGTATGCTCGGCCTTCGACCTGTACCAGGGAAGGGACCCACCATGAAACTCTGTGCCGTACAACTGGCGTCGCGCAAGGGCGACCTGGCCGGCAACCTCGCCCGCCATCTGCGCTGCATCGAGCAAGCCGCGGCACTGGGCGCGGAACTGGTGGTGTTCCCGGAACTGTCGTTGACCGGTTACGAACCCACCCTGGCGCGCCAGGTGGCCCTGCCGGTGACCTCGGCCCGCCTCCAACCGTTGCAGGCGCTTTGCGATCAGTTGGCAATCAGCGCTGCCGTGGGCATGCCACTGCCGACCGCAGAGGGCATTCGCATCGGTATGCCCATCCTGCGCCCGGGCCTGCCGCCCCTGACGTACGCCAAGCAGCGCCTGCATGACGATGAACGGCCGTTCTTCACGCCTGGCGATCAACCACTGGTGTTCGATTCCGGGGCGCTGCAGATCGCCCCGGCCATCTGCTACGAATCGATGTTCATCGAACATGCCGCGCAGGCCCATGGGCTGGGTGCCGAGTTGTATCTGGTCAGCGTGGCCAAGACCGCCAAAGGTATCCGCGAGGGCCACGAACATTACCCGGAGGTGGCGCGCACCTTGGGCATACCGGTGCTGCTGGCCAACTGCGTCGGGCCGGCTGACAACTTCATCGGGGCCGGCGGCTCGGCAGCCTGGGACAACCAGGGCAATCTGTTGGCGGCGCTGGATGACAAAGCCGAAGGCCTGATCCTGCTGGATACCGCCAGCAACCTTGCGCTCGGTGTACCTCTCGGCCTGAATTGAACACCCGCGAAGCGGCCGGTGCAGGTTGTTCAGAGGTCCAGGGCCAGGCTCTGCCGCCCCTCCAGCGCCAGCAGATACTGCTTGGCCGGCAAGCCCCCGGCAAACCCGGTCAGGCTCCCGGATGCGCCGATCACCCGGTGACACGGCGCAATGATCGAGATCGGGTTGCGCCCGTTGGCTGCACCCACTGCCCGCACGGCACCGGGGTTGCCGATCTGGCAGGCGATGTCGTGGTAGCTGCGGGTCTGGCCAAAGGGAATGGTCAGCAAGGCCGCCCATACCTGGCGCTGGAATTCGGTACCGGCAAAGTCCAGCGCCAGTTCAAAGCGCTGGCGCGTGCCAGCGAAGTACTCGCCCAGTTGCCGGGCCGTTTCGCGCAGCGTCGGATGGCGGTCATCGCGGTGCAGCTGGCCAAGCCGCACGCGGTTCTCGCGCTCCTCCTCCCACAGCACGGCGGCGAGGCGCTCGCCGCGTGCCACCAGGGTCAGGGTGCCGACCGGAGACGGCATCAAGGTAAAGGCGCTGGACATCTGAGTTCCCTCCGGCAAACCCGTTTCAGCGCACTTTAACGTCGCGCGCCGCCTCCCGCACTCGCTTTCTTGCGCAGGTTATTCGGTGAGCAGCGACTGCCGGATCAGCTTCTTGTCGACCTTGCCTACGCTGGTTTTCGGAATTTGCCCGACACAGCGTATCTGCCGTGGAATCGCCCACTTGTTCAGCTGGCCGCTGGCGACAAAGGGTTGCAGGTGTTCGGCCAGTGCCGCCGCATCCAGTTGCCGGCCTTCAGTGCACACCAGCAAGGCCAGCGGCTGCTCGCCCCACTGCGGGTCCGGCACGCCGACCACTGCCACCGCCTCGACGGCCGGGTGCTGGCTGATCAGGCTTTCCAGTTCGACCGAGCTGATCCACTCGCCACCGGTCTTGATCACATCCTTGATGCGATCACGGATGCGCAACACGCCACCTGCATCGACGCAGGCCAGGTCACCGGTGTGCAGCCAGCCACCGCGCCACAGCGCAGCGCCTTGCTCCGGTTCGTTGAGGTAACCCTGGGTCAACCATGGCGCGCGCACCACCACTTCACCCAGGCGCTCGCCATCGTGCGGCACATCATGGCCTGCGTCGTCGACGATACGCAGGTCCACCAGCGCGATCGGCACACCGGCACTGATGCGCAACGGCACCTGCTCGGCCACGGGCAGCGCCAGGTCCTGCGTACTGAGGCGGGTGACACTGAGCAGCGGGCAGCTTTCCGACATGCCATAGCCGCAGTGCACGCGGATGCCGCGGTGGCTGGCGCGCTGCGCCAGCCCTACAGTCAGCGCGCTGCCACCGAGCAGCATCTTCCAGCCGACCAGGTCGGTGCGCCGGCCTTCGTCGCAGTCGAGCATCATCTGCAGCACGGTCGGCACGCAGTGCGAGAAGGTCACCCCCTCCTGCCGATACAACCGTACCAGGCGGTTGGGCTCGTAGCGCCCCGGGTAGACCTGCTTGATGCCCAGCGCCGTGGCCACATAGGGTACGCCCCAGGCATGCACATGGAACATCGGCGTGATCGGCATGTACACGTCGCCCTCGCGCAACAGCGGCTCAGCGCCGCAGGCAGCCAGGGTCGCCTGTTCGGCCAGGGTGTGCAGCACCAGCTGGCGATGGCTGAAGTACACGCCCTTGGGCTGGCCGGTGGTGCCGGTGGTGTAGAACAGCGTGGCCAGGGAGTTTTCGTCGAAGTCGGGGAAGTCGAAGCTGGCGCCCGCCGCGCCCAGCAGCGCCTCGTACTCGCCCAGCGTGGGCAGTGTCGGCTGGTCACAGGCGCCATCGCTGAGGCGGATGAAGCCTTGCACCGTCGGCAGCTCGTCGTGCAGCTGCTCCATCAGCGGCAGGAAGTCGTCATGCACCAGCACCAGCCGGTCTTCGGCATGGTTCATGGTATAGCGGACCTGCTCGGTGGACAGCCGCACGTTGACGGTATGCAGCACCGCACCGAGCATCGGCACGGCGAAGAAGCATTCCAGGGCGCGGTGGCTGTCCCAGTCGAGCAAGGCGACGGTGTCGCCAGGCCTGACCCCGGCCTCGGTGAGCACGTTGGCCAGGCGCTGGATGCGTTCGATCAGCGTCGTGTAGCAGTAGCGCAGCGTGTCGGCGTAGACGATTTCCTGGTTCGGCTGGTAGCGCACGCCCGACAACAGCAGACGCTTGATCAGCAACGGGTAGCCATAGGCCTGTTCGGCGGCCGGCATGATGCGGGTGGTAGTCATCGCGGCTTCCTTCACAGCAGGTCGGCATCGAGCAGGTACAGGCTGTGGCTGCCTGCCCTGACGCTGGCGCTGAGCGAATGGGTGCGTGGCAGCAGGCGAGCGAAGAAGAAGCGCGCGGTAGCCAGCTTGCTCTGGTGCAACGGCTCGGGCTGTAAGGTGTTCAGGGCGACTTCAGCCATGCGTGCCCACAGGTAGGCATACAGCGTGTAGCCGAACGCATGCAGGTACTCCACCGACGCAGCGCCTATCTCCTGGGGGTTGCCCTGGCCACGGTCGAGCACCCAGTCCGTCAGTTCGTCCAGTTCGTCCAGTGCCGCCAGCAGCGGAGTCGCGAACTCGGCTGAAAACGCCTCGGCGCAGGTGCGGATCTCTGCCGACAGCAAGCGGTAGGTCTGGCCACCATCGCCCAGCAGCTTGCGCCCCACCAGGTCGAGGGCCTGGATGCCGTTGGCGCCTTCGTAGATCTGGGTAATGCGGCAATCGCGGATCAGCTGTTCCTGGCCCCATTCACGGATATAACCGTGGCCACCGAACACCTGCTGGCCATGCACGGTGGTTTCCAGGCCCATGTCGGTGAGGAAAGCCTTGGCCACCGGCGTCAGCAAGGCCACCCTGGCCTCGGCCAGACGACGCGCGCCGGCATCCTCGCTGTACTTGGCCAGGTCCAACTGCAGCGCCACGTAGGTGGAAAACGCCCGACCGCCTTCGTTCAGTGCCTTCATGGTCAGCAGCATGCGCCGCACATCCGGGTGCACGACGATCGGGTCGGCGGCCTGCCCGGGCGCCTCGGCGCCGGTCGGTGCACGGCCCTGCAGGCGGTCGCGGGCATAGGCGATGGCGTTCTGGTAGGAGCGCTCGCCCAGGGCCAGGCCCTGAATTCCCACGCCCAGACGCTCGTAGTTCATCATGGTGAACATGGCATTGAGGCCCTTGTTCGGCTCGCCGACCAGGTAACCGATGGCGCCGTCGAAGTTCATCACGCAGGTGGCCGAGGCCTTGATGCCCATCTTGTGCTCGATCGAAGCACAACTGACCGCGTTGGCCTCACCCAGCGTGCCATCGTCCCCGACCCGCACTTTCGGCACCAGGAACAGGGAAATGCCCTTTGCACCTGCAGGTGCATCAGGCAGGCGGGCCAGCACCAGATGAATGATGTTCTCGGTCAGGTCCTGCTCACCCCCGGTAATGAAGATTTTGCTGCCGCTGATCCGGTAGCAGCCATCGGCCGAGGGTTCGGCGCGGGTGCGCAGCAGGCCCAGGTCAGTACCACAGTGCGGCTCGGTCAGGCACATCGAGCCCGTCCAGCGCCCTTCATACATCGGCGGCAGGTAACGGGCCTTGAGTGGCTCGCTGGCGTGGTTGAGCAGTGACAGGCAGGCGCCTGCGGTGAGCATCGGGTACAGGCCGAACGACAGGTTGGCCGCGTTGAGCATTTCTTCGAGCTGGGCGCCGATCACTTTCGGCATGCCCATGCCGCCATATTCCGGGGCGCCGGCCACACCCACCCAGCCATCTTCGGCAAACGCCCGGTAGGCGTCGGCAAAGCCATCCGGGGTGATTACGCGACCGTTATCCCAACGGCAACCCTGCTCGTCACCACTGCGGTTGAGCGGCGCCACCACGTCGGCAATCAGCTTGCCGGCCTGTTCGAGCACGGCCCGGGCGGTGTCGGCATCGACCTGCTCGGCCAGCGCCGGGGTCTGCGCCCACCAGGCCGGGATATCGAACACTTCGTTTAACAGGAAATCCATGTCGCGCAGTGGCGGAAGGTAATCAGACATGAGGCGAACACTCGGTTTCTGGGGTTGACGAACGTGACGCGGCGCGGGCCCGGCTTGCCGCCGGGGCGCCATGGCCACGCAGGAGGAAGTGCGACAGCGCCGGGATCAGCACCAGCGCGCCGAGCATGTTCCAGAGGAACATGAAGGTCAGCAGCAGGCCCATGTCGGCCTGGAACTTGATGGGCGACCAGGCCCAACCGACCACACCGGCGGCCAGGGTGATGCCCACCAGGCCGACCACGCGCCCGGTGAAGGCCACGGCCTTCTTATAGGCCTGGGCCAGTGGCAGGCCGGCACGCTGGTGATGCAGCTGGACGCTGAGCAGGTACAACGCATAGTCGACGCCAATGCCTACGCCGAGAGCGATCACCGGCAAGGTGGCGACCTTGACGCCGATGCCCAGGGCCACCATCAGCGCTTCGCACAGCAGCGAGGTGAGCATCAATGGCAGGACGGCCACCACGGTGGCGCGCCAGCTGCGGAAGGTGAACAGGCAGAACAGGGTAACGGCCAGGTACACCAGCAGCAGCATGCGATGGTTGGCCTCGCGCACGACGCTATTGGTGGCGGCCTCGATACCGGCACTGCCGGCGGCCAACAGGAACTGACGATCCTCGCTACCGTTGGCCTGGGCGAAACGCTCGGCGGCGACGGCGACCTGCGCCAGGGTGTCGGCACGGTGGTCCTTGAGGTAGGCGATCACCGGCATCAGCGAGCAGTCGTTGTTGAACAGCTCAGGGGTGTTGACCGAGGCCTGCTGGGCGGCGTAGTTGAGCACGTCCTGGTTGCGCTGCAGGCTGTTCAGGCGCGGGTTGCCCTCGTAGGTGCCGGCGGTGATCTGGCGCACCGCGTTGGCCAGCGACAGCGTGGTCTGCACCCCAGGCAACTGTTGCAGCTCCCAGGCCAGGCGGTCGGCGAGCACCAGCGTCTGGTAGCGCAGGCAGCCTTCCGGCGGTGTCTTGACCATCACTGCAAAGGTGTCACTGCTGAGCGCGTAGTGACGGGTGATGAAGGCGTTGTCGCGGTTGTAGCGCGAATCGGCGCGCAACTCCGGGGCACCGCTGTCGAGGTCGCCGATCTTCAGCTGCAGGCTGCCCCATGCACCGATGGCGGCCAGCACCATGGCTACCAGCAGTGCACCGCTGGCCCACTTGCGCTCGGTGAAACGGTCTAGCACGTCCCACACGCGGCCAAAGCCCCGGTGCTGCGCCGCGCGGGCATCGATGTACAAGGCGCGCTCGGCGGCCTTGCGGCCGACACCGACGTACGACAATGCCACCGGCATCAGCAGCAGCGAGGTGAAGATCAGCACCGCCACGCCGATGCTGGCGGTGATGGCCAGGTCCTGGATCACCGGGATATCGATCAGCATCAACACGGCAAAGCCCACCGCGTCCGCCAGCAGCGCGGTGACCCCGGCCACGAACAGGCGGCGGAAGGTGTAGCGTGCGGCGATCTGCCGGTGAGTGCCGCGGCCAATGTCCTGGAGGATGCCGTTCATCTTCTGCGCAGCGTGGGACACACCGATGGCGAAGATCAGGAACGGCACCAGAATCGAGTACGGGTCGATGGCATAGCCCAGCCAGGCGACGATGCCCAGCTGCCAGACCACTGCGGTCAGCGAACACAGCACCACCAGCAAGGTGCTGCGCACGCAGCGGGTGTACAGGTAGATGATCACCAGGCTGGTGACCACGGCCAGGGCAAAGAACGCCATGACCTGGATCAGCCCATCGATCAGGTCGCCCATCAGTTTGGCAAAGCCGATCACGTGGATCTGGTACTGGCCGCTGGCCTGATAGCGGCTGCGCAGGTGTTCGAGCTTTTGCGAAAAGGCCCGGTAGTCAATGCCTTTGCCGGTGGCCGAATCCTGGTCCAGCAGCGGCACGATGAGCATGCTCGACTTGAAGTCGCGGGCCACCAGGCTGCCGACGATACTGGCGCGTTCGATGTTCTGCCGCAGCTGTTCGATGTCGGCAGCCGTACCTCGGTAGCCGTCGGGCATCACCGGGCCACCCTGGAAGCCCTCCTCGGTGACCTCGGTCCAGCGCACTGCCGGGCTCCACAACGATTTCATCCAGGCGCGGTCGACGCCATCGCTGAGAAACAGCTCGTCGTTGATCTGGCGCAGGGCCTGCAGGTAGTCGGGGTCGAAGATGTCGCCGCGGGTATTCTCCACCACCACCCGCACCGAGTTGCCCAGGCCGCGCAGCGATTGGCGGTTTGCCAGGTAGTTCTGGATGTAGGGGTGGCTCTGCGGCAGCATTTTTTCGAAGCTGGGGCGCAGTTCCAGGCGGGTCAGTGCCAGGTAGCCGAGCACCAGAGTGGTCAACAGCATGCCCAGCACGAAGGCCAGGCGGTGGTTGAATACCAGGCGCTCCAGGCGATTGCCCGAACGGGGGTCGAAGTCGGCAAGGTCGTGGATCACCGGCAGTGGGTCTTGGCGGATATCGGCCATCAGGGTCTTCTCTCGTCGAAGGTACGCGCGCCCCGCTCGCCCACCAGTACCAGGCCGGTACCGGCGTCGTCGGTGAGCGCGGTCACCGGGCCACGTGTGGCTTGTGGCTGCAGTCTGAAGCTGGCGCCACCGTCGCGGCTGAGCAGCAGGTCGCCGGCCTGGCTGGCCAGCCAGACATCGCCGCCTGTGCCAAGGCTGGCCGCCGTGAGGCTGGTCTTCACCCCACTGCTGACCGGTTGCCATTGCTGGCCGCCATCGGTGCTGCGGTAGGCATTGCCGCGCAAGCCGTAGATCAGCAGCAGCCCGGGTTTGCCCACGGCGCCGAACAAGGTGCCGGCATACGGCGTCGGCACCTGGTCGAAGCGTTCGCCTGCGGCATCCAGCTTGAGCAACAGGCCCTGCTCGCCGGTGATGTACAGCGCGTCACCGACCGGCGCCAGGCTGGTCAGGTGCAGGCCCTGCGGGTTGTCGCTGTGGTCCTGCCAGGGCAACCAGTGCTGGCCGCCGTCCACGGTGCGCAGCAACAGGTTGAACAGGCCCACGGCATAGCCGTGCTGGTCATCGCTGAACCAGACATCGAGCAAGGTGCTGTCGGTACCCTCGGCCAATTCACGGCCATCGAGCTGCTTTTCCCAGTGCTGGCCACCGTCGCGGCTGTGCAGCACCACGCCGTCGTTGCCCACCGCCCAACCGTGTTGGGCAGTGGGGAAGCTGACGGCATTGAGATCGGCGCTGACCGGCACCTGGGCTTGCTGCCAGTGCGCACCCTGGTCATCGGAATACAGGATGTGCCCGCGCGGGCCCACCGCCACCAGGCGCCCACCGGCCCGGGTCACATCACGCAGCGCACTGCCCGCGGCCAATGCACTGGGCATGGCCGGCAGGTCCAGCACGTCGGTGAAAGGCGCTGCCTGGAGCGCGCCTTGCAGCGCGCCCCAGAGCAGTATCGCCACGCTGCATCGTTTGAAGACAGCCATTGCCCACCTCTGCGCCATGCGCTCAGCGAATGCCGTTGCCGGCCAGCGACTCAGGCGACCACTGCGCCTTGGACAACGGGTCGATGTAGCGGATACCGCCGTAGGCGCCGACCACCCCGTTGAGGTTGTAGGTGCCGCCGACCAGGTCGTAGATCATGAACGGCGTGGCATCCGGGGTCTGTTTGTCGTAGCTCTGGGTGAGGAAGGCGAATGAGCCACGGTACAGCTGGCCGCGGGCGTCATACTGGTCCGAGGCCAAGGCCACCCAGCTGTCCTCGTCGAGGTAGAAGCGGCGCTTGTGGTAGATGTGCCGTGCACCGTCCTTGAGCTTGCCTTCGACCACCCACACGCGGTGTTTTTCCCAGCGCACGAACTGCGGGGCAAGATGATTGGGGGTGATCAACTGCTTGACGTCGGTGTTGTAGGTCAGCTGGTAGGTGTTGTACGGCACGTACATTTCCTGCTTGCCGACCAGGGTCCAGTCGTAGCGGTCAAGGGCGCCGTTGAATACGAACACGTCGTCGTAGGTGCCAGACCCTGAAGTCCCCGGGTTGGGTGTGTCGTAGGCCAGGTTCGGCGCCAGCTTGACCCGACGCTGCCCCGGCAGGTACTGCCAGGCGCTGCGCGGCTGCACCAGCGGGTTGGCGGCATCGCGCAGCATCATCGCTTCACCGGCACGACGGGCGGGGCCGGTATACACCAGTTTCATCTGGTAGTACGTGTCCTTGGCACCGATCGGCTTGTTCATGTCTTCGTAGATCGGGTAGCTGATGTTGGCCTGGCCGGTGGTCGACAGCGACGGCTTGCCGGCGGCGTCGACGTTCCACGAATCGTACTTGGCGGTCATGCTCACGCCCTGATAGCGCAGCAGGAAGTTCCACATCGCCTCGGCGCCGTTCTGCGGGATCGGGAACGGAATGCCCGGTAGCACGTTGTCCACTGCAGTGCCGCCCTCCTGGCTCTTGGCGCCGGTGGCATTCTTCAGGGTGTTGTCCAGCACCGCCTGGGGCAGCGCCACGCTGCGATGGGTCGGGTAGACATCGACGCGCATGGTCGGGAAGCGCTTGAGCAGTTCCAGGGTGGTGGCCGTCAGCTGGGCTTTGTACTGGTCGGCGTTCTTGCCATCGATGACCAGCAGCGGCTTTTCGTTGGCATACGGGTCGGGGCGCATGCTGGCGCCGCTCTGGTAGCTGGCCGGTGGCGTCAGCAAGCCGCCCTGGTAAGCCGGGATCGAGCCATCGGCACTGGCGGCCTGTTCCGCGCCCAGGGTGGTCAGGCTCTTGCCCAGCTTGGCCGCTTGGTCAGGCGATACCGCAGCGTGGGCAGCGTTGAGGGCAGCCAGGGACAGGCAGGTGGCCAACAGGGTTTTCACGTGGTTCATGATTGTTGTTTTCCTGTGAAGTCTGTGGAGGACAGGTCTCAGAACGTGGTCTTGAGGGTCAGGTACAGGGCGCCACGGTCTTCGGTGGTGGCACCACCGCCGGAGAAGGAGGCGTAGCCGCCGCCGTAGCAGGTGTAGTCCTGCTCGCCATCGAGGGCGTTCGGTGTGCTGCCGTCGGTCTGGCCATCCTTGCAGGACTGGGTCTTGCCGAAGCTATCGACGTATTTGAGGTCGACGAAGTACTGGTTGTAGATGGCGGCGCTGACGCCCACCGCATAGTTGCCGGTGTCCTTGGCACCGCCACCCTGCACTGGCGACACACCGTCGATGCCGACGTTGACCGAAAGCGGCATGCTCAGGTCGATACCTGGCATCACCTGGAACCAGGTGGGCGTGAAGTTGACGGCAATTCCCCAGTTGTCACGGGTCGGCTGGTCGATGCCGCGGTAGCTGCTCTTGCCCTTGTACAAGGCCTCGTTGTGGCCATCGAGCTTGAGCAGGTTGCTGTAGAACAGCTCGCCCAGCAGCGTCGCCGAATCGAACAGCGGCGTGTTGCCGAGGGTCATCAGGCCGTTGAGGGTCCAGTGCAGGGTCTCGCCGGTGGCACTCAGGCTGTCGCCGTCCTTGGGCACGTCGTAGACCACACCGCTGCTGGCCAGGCGTGGCGGCAGCAGACCGAAGCCGCCGCCCAGGCCAGCCGTGCCGGGGGCACTGACGATCGCCGGGATGCTCGCCAGGGGCATGTGGTGGCGAATGTTCAGGTCGCTGCCGACGCTGATGCCGCCGATGTCCTTGGACAGGCTCAGGCCATAGATGTCGATGTCGTCGGAGTAGGCGAACTGGTAGGTGGTGCTCTGCAACGAGTTGTACAGGTTGCCGACCGCACCCTGGCGGCTGGCCGGGGGCGCGCCGAACGGGCCGCGGGCCACGGTCATGCCGCGTGCGTCGAGCCAGGCCTGCGGCAGGATCTCGGAGGTCTTGCGGTAGTAGAAGCCCATCGTGCCGCCGAGCCACTCGGGCGACCACTTGGCCATGACGCCCCAGTCGCCGCTGTTGCGCGGGGTCAGGTCATCGCCACGGCGGATGCTGGTGAGCGCACCGCGCACCGGGATCAGCCCCGGGGTGCCGGTGTGGCCGAGCAGGAAGCTCTGGGCGCCCTCGCCCACCACGTCGGAGCCTCCGTAGTAGGTACCGGCTTCCGGCAGGCGCGCAGCATCCCAATCGAAGAAATACTGGGCGCCCAGGGTCAGCTCAGGGTTGACCATGAACGAGGTGGACAACTGGTTGCGGGGGACGAACAGCTCCTTGGCTTCGGTACCCGGCGAGGCAGCCAGCTTGGCCAGGTCCAGCCCGGACTGGCCGTAGCTGAGCGAGTGCACCGGGTTGAGCAGGGTTTCCCCCCAGAACAGGTTGTGCTGGCCGACTTTGGCGCTGATTTGCGATTGCTCGCCCACCTCGCGGCTGAAGAACACGAAGGCATCCAGCACCTCGCCCGAAGGGCCGCTGTAGTAGCGCTGCGCATAGTGGCTCAGGTGCGGGCTACCCAGCGGCACACCGGTGCCCGGCAGGCCATTGAGGCTGGGATTGATGCCAGACTGGTCACCGTTGCCGTTGACCAGCCGGTTGCTGTTGGAGCCGGTATTGTCATAAGCCTTGTCGTACCAGCTGGCGGTACTGACGCGAAAGCCGGTGTTGCCCTGGTAGACCACGTCCAGTTCGGTCAGCAGGTCGACGCGGTTGGTGATGTTGGTGCCGGCCTTGCGGAAGTTGTAGTCACCGTCATTGCTGTTGGGCGTGCCCAGCAGACGTTTATCGGCGCTTTCAGTGCGCACGCCATAGTTGTACTTGACGGTATTGTCGAAGCGTACGGCCCAGTCTTCGCTGCCGGTAGTCACTTCGAAGGCTTGCGCGCCGGGCAGGCTGAGCAGGCTGATGGCGCAGGCGAGCAGGCAGCGCTGTGGTTTCACAGCACGGTGGATGCGGTGTTGTGGCATGGCGATGACTCCACTTATTGTTCTTGTTGTTCATGGCCGCCCGTCATCTGCGGGCTTGGCTTGGGCATCCGTGCGGGGTTGGCAGGTCAGTGGTCCAGGCGACGAATCAGGTTCTCGGCCAGCGGCCAGGGGCCAAAGCCGGCTGCCGGGTTGAGGTGGCCGACCGGCCCAAGGGCAACCAGTTCGCTGCCCCAGGCCTGGGCCATGACGCCAGCGGCGTCGAAACTGGCCAGCGGGTCGTTGCTGCTGGCGGCGACGATGCTGGGGAACGGCAGCGGCGCCCTCGGCAACGGCGACCAGCCCTGCTCGGCCAGGCTTTGCGGGCTGGGGTAGTGGGCCGGCCACTGGGCGTGCAGATCGGGCGGTGCTGCCAGCAAGGCGCCTTTGATCGGCCGCTGATAGCGAGCGGCCCAGTGGGCCACCATGAGCACGCCAGCGCTGTGCGCCACCAGCACCACCTCACCGTCGATCTGCTCAAGCTCGCGCTGGATGGCTTCGACTCGGGCATCGCAGCTGAGCCTGTCGACCCGCAGCGGCGGTACGCTGCGGGCCTTGGCAAGGCGCGCCTGGAGCAAGGTCTGCCAATGCTCGCTGACATGCTCGCGCAGGCCAGGGATGATCAGCACGGTGGCGGTGGTTTGCAGTTTTTCCACGTCAGAACCTCGTTTTGCATCGGGGCTTGGATCGGGTACGAGGTTCACAGTAAAGAGGGGGCTCGGCGGGTGCTTCACATTGCACGTCAGTGACTTTTCATTTGATGACAAGCGGCGTTTACTGGCTTGTGCTTCTCAATGGATGACACGCAGGCTATAAATCACAGACCGTTTGACGGAAAACAATAAAAATGCCCGCCCTCGTCCGTGCCGCCAGCCTGACCAACTACCTCGAAGTGTCCCGCCATGTGGGCCTGAACCCCACCCCCTTGCTCGCCCAGGTGGGCCTCAGCGCTGCCCTGCTGGAGGACCCCAACCGGCGTATTCCGGCGGCCAACGTGATTGCCCTGCTGGAAGAGTCGGCCCGTGTCAGTGGTTGTGAAACCTTCGGCCTGCGCATGGCCGAATCGCGTCAACTCTCGGATTTCGGCGAGATCAGCCTGCTGCTCAGCCATCAGCGCAACCTGCGCGATGCCCTGGAAGTGATCGTCCAGTATCGTCACCTGCTCAACGATGCCCTGGCCATCCATGTCGAGGAAGCCGGCAAGACGGTCATCATTCGCGAAGAAGTGATCAACGAGCGGGCGCCGTGCAGCCGCCAGGCCACGGAGCTTGCCATCGGCGTGATGCTGCGCCTGTGTGCGGCGCTGCTGGGTGGCCAGTGGCACCCGATCAGCGCCAACTTCACCCATGCCGCGCCGGCCGACCTGGCCATCCATCGACGTATCTTCGGCTGCACGCTGGTGTTCGGCAGCGAGTTCAACGGCATCGTCTGCCCCGCCGCCGACCTCGACTGCGCCAGCCCCCAGGCCAACGAGGCCATGGCGCGCCTGGCACGGCGCTACCTGGACACCCTGCCTGCCGGCGGCACGCCGTCCCTGGAGCTGGAGTTGCGCAAGACCATCTACCTGCTGCTGCCCATGGGCCGCGCCACCATCGAGCAGGTGGCGCAGACCCAGGGCATGAATGTGCGCACCCTGCAACGACGCCTGGAAGAAGACGGGCTGACGTTCAAGGACATGATCAACAACGTGCGCCGCGACCTGGTGATGCGTTATCTGGAAAACCCCACCTATTCGCTGGGGCGCATCGCCGACATGCTCGGTTATTCGATGCCCAGTTCGTTCACCCGCTGGTTCATTGCCCAGTTCGGCATGCCACCCGCCACCTGGCGGGCACAGCATGCCGTGCAGGGGGCCTGAACACCCGAGTGCACCTCGGTCAGCGTCAGGCCGCTACGTGACAAGGCATCGATACTGCCCTCATCGCCCGCTCTCCTCGTCGCTCAGCACGATGTACACCCGCTGGCCCTGGCATTCGACCGGGTAGCTGTTGACCTTCAGCGCCGTGGAGTTGAGCAGGTAGCCGCTGGCCAGGTCGAAGCGCAGGCCATGGGCGCAGCACTGGATGACCCGGCCCTCCAGGCGCCCGCTGCACAGCGAGGCACCTTGGTGCGGGCAACTGTCGTCGATCACGTAGAGGGTATCGGCCACATTGAACACGGCCAGGCTCTTGCCGTGGCTCTCCACCAGCACACGCTCGTTGCGCTCAGGCACCTGGTTCGCCGCCAGGGCGATACGCCGACTCATGCCGGCACCTGTACTTGCAGGGCTTCAAGCATGGCCGCGAACAGCACATCAGCAGGTTGTGCCCCAGGAATCAGGCGGCCCTCATTGAAGCGGAAACAGGGCACCGCACTGCCGGCGCGCCCGGCACCGTCGAGGAACGGGCCGCCATCTTCACGCAGGCAATCGACCACTTGCGCCGCCTCCAGCCCACAAGACTGGGCAACGGCGAGCAATACCCGGCTGTCGCCCAGGTCGCGGCCCTGATGGAAGTAGGCAATGAACAGCTGAGTCAGCAGGGTTTCAAGCCGCCTGGCGCTGAGCAGGCCGGACGCACGCTGCAGCAAGCGGTGGGCATTGGCAGTGTTGGGCATGCGGCGGATACGCGCGAAGTCAATGTCTTCACCCACTACGCTGGCCGCTGCTCGCACCTGGGCCTGGCGCTCGCGTACGGCCTGCTCGCTGCCCAGTCGTTCTACATAGAAGGCGTGGAATGGCAAGCCATTGGCAGGCAACCCAGGCAGCAGCTGGACGCCGCGCCACTGCAAGGCCACCTCCACCTGTGGCTGCTCGCGCTGCAGCATCAACAGGGCGGCCTGCAGTTGCCGTTGGCCGATCAGGCACCACGGGCAAATGAAATCGAAGAACACTTCGACGGACAACGTCTGTTTCACGAACTCAACTCCTCGGTACGGCTGACCGATGCTTGCAGACGCTCCATGTCGCAGTGGTAATGGCGTTTGGCGATGAAGAATACGGCGGCGGCGGCGATGCTCATCAACGGCACCAGCTGGAACGCAGCGTGCAGACCGATCAGGTCGGAAACACGGCCGGTAATCAGCGGGCCGGTCGCCAGGCCCAGCAGGTTGTTGGCCAGGGTCAGGGTGGCGAATGCAGTGCCGTGCACGGCGGCGTGGGTCAGGTTGGCGACCATGGCACTGGACGGGCCGTTGGTGCCGACGGCGATCATCATGCCCAGGCCGATCAGTACCAGCTGCGCGGTGCCTGCCGGTAGCGCAAAGGCCACCGACAGCAGCAGGCAGCCGCCCAGGCAGTAGCCGATGGCCAAGCTGATCTTGCGGTCAGGCCGCTGACGGCCCAGGCGGTCACAGAGCATCGCGCAGAGGATGGTACCGATGCCGCTGCACAGCACGATCACCGCGGCGATCGCTCCAGCGCGGTCGGTGCCCATGGCGTAGTAACGGTTCAGGTAGCTGGGCATCCACACGATCACCGTGCCGCCGACAAACAGTTGCAAGCCGCTGCCGATGTACGCAGCGATCACCGAGCGCGAGCCGTACAGGCTGCGCAGCGGGTGGCTCGCCTTGACCTCGGCCGGTTCGGCGCCGCTGGCGGTGATGCAGGCCTCCTTGACGATAAGTGGGTACAGCAGTGCCAGCACCAGGCCGAACAGGGCCATGCCGGCGAATGCCCAACGCCAACCCAGGTGCTGGGCCAGCACGCCGCCCAGGGCCATGCCCAGTACCGAGCCGAACATGCCACCGGCCATGAAGGCGCCGGCCAGGGTCGAGCGCATGTCGCGGGGGAACACCGCCACCACCACGGCAATGCCGACGCTGCCATAGGCGGCCTCGCCGACACCCACCAGGAAGCGGGCGATGAACATCTGCGGGTAGTTTTCTGCCACGGCGCAGCCCAAGGTCGCCAGGCTCCACAGCACGGCCATCAAGACCAGGCTACGGACCCGGCCAAAGCGGTCGGCCAGCAATGACAACGGGAAGGTCAGCAGGCCGACCATCAGTGCGACGATGCCGCTGAGCAGGCCGAGCTGGCTGTCGCTCAGGGCCCACTCGCCCTTGAGCAGCGGGAATACCGCGTTGAGCACCTGGCGCGACATGTAGTCGGAGATCAACAGGCCGAAGGTCAGGGCGAAGACGACCCAGGCATAGCGCCTGGGTACGCTGTGCGCAGTGTCGCTGCCGGGTGCCTCGGCACTGGCAAGATAGGTGGCCATGCTGCCTCCTCGGGGTATCTGGCGTGGGTGGTGTTCTTGTTGTTATGGGTTACAGCCAAAATCTTTACCGCGTGGGCTGGCCTCTACGGGGCCCCGACGTGCCCGCGAAGAGGCCGGTCCTGCCTGTCAGGCCCGCTGCGGCACCCCCTTCTGCCCCGGCTGGCGATTCGGTGCCATGCCGTTGGCCTTGAGGGTCTGCTCGATGCTGGCGTACTGCTCGCCAATGCGGTAAATGGCCCGGGCCTCTTTGCCATTGGCCACTTCGCGGCCCAGTTCATGGGCCACGCGCACGGTCTGCTGGATCTGCTGCACCGAGCCGAAGCGCTTGCCATGCTGGTCGATGATGGTGTCTTCGTTGCCGCAACGGGGATGCAGGCCCATGGCCAGGGCCATGGTGTTGAACGGCAGCACGTTCTTCAGTAACGATTCAGCAGTCAACGTGCAGCCATCCGGTGCGCGGTGGATGAAGTTGAAGAAGTTGAACGGGTTGGGGCCGTCGAAACCGCCACCGATCCCGATCCAGGTCAGGTTCAGCGGGCCCATGTAATCACCCCGGCGAACGATGCGCTCGAGGGTTTCCAGGGCATGCATGCCGGTCAGCTGGAAGTGCGGCTGGATACCACTGGCCTGCAAGCGGCGCAGGTGTTCGCGGACCCAGGCCGGCCCGGCAGGCACGGTCATTTCGCTGTAGGCAGCGTGAATGGCCGGGTGGGCCAGGGAGGTGCCTTGCAGATACTCCGGATACAGCAGCTCCATGATGTTCATTTGCGTGGTGTTGATCGCCACGGTCACCTGGTCAGGGCGCGGGGTCAGCTCGGCGAGCATGTGCCGCGTGTCGTCGGACAGCCACTTGGCGGCCTCGCCTTCGCCCTCGGGGGCGAAGGAAATCGAACCTCCGACCTGGATGATCATGTCGGGCACCGCTTCGCGCACCCCGGCGATCAGCTCGTTGAACTTGGACAGGCGCTTGGAGCCCTTGCCGTCCAGTTCGCGCACATGCAGGTGCAGCACGGTGGCGCCGGCTTCATAGCAATCGACTGCCTTCTGCACCTGCTCGTCCATGGTCAGCGGGATATCTTCGGGGAAGTCCTCGGGCATCCACTCCGGGCCATACGGGGCGACGGTGATGATCACCTTTTCCATGTTTTCCGGGTGCAACGAATCGTCGAAGAATTGCATGCAGTAGTCCTCGCTATTGTTATTGTGCTGTGCGCCGCGTGCGTGCGCGGCGGTTGACTCAGTAGGTGGGGCTGCCCTTGATCCCCGCACGCTCCATCTTGCGATGGCACGCCGGGTAGTCCATGACCGCATAATGCTGGGTGCTGCGGTTGTCCCAGATGGCCACGCTGTTGGGCTTCCAGCGCCAGCGCACCTGGTATTCGGGCAGGTAGGCCTGGCTGACCAGGTAGCGCAGCAGGTCGGCGGCGCCGGGGTTGGCGTCCTGGCCGAAGCGCACGCGCTGGGGCGTGTGGTAATTGCTGAAATGGGTGGTGAAGGCATTGACGAACAGCACCTGCTCGCCGGTGTCCGGGTGCGTGCGAACTACCGGGTGTTCGGCATCCGGGAACTGCGCCTTGAGTGCCAGGCGTTTTTCGATCGGCATGGCGGCGCCGAAGCTGGCTTCGATGCTGTGGCGTGCGCGCAGGCCTTCGATCTTCGCCTTCACGTCACTTGGCAGGTTTTCATAGGCCAGCACCATGTTCGCCCACATCGTGTCGCCGCCCACCGGCGGGCACTCGACACAGCGCAGCACGCAGCCCATGGGCGGTGCCTCGCGCCAGGTGGCGTCGGTGTGCCAGGCGTTTTCATAGCGGTCATTGGGCTGGTCAGGGCGCTTGTAGATCTGCACCAGGCCTGGGTGCTCCGGGTCGCTGCCGGCTACCGGGTGGTCTTCCAGCTCGCCAAAGCGCCGGGCGAAGGCCACATGCTCGGCACGGCTGAAATGCTGGTCACGCAGGAACAGCACACGGTGCTTGAGCAACTGCCCGCGCAGTAGCTCGAACAGGTCGTCGTCATGGATCGCGTCAGCCAGGTTGACCCCGGTTATTTCGGCGCCGATCGCACAGGTCAGTTGTTCGATGTGCATGCTGTTGCCCTCTTCAGATGACGAAGATCGACGAGCCGGTGGTCCTGCGCGCTTCCAGGTCACGATGGGCCTGGACGGCGTCCTGCAGGGCATAATGCTGGTTGATTTCGATGCGGATGCGGCCGCTGCTGACGTGGTCGAACAGCTCGCCGGCCAGGTCGGCCTTTTCGGCAGGGTCGGCAATGAAGTCGGCCAGTGCCGGGCGGGTCAGTTGCAGCGAGCCCTTGATCGCCAGCAGCTGTGGGTCGAACGGCGGGATGGTGCCGGAGGCGGTACCGACGCAGACCATCAGGCCACGGCGCTTGAGCGAATCGAGCGAGCCCATGAACGTGTTCCTGCCGACGCTATCGAACACCACGTTGACGCCGACGCCATCGGTGAGTGCTCGCACTCGGCTGGCCACGTCCTCGACGCTGTAGTTGATGATCTGGTTGCAACCATGGGCGCGGGCGATCTCGGCCTTGGCCTCGGTAGACACCGTGCCAATCACATTCAGCCCCAGCAGGCGCGCCCACTGCGCGACAATCAGGCCGACTCCACCCGCCGCCGCGTGCAGCAGCACGGTGTCGCCGGGTTTGAAGGCGTACAGCCGGCGCATCAGGTAGGCCGCCGTCAGGCCGCGCATGGTCATGGCGGCAGCGGTCTCGAAGGCAATGGTTTCCGGCAGCTTGATCAGCGCCGCGGCGGGGATCAGACGTTCGCTGCAATAGGCGCCGAGGGTGTTGAGGAAGCCGGTGTAGGTCACCCGGTCACCCACCGCCACCTGGGTCACGCCCTCGCCTACCGCCTGCACCACGCCGGAGGCTTCCACGCCAATGCCATTGGGCAGCGGGATCGGGTAGGTGCCGTTGCGAAAATAGGTGTCGGCATAGTTCAGGCCCACCGCCACCTGACGCAGGCGCACCTGGCCCGGGCCGGGTTCACCGACCTCGGCGTCCTCGTAACGCAGCACTTCGGGGCCACCGGTCTGATGGAAACGTACGACTTTGGACATGCTTGTCTCTCCAATCATCGATCTGAACGCGGGGCGTCAGTTCTGGGTAACTGGAATGTAAGCGCTTGGGGTGTGGGGTGCTTCGCATCGGGCGACAGCGGGTTTTCATTTGATGACAGAGCGCCGGGGCTGGGGCTGCAATGTTTTCTTCATGAGCCACCTTGATGGCTAGCAAAGGCCCGACTAATACTTAAATCTCTGCCTGGGGAGGCACGAAACATGCAACCAAGATTCGTTATCGTTCCGGCGGTGCCCATCGAAAAGCAGTCGTTCCGCATCGGCACTCGTTACTACGCGGCGACCGAATGCGGCGGTTTCGATATCTATGACAATCAGGAAAAGGAGCGGCTCAAACCCAGTTACCCGAGCAGGACGGATGCCGAGGTACAGTGCCGAAACATGAACATGGCCAAGCAAACCAGGTAGTCAGCTACCCTGACCGTCATGCGTGAGGGCCGGCAAGCCGGCTCTCAGCGAACTGCGCCGTCATCAGCCTTGCCGGCCTCGCCGTCCTGCCACCCGGCAATCAGGCGCTGGGCATTGGCATCGCAATCCATGCCCTGTGGCTTGCTCTGCATCCCGGCAATCACCGCTAGCAATTGCGCGCGGTTCTGCGCCAGGCGTAACTGCATGGCTTCGATTTCAGCCACCTTGCGCTTGAGGCTTGCCAGCAGCAGGTCATGCCGTGCTGGGCCGTCACCCGCTGCGCTGGTCAGTTTGCGCATTTCTTCCAGACTGAAGCCTGCCTGCTGTCCGCAGGTGATGATCTCCAGCGACCTCACCGCCTGCTCTGGGTAGTCCCGGTAACCGTTGCCCAGGCGTCGAGCCTCGATCAGGCCGCTGGCCTCATAGAAACGGATGCGTGATGCGCTGAGGCCCGTGCGTCGGGCCAGTTCGCCAATTTTCATGAGTGGATGAAATTCCCTGTTGACCTTAAGGTTTACTTTAACCTTAGCCTTCTCCAAAACCCAACCCGCCCGACGCCCGGCGCTACCTTGGAGAACACCGCATGTCCCCCTTCCAGCCCCTGCAACTGCCCAATGGCAGTGTCATCCCCAACCGCTTGGCCAAGGCGGCCATGGAAGAAAACCTCGCCAATCAGGACCAGACCCCTTCCGATCGCTTGCTGCGCCTGTATCAGGCCTGGGCTGAAGGCGGCGCCGGCTTGCTGCTGACCGGTAATGTCATGGTTGACCCCGGCGCCATGACCGGCCCGGGCGGCGTGATGCTCGATGACAGCCAACCGTTGCAACCTTTTCGCCAATGGGCCGAGGCCGGTCGCGCCAAGGGCGCGCAGTTCTGGATGCAGATCAACCACCCCGGGCGGCAGATGCAGGCCAACCTCGGCCAACCCACCGTGGCACCCTCGGCGGTGGCGCTGGACATGGGCGGTCTGTCGAAGCTGTTCCCGCAGCCCAAGGCCCTGGACGAAGGCGAAATTGCCGCGCTCATTCAGCGCTTCGCCCGCACTGCGGCACTGGCCGAACAAGCCGGCTTCAGCGGGGTGCAGATCCACGCCGCCCACGGCTACCTGCTCAGCCAGTTTCTTTCGCCACTGACCAACCGCCGCCAGGACCGTTGGGGTGGCAGCCTGGAAAACCGCGCGCGGCTGCTGCTGGAGGTGGTCAAGGCGGTGCGCGAGGTGGTGTCTCCTGGCTTCAGCGTGGCGGTCAAACTCAACTCGGCCGACTTCCAGCGCGGCGGCTTCGAGCCTGCCGACGCGCGCCAGGTCGTGCTGTGGCTGAACGAACTGCCGGTGGACCTGGTGGAACTGTCCGGCGGCAGCTACGAAGCACCGGCCATGCAAGGCGACGCCCGCGACGGGCGCACCCTGGCACGGGAGGCCTACTTCCTGGAGTTCGCCCGCGAAATCGCCGCGATCGCCCGGATGCCGGTGATGGTCACCGGTGGCATCCGCCGCCTCCCCGTGGTCGAACAGGTGCTTGCCAGTGGCGTGGCCATGGCCGGTATCGCCACCGCACTGGCGGTCGACCCCAACCTGCCTCGACGCTGGCAAGCCGGCGAGACCAAGGCCCTGGCCGAACTGCCGCCGATCCGCTGGAAGCGCAAGGCATTCGCCGCCCTGGCCTACATGGCGCTGGTCAAGCTGCAGATGCGCCGGCTGGCCCAGGGCAGCAAAACCAAGGCCAAGGCCTCCCCTCTGGGAGCACTGCTGCTGGAACAGTGGTGCACCCTGCGCCGGGTGAAGCAATACAAGCGTATGATGGCTAACCGGCTGGATTGATGCTGTTCGATCATGGCCGGGTCGACCATTCAGGCTATTGACGCCAATGGCAGCCGGTCAATCCAGGCATTCTCGTGCGGCCAGGCGCAACTTGTCACTCGACAGGAAACTGCCTTTGTAGAACGTTGCGCGGCTACCTTCGCGGTACTCAACGACTTCCAGCACTTCGTCTGACGTCACGGCGCTGGGCGCGGTCAGCCGATAACCGTGATTGATCGACTTTTGCGTAGTATGAGGGGACAGCGCCTGCCACTTTGGCAGGACGCAGGCGGCATAATCTTCCGGGGATTTCGAGGTCAGCTTACTGGCGGTAGGCTTGCCTGGGTTTGCGCAAGCGGCAAGGCTGACAATGACTGCGAAACTGAACAAGATACGAAGGGTTGGCATTTGCAATTAACCAGGCAGAAACGTGTGCCATTCTATCCGGGATCGAGCCAATGCAAAAAGCCCGCTTGTGTGCGGGCTTTGTTCTGCTGCAAATCATCACTTCAAGCTTTTTTGCACATCAGCGCCGCATCGAGCAGCCTGCCATGGTCGTACCAGGCGTCGCGCTGGTAAGCAGTGAACTGGCGGTCGGTTCCCGTACCGTGCAGCTCCACCAGGCCATCGGCCTTGTTGGGGTCGGTACTTTCAACGTACAGCTTGACCGAGTTGCCGGTGTCCACTTCATAGGTTTTGACACTGACCGGAAGTTCGCCTTTGACGCACCCCAGATAGGCTGGCGTGCTTCTCTCGGTGGTGCCAGACGTATAATCATGGCCACTTCGCACATCCGGGTTCTGTGCGCACCCGGCCATGAACAGCGTAGCGGATGTGGATAACAGTACTGCACCTGCAACCGATCTTGAGTTCTTCACGCGACACGCTCCTGCTGCCCCTTCTAGAACTTGAAAAGTGGCCAAGCACACCGCCCTTTTTTGGTTTTCATTGCCCAATGGTACTGCGCAATACAGACAGCACGATAGGCTTGTTGGCTATAGAGATAATGGCCAATGACCCTTAGGATTTTCGACTTTCGAGTTATTTCTTTAGGCCAACGGAACGATTCAAGCAGCCCTGATTCTCATGCGTATCGACCCGGCGCATCGTTCAGGAGCAACCCATGCTGTGGTGGCTGGAGATACTCGCTCAGTTCATGGTTTCCGCAGGCCTTGCCGTGTTCAGCATTTTCGTTTTCTGGGCCTGTACGCTGCTGTTTGGCCGGACTTACAGCAAACTGATGTCAGCCGTACTGGCGGTGGCATTGCTGGGCATTGCGGCCTTTCCGCATGGTGCGAGCTTTGCCGTCAACCAGCAAACGCTGCTGGGGGATGGCAGCGATTTCCTGTTGCTGGTGGCGGACGCGATGGGCGTGATCAGTGCCATCATCATTGCGTCGTTCTTCTTCAACCCAGAACGGTTGCTGGATGAAGCGTGACTGGCAGGCAGGCTACCTTGTATCAGTAGTGACGGTATCCTGCTGCCCCGTGTCGAGGAGATAAACATGAGCATTCGCAGCCTTGCCAGACATCTTCCTGCAGACCCTGATAAAGAAGGCTGGGTGCTTGGCTGGGGCGTGCTGCGAGCCTTGCACCCTTGGCACTTTGTCGACGTCTATGCCGACCAGAAAACCGCCAGGGCCGAGGCGCAGCGCCGTGGCGATGGCTATGTGGTCGAATTTGGCTCGCACCGACTCGGTTCGGATGAATTCGTCTGCGGTATAACCCCACCTGAAGGGTGACAGTTAGATCATGCCCACGGCAAACGCTCGGACGGAAGACGGCTGACGTTCAACCGTCAAAGAAGCCGCTCAACGTTATGGCCGAACGAATACCGATAGCCTCTACAGAACGCATCCCATTCATCGCCCGACCAGCCGGACCTGCGCTTGACCTGCCTCAAGTCGTGCCGTGCAGCCCGCTTCGCGGTAAGACGTTGCCTGGCCTTCTCAAGATCCAGCAAGGCCACCTTGATGCTCGGCTCGCTGAAATCGACAAAGACATGCTTCAGATACAGGCAACCGTGCTGCCAACGGCCAACGTTCAACCTGGCGAGTACTCGGCCATACGCCTCCAGGATTTCGTGGTGACGCCTGGACCCGAGTGATTGGTCGAGGTGGTTGGCGTAGAAGTCCTCCAGCGACAGGTAACCGTCCAGCGCTGCCGTCACCATCACGGCATGCCACTCCCCGCCCTGTTTACGGACATGGGCGTGGACAAGCGATGGCGTTGATACACCTAATGATGCAGCCGCACGCAGGGCCTTCGCTTCACGCGCAACTGTCGGGTAGCCCAACGGGTGCAACAAGCTTCGATAGACATGCCCGACTTGCTGTTTCTTGTAGAAAGTCAGGCCCTCCAGCTCGACGCGAAGTACACCACTCTCCCCGCCTCTGCGGATATTGGGGGGCTCCACCCATTTCCCGGGGGCGCCGAGGATATCCTCTACAGGTGGGTGGGAGGGTCTCATGTTTGTTGAATTATTAGTCATTGAGCACTCACTCATTTGCCAGCCTTGGCGCGGCGAGACTCGGAATATAAACCCCTGATCTCACCGGCGGCTACCGCAGATATCACCGTCGGCACGCCCTGGCTGTAATGCTTGTGACCTCTTTCTGCCAAGAGGGCGCGCCAGAGGGGTTCAGCCGCTTTGGCTTTGAACGTACTGTTCAGCCATGACCTTCCCCTCCAGAATGGCTTCAGTCGAAGAGGAAAAAGGCCGACTCACCCGCAGCGTTCGTGCCGTTGCACCTGGTTTCCCTACTTCAACCAACATTCCGGTGGGGAACTCGATACTCGACTCCCACAGTACGTATATGGATGCCTGGTAGCCCAGGTAGGAATGGACGTAAAGGTCATGACTGGTGGACTGAAGGCTCATCACGTTCTCCAACTGGGCGCCTCGAATGCGCCTCTGATGGAGATACGACAGGTGCCTTTGCAGAAGCGTTCCGTTTCCCGCCCACAGGGAGGAGCTACCCGAAGCAAGCGCAGCGGCGGTACGGAGATTGAAAGCGCTGGAGGACGAGGTGGGTTGGTCCGTGGTCCGGACCAACCCTTAACGCTATTTAGCCCGCAGCCACCGTCGGTATCACTGCATGCACGCCCTCGACTGCGATTTTTCGTGCCCTTCCTACACCCCACGCCATCGCACGGGTCATCGATTCGCCTGGACGGGCAGCGAACGACTCCTCGTGAACCGCCATGCCTTGAGGTGCATAAACGCCTATGAACATCTGCGTTTGACCGGTCCTTGAAAGCCTTACCTGAACATCAATGTGCGTGCCGTCGTCGAGCGTTTCGTCATGGGTCCGGTGGTGCAGCGTCGGGTCTGCCCAATCCCAGAACACATTTCCACGAACTCGCATGTGACCCTCCTTCAATCTTGTATTTAAGATCCATAGGAAGATCAAAGTAAGGCGCATCAAATAACTTTCAAGTGCCCTTTACCGAAAACAATACTTGAACGACAGGCGGCCCGAAAACTGATACAAAACTATAATTTTGTATAAGTTCTGGAGGGCATTTGTGAAACTTCGCGGCCCTCGCCAGCTTCGCTTCCGCTCGGTAGCGACTCGGCAAATTCAATCCACTGTTTAAATGCAGCCCGGTGCGCCTCGCACATGGCTTGCCAGTCCGGCCCACCAAGACGGCCATAGGCCACCTGGTTCATCGTTGATGAAACAAGCGAATCGAGTTCGCGAAGCAACGTGTATGCGCGGTACCTTCTTTCACGTTCCGGCATGGTCCTGCCCCCCACAATGCACAGCAAGGTTTGAGCCTGTCCGAGGCTTCTGCCTGGTAGACCTTCATGGCCTGCCTTCTTTCCATCAATGCTAACCGTTCCGCCGAATGGCGGCGAGGCGAAGCTATGACTCAGGCATTTCCATGCAGCGCTCGTTCAGGAACAAAGGGCAATTCAGCGAGTCGCCGTTCGGCTTCCTGCCTAGGCAGGATGGAATGCACGTCGAGCAGCCATAGGACCTGCTCACGCGGGGGCACCCGATTCTCAACGGTTTGGGGCGTCGGATAGCGCCCCCCCGTATAACTGCCGCCGCACCTATGCGACAATGCGCTCAATGTCTGGTCCCAACCCCGCATTTATCGCCCAACAGCTCGGGCATGGCGTGCAGATGCTCTTGTCGACTCATGCGCGCTGGATCAACTCGTCCAACGACTGGCAGGAGCTTGCAAAGCTCCAGAGTGGTCCGGAATGGGTCCGTAGCTGCGACGAAGCCACGTAAGTTATTGATAGGTAAGCTCCTTGATCTCCACCGCTAATATCACCATGCACTATCCAATGGGTAGCCCATGGTGCTCTAGGGTAGTAATCATTGGGCGAAACCACACATAGCTACCCACCGAAACGCATCACCTGGTACGCCGATTGGTCCCAGGCCCTTTTTCGACGCCCATGCCGATCATGCATAACACCCCTTCCGATCACACTCCCCGGCGTGCGCTAGCTAGGATTATTTGGCCCTCAATTCGTCCAGGCGTTTGCGAGCGGCTTCCTCGACCACTAGATACAGGCGCTCTATCGCGTCGGCCTCCAACGCTTTTAGCACCTCGAGCCCTTCCACTAGGCTTTCGGCCCGCGCCTGGGCGATCAGACAGTTAACCGCTGTGTCACAGCATTCGATTTCCATCACTCGCTTTCGCAGAAGTCCGTGGATTGCTGGCGGCATGGTAATGCCTGCGATGAATTCACCGGGCTTCAAATCACGATTCACTGATAGAGCCTCCCTTTTCCTGATCATTCATTATCGGCGCAGGGCTGAACGTGCCGAATTCCACTAGCGCCCAGGTCTTCCCAGCCTCGGAAAGCTCCAGCATTTCGACCAGCTCTGCTTCGGTCACGGCCTGTCTTCGATGGGCAGCATAGGCCATCTCATCGAGTACGGCCGACCTTCCTTCGGGATCAGCGATCAAAGCAAATTGGTCGTTCAGTTCATCCAGCCATGCCTTCGGTATCCCGACCATCATTCCCTCCTACACCACCAGGACTGTGCGTAGAGGGTGCCATCCACCTCTTCCACTCTAGTGATATTCATCCCCAGCTGCGACATGCCATTGACACAGGCGTCATGTAGCCGGGGGATTACATCGCCGCTCGGGGTAGGGTTGAAAACCCAAGCCTCTATGCATGGACGGCCGAGCACTTTGCTGTTGCCGTACTCGATATGTACGTCGGCGCGCAGCGGCTGAATCTTGCGAAGCTTTTCTATAGGGATGGCAATGCCGCGCTCTCTGCGGCGAACCAGGAGGAAGTACATCAGTCGCCCCTAATACTGTACGGATGAACAGTATCGTATAGACCTGAATCAAAGCCGGCAATGACCGGTCAGCGGTCGGCACCGTCGCAATGAACCTAGTGCTGATCCGCTGGCACAAGCTAGGCCGTTATCGCGAGTGATCTTGAAGCCCGGCCATTACGCCGGGCCTTTTCGTCTCTACTCCCCTCACCTGGTCATAGGCCGCTTCGCACGCCAGGCCGGCTACCCTGGCCCGGTCATAAGCCGCAGCCAGGACTCCCGCTCTTTCGTCAGCCCGCTTGAGCAAGTGGGAGAGCACCCCGGCGGCGCGGGTGGCTGCCTCGCCTCGGCGGGCAACGCCGGGATCGCCGCAGGCTGCGCCGACACGGGCAAGTTGATTGTCGGCCGCTGCGCGCACCCGGTCATCGACAGCGCCAGCGCCAGCCACATCAGCGGCCACAGCCGCGTTTTGCTCCCTTGCATTCTCTCCCACCTCATCGACGGCGCCCTGGCGCCTTTGTTCTTCCTCTCGCTGCTGGCGCTCGTCGGCGGCCTGGGCCTGCGCTTGCTGCGCTTGCAGGTTGGCCCACTTCTCGCGCCAGCGGCGATCCTCTGCGCCCTTCCCTGCGCCGTACAGCCAAAAACCACACCCGACCAATAGGCCAACCAGAGCCAGGCCGGCAACGGCCGCCAGCGCGCCCCTGTAGCGCTCCAGTAGCGCGTTCATGTCAGCGCCCGGCGGATACCTTCGGCCAGAACGTCGGCCGGGTATTCATAGTTCGCATTTTCGTGACGGATGATCGCGCGCACCAGCGCAGCCATGATCCGCTGATCCTTTACCGTGGGCAGCTCCTGGTCGGCACCGAAACCGGTTTCGGCTGCAACTGCCCGGATGTAGGCGCCGGTGTCGTTCTCCAGGCCGGGCGCATAGCGCGTCAGGATCTGACGAATCGTTTTCAGGCCATGGCCGTGGTAATAGCTGATCAAGATTTTGCCGATGCATCGAATACCGTTTTCGGGGGTGTCGAAGCGGCAAAACCGCGACTCCAGGGCCTTGTCCACGGGCAGCTCACCTACCCACAAGTTGCTTGCGTTGTGGTCGACGTTGCCGGGGTTGCAGTTGCGCACACCCCTGGTAATTGCTTGTGTCATCTTTCCTCCAGGCATAAAAAACCCGCCGAAGCGGGTTGCGATGATCGGTATCGGAATTAGGCCGGTGCCGTTGGCCATTCGATATTGGCCGGGTAGCCCTCCTGGCTCGGCACGCGGCTAAGTTCAACGCGGTACCGCTTCCAGGCTGTGAGGGAGGCTTTGTCGTCGTCGGTGGCCATGTCCAAGTCGGCAGCATCTTGCAGTGGGGCAATTGCAGCGTCGGCCACGGCGCGTAACCGGGCGGCCTCGGCCTGGGCGGCGGCCAGCACCTGGGCGGCAGCGGCGGCGGCTTTCATTTCAGCGGTGATCATCTGCGACCAATCAATGTTAGTCATTGACTGCGACCTCCTGGGGTTGCTCGGGAACGGCGTCGAAGGCTGGCACGTCCACAGAGCCATCCTCGGTAATGGTCATCGGCTCGGGGAACCTAGTGCTTTCCGGGGCGTTCGCCCCATGCGGCAGGCGGAGAGTCAGAATCAGTTCGCCGTCGATACGATCAGCCGAGCCAGGAAACCAGTCGGACAAAATCGCGGCAGCCGGCAGCGTGGCGCCTTCGCTTAGCGGCGAAAAATCGAACGCCTCGCCGTTGACGTGCACCACGTCGCCCTCAACGTCAAGCATTAACGGTTCGTCCATTCGAACTGGGGAGAAAATGATTTTCATGTTTTATTTCCAGCGACCTACAGCCATAAGATCAACCCCAAATGTTTGAGCGGTTGCGCCGTTACGGATACGCGCGTTTACACTATTGGCCGACTTGCCGTAATAACCAACGACCCCATATAGGTCCCACGACCCATTAGGAACCACGCCCGCAGAAATGGCATAACCAACATCAACGAAGTTTATGGGGAATGTCCAAGCATAGTCCACGTTTCCGTTCGCGACACCTTGCTGCGTGGTAACGGACCATGTCCAACAGATTTGCGTTCCGTCAGCATAACGAATATACCGGCCATTTGCATTATTGCCGTACTCAAAAATTGCAGAACTGTTAACATCGCCAGCTACCGCGCCAACAATTTTGTCGTTTGCCAAAACTTGAATCCATGCACTCCATGTACCGGCAGTTTTGGTCCTTCGCCATTGCGTTGATTGGTCAAGCTGCTGCCATGTTTGGGTGGCGTACTGTGCATCAGAGCTTTGACGATGCTGCAAATAACCGTAGTTGCTAGCTGGTGTGCCGGTCACACCAGGAACGGTCCAGTAGTCGATACTTACGGCAACAGTGTCGGCATCACTATTTATGGATGGCAAAGTTCCGCCCAAACCGAAGTCATTAACCCGCAGCAATCGACCTACAGTCGGATCTTCCACTGACGTAGTTGCGTCGAGAAGTGCACCTGTGCCAAGACCTAGGTTAGCACGCGCACCAGCGGTAGTAGTTGCACCAGTGCCGCCCTGCGAAACTGGAATGGTTCGTACTGGCCCTCCACTTATTGGCAAGTATTGAGTGCAAATCCAGGCCGTAGAGCTGAACGCTACAAATTCCGCAATGTCTCCCGAGGCCGTAACGATGTTGGCTGCACCGGGTAGCTGCAAGGCGCTGCTATGCGTGAGCGTCATTGCACCGATGAACCGAACCATTCGGCGGGTGCCAGTGGTGGCCGCATCGAATGCTGTGATAGTAGTGGTACCGCTAATCGTCACAGTGTTGGCAGCAGCTGCACCGATAGCAACTGTTGCGGCAGACGCTAGAGCAACAATGGTCGCTTCGTTGATAGCACCCGTCATCTTTCCACCAGACAGGTTAAGCTTCGTATTCAACGCAGCCTGCTGCGCAGTGGATACCGGCTTGTCGGCGTCACTGGTGTTGCCAACTTGTTCAAGTCCGAGCGCAGTCTTGAACTGTGCATAGGTCAGGACCGAAAGTGAGTTTTCACCAGTGGCAACCATAACCGTGTTAGCAGCCCAGACGGACGCCGCAATGGCCGACAGCTTGGCGCTTACCGGCTGATTCACACCGCCGTCGTAAAGCTCGTTGAAATTGTCGTTCACCTTGTCAAAGGCCGTCCGCGCGTCATCGCCACCGGCGCCACCAGGAGAGGTACCAAGGTTGATTGTTTGTTGAGCCACTATGGCCTCCTAGTCGAAATCGGATACATCTAGAACCAAATAGCTGTAGCTATTGCAGTACCAGTTAGGGAGCGGATTCTGGCTCAATCGATTGGAGTTTGAATAAGTGTCCATCACTTGAATGGAGATCCCATTCACGGAATGATTCAACATGCCGCTAACTTCAATCAGCGTGATCGCTGTCGGGTCTGTGGGATCATCCGGGATTACTTCCTGGATAGAAGTAGCCCAAAAAGCCCCTTGAACGATAGCCACCTTCTTATAAGCCGTGTAATCCTTAGAAATATTGTCAAAGTAATTACCGCCAAGGTTTGCGGCAATGTAGTCAACGACCCTCATGTATTTCATTCGAGAATCGAACACCACGGCATTAGTTGTCTTGTTTTTGACGACAAGCCCGTAATTAATGGCGAACCGGGCTCCTCGGCCGGCCTGGTCAAACATATAGACCTGGAAAGCATTTTGCGTGGTAGCCCAAAACGTGAACTGCCACACTCCATTCACCTGAGCCGCCTGATAGCAAACCGTTACGCCATTGTTTGCGTAGATGGCGACAACCGGGCTCACGTAGTTAGGGAAACTGCGAGTCACATACCAGACTGACCCGTTAGGCCCCCCACCCCGGCTTGTCGCTGACAGCGTCAGAGACTCAACAAGAGCAAGGTTAGAATACTCGCCATCAATCTGAACGTATCCGCTGGAATTTTTGATCGTTAGACCATATTCAGCCATTCAGTAAACCCCGTAGAGAATTGTGACGGGGACTTTCGTATAAAAACCCGCGCCATCAAATGACCAACTCACTGTGTTGCCGCTTACCGTGATATCGGGCTGGGCCGACTGAGCATCGAAGCTGTTCGCGACCAAGCAGCTGAAAAAAGCTGTTCCCAACATCGAGTCAACGGAATAGCTCCCGTTAGCGGTGCCGGTGTTCAAAGTTCCGAGTACCCTGGTGATCCGATCCGTAATGTTCAGCAGCACAGCGCCGGTGTCGGGATGCTTGATCCTGAGCCCGTACTCAGCCATCAGCTCAACTCCCCGAGCGTCACCACGTCGATATTTCCCGACCAGACTTTGGTACCGCCGCCGTTGATTGTTGTACGGCCGGTAGAGGTCGATTTGTTGATTTCAAGCTCTCCGGTCAAAAAGTTAATACTGATCCCAGTTTGGCCCTGGACGTAATCAGGGCTTTTCAATTCTCCCGAGACAATCAACTCCATGATCTGCGCCTGGCTGATGAATGCGCTCCGAATTACCGTCTGTCCGTCCTCGATGTCGAACATCGTCTGAGGGGTGCCGTTTACCTGGCTCATTACCGCGAAGCGATCCGCCAGGAACGTCACAATGGACTGAATCCCTTCCTCGGTGTTCTCGACGCCAATGCCCATGCCAGCGGCGTAATACTGCCCGTTCTGGTCTACGCCCACCTTGATGGTGCGGGTGGCCGAGACGTTGCCCTCTAGATCAATCACCGCCTGGGCCGTGTCACTGACCTGGGCCACGGTGTCGCCAATCTGGCTCTGCAGGGTTGTCATTTGCTCGGTGAACGCTTCGTCAGCATTCGCTCGGGCGGTGATTTCCTCCTGCAATGCCGCGTCGGCGTCATCGAAGCGCGCCGACACGGTGGTGATCTGTTCGGCCAGCGCTTCGTCGGCATCCACCCGCGCGGTGGTTTCCTCCTGGATTTTGGCGTCCAGGTTGTCGCCCACGGACGCCTCCACCAAATCGAGCCGCTGGCTCAGCGCTGAATCGCCGTCCGCGATGGCGCTGTAAACGGTGTATGCCGTTGCATTGACGCCTTCGTCGCCCGCCAGCCAGCCCGTATCGCCAGCCATATGCGGGAACACCTGGGCCTCCACGCCGATCATCCTGGTGGCCATCGCCGCCAGCTCGCCGTCGATATCCTCGACGCTGGTTTCTACCGAATCCACGCGCACGGCGAGCGCTGCCACGGTATCGCCAATCGACTCATAGTCGCCGATGTATTCCCAGTAACTGGCATCGGTTACAGCGGTGCCGGCCGGCACGTCCTGGATCGCCCGATAGAGCTTGCCGTCTTCCTTGACCAGGGAGCCGGTCAGATAGTCCTGGCCTGAATCCCAATCGGGCGTGCCCAGCACATCATCGAGCTGGGATTGCATTGCGCTGATTTGATCCTGGAGTGCTTTATCTATGCCGTCGAGCCGTTCATTCACCGATCCTTCGCCGTCGCCGCTGATCTTGTCGATTTCGGACAGCAGATCCTGCCCCAGCTGGCTCTCGGTGATTTGCCCGGTGATGTAGTCCAAGATTGCGTCGGCGTCGGCGCTGGACTGGCCGAATACCCAATCCGTCCATTCCCCGGTGTTGCCGGTGCGGTCCATCAGCCGCGCCCTGAAATACCCCGTGACGCCCGCCGCCATGCCGCTTTTGAGGTACGTCTTGCCCGGGTAGGAGACCAGCGAAAGCTGGGTCGGGCTTTCGCCGCTGGCAAACTCCGACTGCTGCACCTCGGTGCAAAACGTATCCTCGGCGCCTTCGGGAAACTCCCAGTTCATTCGAATGCCGAACAGCTCGGACGCGGTGGTGAAGCTGGCCAGCACCGGCGGCGACCCGGTTTTGCCGTAGAGCTGGGTGGCCTCAGAAGTGGCCCAAATCGAAGTGGCGTTTCCCACGCCTATTGCTGCGACGCGGGCGGTATACACACCGCTGTAAATGCCCAAAACCTCAATCGCTGCCGTGTAGGCGACGCCTGCGTAGATCCAGTCGCCGCTGTCACGCTTCCACCACACGTTGTAACTCTGCGCTCCCTTCGGCGGCGTCCAGGTGATCCGCATCGTGGCCACGGTCAGGCCCTGCTGCACAGCGTCAAACGTCGTCAGTTCAACATTGGTAGGCGGTGCCTGGACGGCAGCCGGCAAGGCCGTGGTCGGCGGCGTAACGATCTGTGCGCCTGAATCGATGGCGGCAAACTTGCTGCTGTTGTACTGGATCGCCACCACGTCATATTGCAGCTTGTCGTCACCGAAATTCTCGGTGACGGTCAGAACGCGGTAGGTTTCCGCCACTACCTCGGCCGTTTCCACCGCGTAGATCGATTCGGGAATCGGCGCCGCGTCGAAACTTTCCGTGACAGTGATCACCCGGCCGGCGACGGACTCAATCACGCGTGTTTGAGCAACGCCATTCGGCTGGATCACAACCAGCGTATCCCCAGCCGCGACGGTCAGGTCATCATCGACGGTTACCGTGTCGCTTGTGGCCGCCTTCAATCGGCCGCCAATGGGCTTGCCCGCATAGTTCTGGTCAGCCACCCGAATGATCGAACCAGGGCGCACCAGGGTGCCGTCCAGGCCCACGCTGAAACTGACTGTTTCCGTTTCGAGCTGGTTCGTCAGCAGGATGTAATGGCCCATGCGCTGGGCCTGGCCCTGCGAACAGCAGCCGAAAGCGTTTACCTCGGTTTCCCGGATGCCATAACGCGCGATGGCCTCGCGGCTGGGCACATACTCGACTTTCTGTTCACCGAAGTTCTCGCGATTGGTCCAGCTAACCTTGGCCACGCTGTAGCGGGTCGAGCCAGAAGAACCGGCCCGCGAAAACCGGCCGTCAATTACGTTGGAGTTGGTGTAGGTGTAAACCGGATCGCTAGGCATATCAGCCGATGCGATAACTTGGCTGGCGGCGTAGTAGGACATCCCCCGGAATACGCTCGCCAGATCCTGGAGCACCTGGAGCGCGTCCGCGCGCGTCTGGAGATAGACGTTGCAGGCAAATCGCGGCTCCTGGCCGCCCTTCCCGTCGCTGACCATCTCGTCGCAGTATTGCGCGATGGAATACAGCTCCCACTTGTCGACCTGGTTGTCGCTGATATAGCGGCCCAGGCCATAACGGTCATTGACGATGATGTCGCGATAGATCCAGGGCGGGCAGTCCGTCCAGGACAGCTTAAAAGTGCCGTCCCAGGAACCGGTGTAAGTCCGGGTCGCCGCGTCGTAGTTGCTCGGCACCTGGACGATTCGACCGCGAATCCTGAATGCCCGCTCCGGGATGTTCGAGAATTGGCTGGCGTCGATCTTGATGCCGACCAACGCCGTGTAGGGGTACTGCAACTTGGCGTCGATCACCTCGGTGTAGCTCGCAACCGAGGTGTTGGCCTGGGTCGTGCTTTGGGTCGCGTCGGGAGTGGTACGCCGAACGCGGATTGTCCAACCTTCGGTCGCGGCCGGCAGATCGACCCGGTGGGAGCGCTGGTAGCCAGTGGTGGTTTTGCCGCTGAAAGCCGACGCCAGCACCTGAACAAAATCACCACCATCAGTCGAAAGCTCAATGACGTAATTGACGGTGTACCCGTTGGTGTCGCCGTTGCTCTGTTGCTGGTAGAGCGTGGAAACGCCGAGCTGGAGGCGAACCCCGGACAACTCAAGGTTGTTGATTGCCTGTGTCCACGGCTGGTCCGCTTTCAGCTCTACACCGACAGAGTGTTCAGTCTCGACCGCCGGAAAGCCGGTGATGTAATCCTGATCGGCCTCGCCCGTGCGCTGCTCCCAAGTCACACCGCTGAAATTCAAGCTGCCGTCGGCGTTCGCCAGCGGCGTCTGGTCCAGGTAGATCGACTGGGCGCCGTTGACCAAGCCCACAATCGGCCCCTCACTGATCGCATCCAGGAGATTCGCATAGCTGGTATTGATTAGGCTGTCGGGCGTTTCGTAAGGCGTATGCGGCTTCGAGCCGCCTTTTGCGCCCTGGATTGCATGTGAAGTCATTGCATCCCTCTACTGCTGATCTTCGGCCCGAATCCCCAAGGAAATCATGGCCGACCCGACCGTCATTTCGCCGTAGCAAAGCGGTACCGGGCCGCCCTGGGCGGTGGTGTTCTTGATGCCGGAAAAGTTGTAGCTGGGCGTATTGCTGGTGCTTTCCGAGCTGGACAGCCCTTGCGGAGTACCAGCGATAAGTGATGCCACGCCACCCAGCGCCAGCGACAGGCCGATAGAACCGACAACCCCCCACCCAGTCCCGCCGATTGCCGCGGCCCAGGCAGAAGCGGAGGCCAGCCCCGCAACGCCGGCCGTGGCGATAGTCGCGACAGCGATCAGCGCGATGCCGAGAACCACCTGCAACCCGCCACTTTTCCGGCCAGTGACTACCGGGGCGATACGGATATCATTCGAACTTGGCGGATCACCGAGCTGTTCCTGGGCAAGGTTTCGCTTGCCGTAGAAAATGACGAAGGCAAGGCCCATGTCCTTTGCTTCGGCCAGAAACTGGGTGAAGCCTTTGTGGAGCACGCCCAGGGCGCGCACGGCCTCGGCGGCGGAATTTACCGCCAGGTGGTGGACCCGTCCGAAACGCGCGCCAAGCTTTCCGTAGAGCCGCACAGTGCGGATGCGCTCAGCCATGTGGTGAATCCTTGTGTCGCATGTAGTAGCGGGCCGACTCGCGCCAGAAGCCGCCGAAAATATCCCGCTTCGAATCGCGGCCGTAGAGGTGGTGCAGGATGCCGCCCGGCACCGGGTGCAAACCGGGCTCAGTCTTCAAGCGTCCATCAGCCAGGAACACGCCGGCATGGTTCGCCACCGGGGCCCGCACCTGCATGACAACCATGTCACCCTGGCGCAGGTCGGACGGGTCGACGGCATAGAAGCCGGCACGGGCGAAGTTCTCGGCGTACAAGTCCAGGCCTTTCTCCCACCAGCCATCATCCCGGGCGAAGTCGTCCAGGACGATGCCCAGCTCTCGCTGATAGAAGTCACGCACGAGGGTGTAACAATCGAGCACGCCGTGGTGAAACGGACGGCCTACCAGCGGCGCCTGGTATCCGGTTGGGAGGTGCACCAGATGCGCGACTGGCTCACCCTGGCGAACCTCGACAATCAGCCACGGCAAGCCTGTAGCCTCCATCGAAACGCGGTCGGCGCCACTCAGGCGCGCGGGCTGCCCGGGGTGGCTATGCACCACCGCCACCACCTCTCCCTGGTCCTCCGCGTCGGCCCAGGCTTCGGCGGAGATTCGGAAATCCTCCAGGGGGTTGGCGGCCGTGTTGGTCAGCGCCAGATACTGGAGCCGGCGACCAGTCTTCACCACCAGGCCGCAGCATTCCTCGGGCGCCTTTTCGCGGGCGTGCGCATACGCGGCGTCAATGACGCCTTTGGAAATTTTCATTGGGGAACCTCGGCGCGAAGCGCCTCAATAGCCGGCGGTTGGGAAGCTGCCGTAACGGAGTTGGTTGTTCTCGCCAAACCGGAGCTTGCAGCCGGTAAGGGTGCCGGAACACTGATCCAGGGCCGGGTCGTCGGTGGCGACATCCTTGTCGGTGAAATAGCCGTTCCCCGTGTACCCACAATACGGACCACGATACCCTCCGATAGTCAGCCACTGGCAGCAGTTGGCAACGATCTGCCGGCCAGGCAGCTTTCGGTCGGTGGCGATCAGCGGCGACTTCAAAACGAAGGCCACCAGCTCGGGATCGGCCGACTGTTTCTGATCGATGGTGTACAGGTCAGGCGCGAAATATTCGTCGGGGTCGGCCTCGGGGTTGCCCTCTGCGAAATTGCGCGCGTCCAGGTAGCGCCCCAGCGTCCGCTGGCGCGTAATGCTGCCGTCGACAAGATCCTGGTATGTGAAGCAAAGGGCGGTGATAAACCCGGTCACGTTGCCGACGGTTAGCGTCGGGTTGTTCTGCTGCCCTTCGCCGGTCATGCCCATGCCCTCGACCTTGATCGGCCAGGGCGAATATTCCTCGCCCTGCCAGTAGATCGGCCCTACCTGGGTGTATCCATGGAAGCGGTACAGATCGCCGCCAAGGGCGGTCAGGTCGAGCGTGAATAGCTCGACGTAATCTCCTGGCGCCAGCCGCTGAATGTCTTCATAGATGCTCTCGGCCATCAAGCCACCCCGAAATATTGTTCGAAAGTTGCGGTCAGGGTGTAGATTCCCGCGCCGTGAGGGGTCAGGCTCCAGGTGGCGCAGGTGTACAGCCCGGGCTCGCCAAGCGGCGGGGTCCAGTTGAACGGCGTGGCCCCCTTCGCTTCCCGCAGGAAGCTAAGGATTTCCGTAATGTCAGATTCTGACCCCCGGAACGTCAGTGGCCAGCTTTGGGTTTCGTTGTTGATCCCGTCGCCGGCCACCTGGCGATAGCCATTCCCGAACTGGGCCGACCGAACGCGAAATGTCCCGGTGCCGGTCGGTTCGATGTACGGGCACCAGGTAAACGTGTTGGCCATCAGGCCCTCCCGTTGATTGCTTTGCGGATGTTCCCTTGGGGGCTCAGGGACTTGGCCTCCAGTTGCTTGTACCGGGCGTCAACATAGCGGCCGATGTCATCCCCGAACGATTTGTACCCATCCGCCGAACTGTCAGCTTTGGCCCCTCCATCGCCGGTGATAGCGATGTTGACCACGACGCCACCGCCACCCGCGCCACCGCCGGAGCCAGCGCCACCGCTTGCGGTCGAAACTGGCGTGACGCTCCCGCCATTCGATCCGGTCATCAGGTAACTACGGCCGTCCTGGTTGTACAGCTCGGGGCCGCGCTCGTTGACCTGGTACATGGAGTTCGGCGACACCAGGCCGCCAGTGGCGCGGGCGCCCAGGCTGTTGGCCCAGTTGTTGATGATGTCCGGGGAATAGTCAGCGGCAGATGACCCGGGCGTGGCCCCACCGCCAAAATAGCTTGAAAGCGCGGTCGAACCGAGGCTAACCACGGAACTCAGAATGCTGGACGAAGCCTGCCGGGCGGCGATACGTGCCATATCCTCGATCACCGATTCTGCAAAGCTGGAGAAACTTAGCTTGCCGGTTTTGGCGAACTGGACAATGGCATCCTCCATGCCAGTGAAAGCATCGCTGAATAGCGATTTCGACTGGCTGGCGACATCGGCCGCGCTCTGCAAATAATCCTGGTAAGCGGCCTTCGCGCCCAGCGTCCAATCGGCCTGCGCCGCGTCAACGTCGGCGTAATACTTCTGCTGCATACCCAGGCGCTGGGCCAGCGCATCATTCAATGCGGCGGTTTCGTCGCGGTACAGATCTTTGTCAGCCTGGGTCGGGTTCTGGATCTTGTTGTAATCGCTGGTCAGCCGATCCTGTTGGGACTGGTAGGACTGTGCGATCCGGGCCTGCTCCTGGGCGCGCTGCGCCGCTACGCTGCCCATTCCGAGGCCGACCAGGTTCTGGTTCAGCCCCGTTTGCGCCGTCGAAAGCTGCGCATCCAGATTGCCTTGAAACGCCTTGAGCTTGGCCGATTCGGCCGCCGATTCCTTTTTGAGCTGAATTTCCTTTTCCAGCTCGGCGTTTGATTTGAGCTGGGCGGTGATCTTGTCCTGGTTGGCCAGGAGCGATTTCTGGTCAGCGGTCAGCGTCTGTTTCGACTTGATGTCGGCCAGCTGCTGCTCCCAGGCCACCAGCGCTTTTGCCTTGTCGCCCAGCGCGGCGGCTTGCCCATCCTGGTTGCCGATCAGCGCGGCCTGGGCCTGTAGCTCGGCGTTCTGCTGTTTCAGCGTTTCCAGCATCCTGGTCGCTGCATCGTCGCGGTAAGCCGGCTGCTTCGTGGCCTTGGCATAGTCATCGTTAATTTTCTTGAGGCGGGCGTCATAGCTGCCCCCGGAAAAATTCTGGCCGTCGTACTCCACCCCGGCCAATAGCGGGCTGTCCTTGTTCGCGCGGCCGGCCGCTGAATAAAGGCTGAAATACTGGTCGTGAAGCTCTTTCAGCGCATTCTTTTTCTTTTCCTCGGGCGACGTGTCGGACAGCCCTTTCTCAAGGATCCCTGAATACTTGATGTACTCCTGGTTCGCCTTGTTCAGGTCGTCTTGCGCCTGGGTGTTCGCCTGGGTTTGGGCGCGCTGCTTGATCAGGGCGTCAAGCTGGGCCTTGTACGTCGCCGTCGAAACGTTATCGTTGCCCAGGTTGGCGCTGAAAATGTTTTTGAGGGAAACGCCGTTCTGCCGGTTATTGATGATCTCTTGCAGGTCGCTGATCTGCTTGTCGATCCCGGGGTCAATCGCTTGCTTGAGCCCGTTGTAGGCGCCAGCGATTGCTTCCTTGACGCTATCCCAGGCGCCTTCAATCCCGCCGATCGATTCCTTGTAATCGCTCAGGCGCTTGAGCGCGTTGGCGTTCAAATCCTCGGAGAGCGTGTCCAGCGCTTTCTGATGGTCGCCCTGGTCGTCCAGCGCCTTGATCACGTCGTACTGTTCGGCCGTCAGCAGCCCGAACTGTTCGCTGGCTTTCTGCGCGGCCTGGGTGGCGTTGTCGCCGAAGTCGATAAACGCCTTCGAAATATCGTCAACGCTTCGACCGGAATACTGGGTAACCGCGGTGATCGCCGACCCCAGGTTCTGGATCTGCGTTGCACCTACCTTGCCCGACTGTGCCAGCGCAATAATGGCCTGCTGGGCGTCGCCGTAATCCCCAACGGCCGCACCGACCTGCCCGGACATCGTTCGGAGCTGATCAGAGGTCAGGCCCAGCGTATGGTTGCCGTCGCTCAAAGCCTGGTCAAACGCCGAAATGTCGCTTTCAGCGTCGAAATAGACTGCCGCCAGGCCGGCAATCGCCGCGCCGGTAGCGGTGATCGGCGTAATCAGGCCAGCAATGTAGCGGCCCACGGCCCCAAGCGCCGGCCCGATGCCGCCGAATGAATCCTTGATCTGGCCGCCCTGTTGCAGGAACACGGTCAGCAGGTCTTGGCCACCCTGAATGCTGGTTGCAATGTCAGTGAACTGGGCGGGCAGCGTGCGCAGCGCTGCGTTGTAGCCTTTCGCGCTGGTCGCACCTTTGCCGAAAGCATCATCCACCCGCGTGAGCGCGTTTCGCTGCTGGGTCAGCTTGTCCAGGTATTCGGTCAGCGCGTCATCATCGATACGATTCGCCGCCCGATGCTGGCGCAGCTGTTCCTCCATCTTGTCGAGCCGACCGAGGCCGGCGACCACCGGGTCGATCTGGCCCAGCAGTTTCTCCAGCTGGCTTCCCTGGAATGCCGCTTCTTTTGTTGCGGATCGCATTCGCCGTTCGGCCCGATCCATTCCCCGCTCAAAACCGCCGGTGTTGGCGATCAGGTCTACCGTGGCGGAGCCCAGGCTTTCCGCTGCCATCGTTGTACCTCCAGGCGCAAAAAAGCCCGCACTGGGCGGGCTCGTAGTTGTCTCTGCCGATCAGCGGCGGGCGCGGTTGAGAATGGCCATAACATCCTGGATCGTGGCCACCGGTTCATCCTCTTGCACCCGGTCGGGCAGGAAGTCAGCCAGTCGCACATCGTTACCCATCAGGCGGTACATGGCGTGCAGGAGCTGGGCCACGCCGAACTCCAGACGCAGGCCGGTGTTTAGCGGCCCGTTCTGGCGGATGTAGGCCATCCAGTCTCTGGCCTCGGCGTAGCTCATGCGCATTTTGGCTTCGGCAACCGTTCGGCCGCCGATGCCGTGCAGCACTAGGTCGTGCCAGAATTCTTCTTCCGGCGCGATTTTTTTTTACCGTCATCCTTGTTTTCACCCAGGCCGTTGGCGCGGTGAATGGCGGCCAGCAGCGCTACGGTCAGCTCAGCAGACAACGGGCCGTGGTCGGTGGACGGATCGCCCACAATGTCGGCCGGCGTGAACAGTGGCTGGCCATCCTCGGTGACGATACAAGCCACCAGGCGCGATACCACCGCATCGGCGCCCTGGGCGCTGCTTTCCCATTTGCTGGTGATCGTATGGAATGATTCCGGGCGAACGTAGAAAGTCATCGTCACCGGTTTGCCGTTCGCGTGCCAGGTCACATCCTGGGCGACAGGTGCGCCGACAAACGCACCGGACGCGCGCAGGGCTTCGATAGTCAGGGTCATTGGCTATTACTCCCCACCGCCACCCGAACCACTGCCGCCATCGTCAGTGCCGCCTGACGTAGTGCCAGATACTTTCGGCACCCAGGTGATTTCGCCCGATACCTGGATGCCGACGGTGGATTTCACAACATCGTTCAGCGCGAAGGCGAACGGGAAGGCGTTCATGTAGCCTTCGAAGGTCAACCAGGTGCGGGTTTCAGGCAGAACAAAGTCGGGCGCATCGTCGCCGGCATCTTCCTCGGTTTCGACGGTTGGCGGAATGCCGTCGCCGTTGGCGTCCAGACCATCGCCCCAGCCTACTGCCCAGCGCAGTTTGGTGCCGGCGGTTTTGAGCTGATGCAGCCGAACATGGTCGGCGTTAGAGGGCTCGACGTTGATACCGAAAGTGGCGGAGCCCGGGGTGGCCAGCCCTGCCTCATACTCGCGGGCCTTGGAGTTCAGGCAGGTGGTTTCGATCTGATCGATACTGGTGTCGATGCCATCCAGCGACGTGAAGCAACCCACGGTCAATAGCGTGTTGTTGGCCGGGTCAATGGCGTAAAGGTCGGTGCCTTGAGTCTTCATAGTTTCCTCAACCGCAGATAAAAAAAAGCCCGCACAGGGCGGGCAAAGGGGAAAACCGGCGGGCTACAGGTCGACTATCCAGTCGACATCGAAGCTTTTTCGGTAGCTTTTGGTGTCGGGGTCGCGGCCGTCGACGTTGAACCCCGTCACGTAGGCGCGGCGAGCGATCACAGACCGGATTGCGGCGGCCACAGCGGCGACCGATTCCCCGGTTTCGCCGTAGATATCAACCTGAATCCTGGTGCGGTCAGCATTGGGCGGGCCGTCGATCACGTTGATGGGTGACCCGCCGATCACCTGCCACACGGCATATGGCTTTGCCACGTTTGGCGGGGCTTCGCCGAATGGAAACAGCCTGGTCGGAGAAACGCCCAGCAGGTCGGTTACCGACGCCGAAGCGGCGCACAGTTTGAAAATCACTGCCATCAGGAAACCCCCAGCGTCAGCAACTCGGCCTTGGCAGCGCCGATAAATGCCTTGAACACAGCTTCCCGGTTGTTCGAAAGCGCGGGCCGCAGGAACGGCCGGGCGCGTGAATGCTCGGTGCCCAGCTCGACCATATGCCAGTAAAACGTCGCGCCGCCGCGCTGCCGGGCGCGTGTATTGCGCACGCCCACAGAAAAGATCACTGCCCCCAGTTCGGCGCCTTCGTCCTTGCGCTCAACCATGCCGATGTTCTTCGCGATGACGTTCCTGGTTTCGGGGTCATCGATCCGCAATGCCCTGTCCTTGGCGTCATCCAGGACAAGGCCCATTGCTTCCTTAGCGGCGGGCCTGGCCACCTTTTCGCGCATGTCCTGACTGAACTGGCGGAACCTGGCCGATAGCGTCTCAGTGCCTTTCAGTTGGTAGGTGACGAAATCAGCCATTTGTGAGTCCTGTTGACGCCATGATGGTTAGATACTCCCTGCCTGATTCCTTGTCGGGCAGCGGATCACCGATGATTTCGTACACCACGCCCCGGTACACAACGCGCATTTGCGCATCTACCCCAGCCCGGTACCGGATTACGATCCGATGACTTGCGGCACTGCTGCGCTCGCGCGCGGCGATGACTTCTCGGGTAGACATCGGCTCTACTGCCGCCCAGGCTTTGAAAGCCTGAGCCCATTCACCAGGGAGCATTTCGCCCGTGTCAGGGTTTTGACTAAACCCGCGCTGTTCGAAGGTGACGTGATGGCGGAGCCTGCCCGCTTGGATACTCACGCCAGCGCCGGGTCGCGCAGCGGGTACAGCAGCGCCGTTACTGGGCGCGGCAAATAGCCCGGTTCGAATTCGCGGCTTTGATCCCCGTCGCGTTGCAGGTACAGATAGCCCAGCATCAGTTTCGTGGCGGCCTTGACCGCATACGGAACCAGGTTGGGCACCACCTCGCCGTCGTCGTCCAGGTAAGCGTCGGCGGACGATTTCAAATAGCCGCGCACCAGGTCGCTTGCCTCCTGAATTTTGTCTTCCAGGTCGGTGTCGTCGGCGTCGTCGTCAATCCGCAGGTGCGCTTTACCCTGGTCAAGCGTGATGTACATCATAGGGCGGCTACTCCTTTGGTCAGATCACGCCCATTCGTCCCGGGCTTGCCGTCGCGGCCGCGCTTGGCTGCCAGGGTCCATCCCTTGCTGCCCAGCTCGCCCGGCTTGTCGGCGGTGGCTTCGTCGCAGTGCCACAGGCTCCCGCCCCAGGTCACGGTGTCGCCCGGCGTGTAGTCGCCAGGAGTGAACACGCCGCGATAGATCATCACCGGCAGCGCCAGCGCCTTTCGCACCTGGGCACCGCTCGACAGCGTTAGTGACACGTCCAGGCCCCGCTCGCCGCTTTGCTCGACCTCGACGCCCGCCAGGCCTTCCACGATGCACTCCCAGCCTTTCATCCCGTGGGTGCGCTCGAAGGCGCGCCACAGGCCGCCGGCGTGCTTCGCGAACGTGCCACGGACAAAGGATTTCGACGGGTCGATTTCCGGCATGATTTCAAGCTGGAGCGCATCGCGGCCCGGCTCGCCATCCTTGGGCAGCTCCAGGCCTTCCAAGGCCTTGGCCAGCTCCTGGGCTATCAGCGGGCGCAAGTCCTCGGCCGTCACGCTCGCGCCAGGCTCAGCGGGCGGCAGCGCGGCGACCGCCTTCTGGACCTGCTCCTGGATCATCGGCGCCACGTCTTCAACCGTGACCGACTCGCCATCCTTGGGCGGCGGCAGCTTGGCCACTTCATCCGCGACGGCCTGGCGCATGGCTTCGGGGTCGGCATCCTTGCCGTTCTCCGGTACCGGCACCAGGGCGGCCGCTTCCTGGGCGAGCGCCGCAGGGTCAACCCGCTGGACTTGCTCCAGGCCCTTGGCGAATTCCTCTCGCAACGCCGCGTCACGTTCGGCCTGGTCTTTGGCCAGGTCGTCGCGGAACACGCCCAGGGCACGCTCGACAAACCCTTTCAGTACAGGCGCCAGGGCCTTGGCCTGGGCCTCAAGCTCACGAAGTTTCAAGGGTCAGCTCCTTTTCAACCAGGAGCGCGAACAAGCGCACCTGGTCTTCTTCATCATCCCGGGAAGGTTCGGGCGTTTCGTCATCGGCGGTATCGGCGGGCGTGTCGCCGGCGGCCGGCGCCGATGGCGCGGCCGGCTTGCTGAATGGGTCGTCTTGATCCCGCTTCGCCAGCGCCTCAAGGCTGAATTGCTGTTGCTGCATGAACGGCGAGTCACCACCAGGAACAGGCGCCAGCCCTGCCCGTTTCCGGCCTTCGTTCGGCGCCATCCAGCCGCCGCCGATTGCGTCGTTATTCGCCTTGTACAGCGCGCCGGTATCCATCCGTAACAGGCCGTCCAGGTCAAACTCGGTGCCGTAGGGCGTCGGCAGCTCCAGGCCTTCGTCCAGGCACAGCTCCAGGGCCTCAATCAGCGATTGCAGGCAGTCGGAGTAATACACCTGGTTCAAGATTTCGGCGTTGTTGTAGGTCGGGGACGTGCCTACGCCAACCTTGTAGCCGGGCATATGGAACACGGAACAGACCGTTTCCGCCGACCACTTCAATTGCTCGATGAGCTGCGAGTCGGCCGCCGACAGCGCCATGCCCTCATAGGTCAGGCCGTCACCCAGCACCGCGACCTTGCCCGAGTTTTCACCCGAAAAATTCTGGTCCCAGTGTTCTTTCAGGCGCTTGGCCGTGTCCTCACCAATCGCTCCTGGTGCGGTCAGCACACCGCCCGGCTTCGATCCGTTGCGGAAAAAGCGGGCCGAATTACTCTGGATTTCATGCCCCTGCATCGCGGCCAGGCCGCATGCATAGATTGGCGAAATCCCGACCAGGGGATGGAAAAGGCAGTTCATCCGGTCATGGATGATTTCACTGGCCGGCACCACCACGCCCTCCTGGAGCATGGAAATATTGTCGGCCTTCAAGTCGTAGAACACGCTCCCGTCGTCGCCCACCAGGGGCGTGACGCGGCGCGGGTCCAGGATGTACAGCTTCACCACAACGCCGCGCGCATCGCGCTGTTTGAGCGCGTAGGTATTGCCCGTGGTCAGCTTGGACAAAGCCCAGGATTCATAGAACTGAATCCGGTTCTGGAAGTGGTTAGGCTTGCGCAGGACTGGGGTAAACGCCGCGCTTTGGGTTTCCTTCCAGATCCCATCGCCCGTCAGTTCCACCAGCTTGACCCGCATTTTCGCGATGTCGGATGCAATGAGCGTGACGCACGAAAACACCGTCGAAAAAGCCAGAACCGTGTCCTGGTGAATCTCGACGTTTGCTTGCCATGCGCCGGTGAATGACTCACGGATCACCCCGAGCCATCCGGTGCCGCGATTGTCGGCGGGGCGCAGCGCCTTTTCCTGGGCCTGCCCGGCGGCGACTTCGGTTCTGGCCTTGCGCCCGAAAAATGGCAACCTCATTTGCGCGCCTCGCAGTTATTCGGCTTGCATGTCGCGGCGCTTGTACGCTCGCTTTTTGCGTGGTGTTTCGTCGTCTTGCGCCAGCTCAGCCGCCGACGTGACCACGGCAACCCGGCCCAGCGCCACCAGGGCGCGGACGTACTGGCTACCAACCAGGAACACGTCGCCGGCCTTGTGGCCGTAGTGATCGCGCAGCGCGCGAACTTGAGTCTTCATGGTTCAACCCTCGGCAGAAAAAAAAGGGGCGCCACCTGGGCGCCCTATCGAGTTGCAGCGGGTCGATTACTCGCTACCGCCACCGGTGCCGCCGGCATCAACGACAGAGCCGTATTTCGCACCGGTGATGTAGGCCACGGCGCTTGCGCGACGGCGCTTCCAGTTGATGAAACGCTCGGCGCGAAGGCCGACCATGTTTTGCTGCCACAGGCTAACCATGGTGCCGGTGCCGTCTGGAGAGTCGGACATTTCCAGCGATGCCTCGCGGGAGGCGTCCAGCGTCACGCCGCCATCATCGGCCAGCAGGATTTCGGACGCGGCCACCAGAATGATCATGTCGCCGGCGGTTTCGGAGGTGATTACCGGCAGGCCAAAGAACGTACCGCCGTTCATGGTCAGGCCTGGGAACTCAGTCTGGCCCAGCGGGGTGACCATCATCGAGATAGCCAGGGCCGTGGTGTTGGACATGATGAACGCGCCGCTCGATGGCGTCATGTTCGCGGCGATGAACTCCTGGAACAGCGCGCGAACGTCAGCCCGCAGCGAGTCGGCATCAACACCGGTGGCGGCGATGCTGGCGGCGCCGTTGGTAACCGACGCTGGCGACACGCCTTCGACTTCGGCCACGCTCGGGTCAACAAATTGACCGTCCAGGAACTGCGCCATGGATGCGGTCAGGTCCGAGCGCACCAGGGCTTCGGCGCTCGGGTTGCTGAATCGCACCAGTTCATCAGTCAGCACGACAATACCGGCAACCTTGGTAAAGCCCAGCTTGCTGGTGTCGAACGCCAGGGACGAAACCGGCTTGCGCTTGCCCTCGCCTACCCAGCCGACCGACGAGCCAGAAGTCTGGCCAGGCATACGGATGTTGAACGGCACGTTGCGCAGGCCCTGGATGCGGCCAACGATGGTTTGCGGGCGCAGCAGCTCGATGAATTCGCTGGTCATGTTCTGGTATTCAACCAGCGGCGCGGCCCATTCCGGGTCGGTGGTGGTGCCAGCGGCGACAGCGGCTTTCAGCACGGTTTCGACTTCCGGGGTCGATTCCGCCCAGCCCTTCGCCACTTCGGCCGCCTGCATCAAGTTGCCTTTGGAGCGGGCCAGGGCCATGGCATAGCGGGTAAATGCGGTGCCCTTCGGCAGCGAGCGTTCAACGCGGATGATGGCGTTATCGCGGAACTCGGCGCCGCCGGCGGCCTTGTTCACCACGCGCGGCTCCACTGGCTTGGCAGTGGACGCGGCGGATTTCTCCAGGGTGCGCAGGCGTTTCAGGTGGCTATCGACGGCGGCCAGCTCGCCCTCCAGGGTGTCGTATTCTTCCGACTCGGCGGCGTCCAGGGTGCGGCCTTCCTCGGCAGACTTGGACATGATTTCTTCCAGTCGCGCGGCCTTGGCCTTGCGGGTTTTTTCGAATTGCTCGATCTGTTCTTGCAGGTTCATATCGTCCTCGCCTTCGGCGGTTTGAATTGACTTTGTTACGGGTGCCGAAACGCCGGCGGGAGTGATGCGCACGACCGGGAGCGCGCCAATGGCGGACGCGCCGCGCGACTTCCGGTCGATGGATTTAATGGTTTGGATGGATGCCCCGGCGTTGGCCGGGACGGTGACGGCGGACAGTTCCAGCCATTCCCATTTGGAGAAACGGCGGCCCCAGGTGCCGTCGATGGCGGCGTGTTCGATGGGAGCGAAGCCAATCGAAAGGCCCCGGACCAGCCTCGCCTTGATTGACTGCCAGGCTTCGTCGATTCGGTCTTTTAGGGTGCCCGGTTCGTCCACCTTGGCGACTTCTACGGTTACCTCAATGCCTCGCGCGGTGACCGTGGCTTTCGTGACCTGGCCAATGGGCTGGCTATGGTCGTGCTGCCACAGGAAGGGAATCGGCAGCTTGAATTGCGCCCCCTTCGGTTCCACCACGTCGCCCTCGCGGTCAGCGCTGGGCGTGGTGGCGATACCCGTAATCACGCGCGCGTCATCGTCCACCGCCTTGATTTCCAGGAGGCTATATGCGCGGTTCATGGTTTCTCTCAAACGCAAAAACCCGCCGGGGCGGGTTGGGGGATGTAGCAGGGCTACAGGATCAACATCTGGTATTGCTTCTGGGGTGGCACGGGGTTCAGGGCCATGAGTGACACGGCGTTGAACATGGCCATTAACGGGTCAATTTTGGCCGCCCCCGATGCCTGTTTGGTGATCAAGATCGAGTTACCCCGAGGCTCGACCCGAGCATTCGAACAGCACCAGGCCATCATGGGTTGGGCGCCATGCACCAGAATTCCCTCGGCCAGTTTCCGCTCGGCGGTCTTGATTGCACCACCCAGCTTCCAGCCCTGGGAAATGCCTATAACTTTGTCCTGGGGAACGTCGGCCTCGACCAGGGCGTCAAGGATGCCACCGACGCCCGCCGGGTCGACTCCCACCTGGTCGAGAATGCCCGCCTGGTGAACCTTAGCAACCAGCTCGGCTACCTGGTCGAAGTCTTGACCGATCCGCTCGACCAGGACTAGGTGTCCGTCCTTGTCGAAGTCGCGGAAACGCGGCGCCTCGGCCTTGCGACGCTCCAATACCGAGGGATGCGCCCAGGCCCTGGTCCACAGCAGCCATTGCCGGGTCAGCCGATCCCGGCCGACAGCAGCAAACCCCAGCAGGTCATCGAGCCCCCCGCCATCGATACCGATGTCGATCACCTCGCAGCGTTCGATCAGGTCATCGAGCGACAGACCAGGAAGAATCCCCCGAGCTTCCCAAAAGTCGGTACCGGCCCAGCGATCCGAAAGGAGCGCCAGACCAATCTCGACGTTAAGGTGTTTCGCCAAAAAGCCCCGAAACGATTCCTCGCCTTCCAGCTGGGCTTGTGAATAGCCCCGGTCGATGAATTCCTCATCGACGGAAAGCCCCAGGTTAGGGTTCGTGATGTAAGCGTTTGCCGCGTCTCGATGGGCGTCGGCGTCGAGCATGTGTTTCGGGAATTCGTACAGCACCGGCAAAAATGACGGGTCCGAAACTTCGCCACTTCGCACCTTTCGGGCATACAGCAATTTCTGCTTGAACACGCCGGCCGGCGGCGCGTCGGATTGGGTTGTGGCCCAGATAATGAAACCTTCGGGCCTCGATGCCAGCCCGCCGGTGGCTTCCCGCAACATCGCTTCGGCGTTGTGACGCTTGCCGAACACCCACAGTTCGTCAATGAAAACGCCGATTGCCTTTTTGCCCGACACGGTTTCGCTGTCAGCCGCCACCACCTTCAACGTGGCTTGGGTTTCCCGGTGCGTGACCATGCGTAGATGGTCCTGAACCTTGAGCAACGCTTTCAGCTCGTCATCGGCGTTGATCATGTCGCGGATGGGCAGATAGGAGTTGTCCGCTACTTCCTTCGTGGGCGCCAGGATGATGAATTCGCCCGACTGCCTCCAGTTGATGATCAGCGCCGTCAGCATGATGCCGGCGGCGATTGTCGACTTGCCGTTTTTCTTGCTGATCAGGAGCATGAATTCCTTGATCAGCCGGCGGCCGCTATCCGGGTCGTATGCACCGAAAATCGACGCCACAAAGTCGGTCACCCAGGGTCGGACGGTTTCTTTCATCAGCGGGCTGCCGGTGGCGTCCACCATGCGCAGCTCACCGAACACGCCCAGGGCGTCGGCGGCCTGATCGGGGAACAACGGCGCGAATGGAATCAGCGACTCCCGCGCTTGAATCCGTTTTTCCCAGTCGGGGCAAGCCGTAGACCAGGATTTCATTTAACCGCCTTGAGGGGTGGCCCCCTGGTACCGAACTTGCCTTTCGCGACCTCGGCCGCCTTGTCCTTGGCCTGCTCCTTCTTCCCGCCCTCGCCTTTCCGCTGGTGGATAAACGGCATCAGCGCCTTGGCGGCATCGACGCGCAACTTCGCCTCCTGGCCCTGGTCGTTCATCACGGCCAGCAAAAATTGCTTGGGGTCGCTGTGCATCAGCACCTTTGCCAGGTCGAAACCGGCCGGCCCAGGGGGTGCGCTTTGCTCCTGGTCGGCGGGCTGACCGCTGGCGCTGGCCGGCTCCTGGTCGGCCGGAGCTTTAACATCGGGCTTTAACAACTTGTTAACGTCCGGTGGCATGAGCCCCAAGGCGCCAAGCTTGTGCAGCTCGCCCATTACGCCCTTGTCTTTCGCCAACCTCGATCCGGCTGCAGACGCCGTTTTCTCTGAATAGCCGGCAGCAATTGCCGCATCGCGATTGGACGCACCTTTCCTGCGCGCATCGACAAAAGCGCGTTTTCTAGGTGTTAAAGCCATTAACAAAAAATCTCAGGACGAAAAAAAATCTGTGCGTGCGGGCTCACTCGGTCTAGAAGGGCGAAAGGCCTGGTTTATGACCTTCCCCCCCTAATAGGCAGGGCCTATATTGCACTCTTCTGGTGCATCTTGATGCGATTGATTCTCATATCAGATTCAAATGAGAATGCCGATCATCCAACCAGGCCGGCCGACTCTTCGGCCTTCTTCACTTGGTCATGGCATGGGCCGCATAACGATTGCCAGTTCTCACGATTCCAGAACAGAGTCATGTCTCCACGGTGCGGCACGATGTGGTCAACCACGTTAGCCGCGGTCACCAGGCCTTGCCGCTCGCAATACACACACAACGGATGCTTGCCCAGGAACGCAAGCCTGGCCTGCTGCCACTTGTAGCCATAGCCACGCTGGGCCGCCGTCTGCTTGGAAGCGCGCCAGGAATCAGGGTTGAGTGTCTTGAACTGATCGGGCTTCACGCTCACCCGATCCGCTAGGGTCTTTAGTCTTGCCACGGTTGCCCACCAGGGTATCCAGCCGCTGCTTTGCGATCCTTGCCCACTTGAGCATCCGTGCGCGCCGGGCGGCGCATCCGCTACAGGCCACCATACTGCACCGCTTGGGCCGCCTGCCCGGACTCATTCAGTCCCAGCTCATCACACACCAGGGCCAGCCATTCCTGTTCGGTCATTTGCTCCAGGTGCGCGAAAATATCCCGCCATTCCTCGGGGGTGTAGTCACCTCGGGAATGGCGGGCGGCCCGCTGCTGCTCAGTCTCGGCAGCCATCAGGCGAAGGGGTCCGCAGGCTTGGCCACCGAACGAACGAACCACATAAACCCCTGTTGCAATTCGGTCTTGGCCAGGGCCAGGGCACGCGGATCCACACCGTCGATCAGGCTCACCCGCTTGAACAACTCGCCGGCCTGGGCTTCCAGGGCCTTAATTGCGTTCATGGCGTCGATTTCGGCCTGGCTCAAATCGCGATAACCGGTGATTTTCTTGTGCTGATTGTCCATGGTGTTCTCCAGGTGATGGTCAGCCCTGCGCCTTGCGGCTCAATATGGTGTCGGAATATGCGCGAATCTTGTCCACGCCCATAAAGCCAACGGCGCCGCCGGCAAACGTCGCCATGGACTGGGGTAGGCCCAGCCACTGGAGCAACGGCACCAGGGCCAGGGTGATCAGGCCGCACATGGCGCCTTCCAGCAGCATCTGCCGGCGGGTTCCACCACCGCGCACAACGCGAAAAATTGCCATCAGCATGGACATTCCGGCCGCGTACAGTTGAGTTTGATGGGTCACTGCCCAGGACAGCACAGCGGCCCACATTCCAGGGTCTTTATCCATAAAGCTCTCGTTTCGATTGCTGTCCGGGCCATCCGGTGCGCAAAAACAAAAAAGCCCCGGCAATTGCCAGGGCGTTGAAATGTATAGATAGCCAGTATCAACAGGCGTTATGTGTCGTAGCACTTCGCCACACCAATTGACCCAAACTCATAACCACGTCCGATTTTGAGCGCAGCGGCTTGTAGTCGCTAAGTGTTAGCGTTAAAAGAATATGAAACAGCCGGAGATTCAAAGGAGCAATGGATGCCAGGAGCAACGCTTTTCACCGTGGAATATCATCTCCACGGGAAACCTCGTAGCTTCGTTTTACGCCTCGAGAGCATGAACGATGCCGCAGCCTGGAATTGGGCGGCTTGCGATGCAGGGGTGGCCGTGATTCCCAAATTTGGTGGTCGGGGCATTCGCCCAGTTGGCAAGGACCAAGCGGAAAGATACGGGATCTCGCTCGTCAACTGGCGCAAATCAGACCCGGCTTGATGCGAAGGGCTGGGACAATGAAATGCCGCATCGACTACATGCTAAGAGGCAAGCAACGTTTTTGGATTTGCAAAGCGCACCAATCCTTCGCCGATGATGACGCGTTGGACGCGTTACTGGCCCTTCATCGCAGACAAAATACTTTGAAGGCCATGCGCGCCGCGCCACTTAGCACTACGTCTGAACGACGAACCGCAATCGCTGATCTGGACATTTCCGATGTCCGTTTCCAGATTTTCGAAGATGGCTAGCCAAAATGAGCCCGTTATGCGGGCTTATTTGTGCCCTGATTTGCCAGGGCTTGGAATAGGTGCAGGGGGCCGGCGCATATCCGGCTTGGTGGCCATGGCTCGCTGGGTCGCGTACCCCGTGGCTCTCATCGCGTTGCCGCCCATTGTCCTCACGGGATTAGACGACGCCTCTACCGACTTAGCCCGGCTGCCCGGGCGTGTCACCTGCATTCTGTGTGTCTTCCCACACCGCCCATCGCAGCCCCTGAAAAACGCTAAACAGGTCAACGAATGCTGGGGTTCTACTCTCGCTCGTGACTCACCAGCTATACCGCGTCCAGGACTCCCACAATGGGCCGGCCTGGCTCCGGTTTCCACGTCAGAACGAAAAAGGCCCCGGACTGATCCGGGGCCTTGAATACTGGGTGTCCACGATTGCTGCTGTGACACGCTGCCATGAAACCAGGCTTTTATCCGCCCGGAAAGACCTTTTACATCCTGGTGGGCTAGCGGTAGTAATCGCCGAGGACCGAGAATAGCCATACACGACCGGCAGCTAACGACCCAAAGCTGTCATTAATGCTAGGAAAGTAGTCCGTCCTATCTGCCTCCACTCTTGCGATGCATCCAAGCATCCCAGCCTTTCCATTGCCAGCCTGATCGTCGACGATGCCGCTCGCCGGTTTCCGCCTCGGAATTAATAGGGAATCCGTCACGCACCTCCATGTGAGCCAAACGGAACACCGTGAGTTTCGTGCCTACGCAAAGCAGCCACAACGCAGCCAGTGTACCGGCGCTGCTTCCGGCCAAGGCCGAGCCTTTCAAAGGCAAGATAAGCCAGCCTTTCGAGCAGGCTTTCACGGTGCCGGGCCTCTACGGCATCCAGTGCATCCCGCACCTGGCGATGGGCGTGGTGACGTTGATCCAGGTGGGTGAACCAAATGCCGACAAGCCGCTGCTACCCGCCGACCTCCCGGCACGCGCGAACGCACGCCTCATTACACAGCTGGAAAAACTGGAAGCGGGTCGATGAGCCCAAGGGCTCATCCATCACCTTATTGCTGCTACGTCATGAACATAGCTAAAGGTTCTGTGAAATCAATTCAGTTCCACTCGATCAGCCCCCTACATAAAATACGTCTCAATTTTAGAGTCTATGAATATTCGAGTGGGGCACCCGATCATGACGAATAAAGATTTCGAATTCTCCATCAAGAGCATCCGCTTCGACGAAAATTACCACCCTTCTGAAAACACGCGCATCACCACCAACTTTGCCAATCTGGCAAGGGGCGCGAGCCGTCAGGAAAACTTGCGCAACACGTTGCGGATGATTGACAACCGCTTTAACGCACTGGCGCATTGGGACAACCCTACAGGGGACCGTTACAGCGTCGAACTCGAAATAATTTCAGTCGAGATGAATATCGATGCTGACCGCAGCGGTAGCGCCCTCCCGCTGATCGAAATATTGAAGACAACCATCGTCGACCAGAAAACCGGCGAGCGAACCGCGGGCATGGTCGGGAATAATTTTTCTTCCTACGTGCGGGATTATGACTTCAGCGTATTGCTGCCGGGGCACAATAAAGAGCAGGCGGCCTTCAGCACGCCTGAACACTTCGGCGAGCTGCATGGCAAACTGTTCAAAAGCTTTGTTAATTCACCAGCTTATAGTACACATTTCGAGAAATCGCCGGTCATCTGCCTGAGCGTTTCGAGCAGCAAAACCTACCATCGAACCGAAAACCAGCACCCAGTACTGGGCGCAGAATACCAGCAGGACGAATATTCTCTGACAGATGAGTATTTCGAAAAAATGGGCATGAAAGTTCGTTACTTCATGCCGCCAAACAGTGTCGCACCGTTGGCGTTCTATTTCTCCGGTGACTTACTCGGTGACTACACCAATCTCGAACTGATCAGCACCATCAGCACCATGGACACGTTCCAGAAAATATATCGCCCCGAGATCTACAACGCAAATTCTGCGGCCGGTAAATCCTACCAGCCAAGCCTGCAGCACCAGGATTATTCGTTGACGCGCATTGTTTATGATCGCGAAGAACGTAGTCGGCTGGCTATCGAACAGGGAAAGTTTGCCGAAGAGCACTTCATCAAACCTTACCACGCTGTTCTTGAGCAATGGGCCTCCCAGTACGCTGCCTGACTTACCCGGAATACAAGGTCATCCCACATGAAGAAATTGCTTCCTACTTCCACCGCCGGCAGCCTCCCTAAACCATCCTGGCTAGCACAACCTGAAACACTCTGGTCACCCTGGAAGTTGCAAGACGAATCACTGATCGAAGGCAAACAGGATGCTCTGCGCTTGTCGTTGCAAGAACAGGAACATGCAGGCATTGATATCGTCAGTGACGGCGAGCAAACCCGCCAGCACTTCGTCACCACCTTTATCGAACACCTCAGCGGCGTCGATTTCGAGAAGCGTGAAACCGTCCGCATCCGTGATCGCTATGACGCGAGCGTGCCGACTGTCGTGGGTGCTGTCGCCCGCCAGAAGCCGGTGTTCATCGAAGACGCCAAATTCCTGCGCCAGCAGACTCGGCAGCCGATTAAATGGGCCTTGCCTGGCCCGATGACCATGATCGACACGCTTTACGACAGCCACTACAAAAGCCGTGAAAAACTGGCCTGGGAATTCGCCAAGATCCTCAACCAGGAAGCCCGGGAGCTGGAAGCGGCCGGCGTCGACATCATCCAGTTCGATGAACCCGCCTTCAATGTGTTCTTCGACGAAGTGAATGACTGGGGTGTTGCCACCCTGGAACGGGCCATCGAAGGCCTCAAGTGTGAAACCGCCGTTCACATCTGCTACGGCTATGGCATCAAGGCTAACACCGACTGGAAGAAGACCCTGGGCTCCGAGTGGCGCCAATATGAAGAGGCCTTCCCCAAGCTGCAGAAATCCAGCATCGATATCGTCTCGCTGGAATGCCACAACTCCCATGTGCCGATGGAACTGATCGAGCTCATCCGCGGCAAGAAAGTTATGGTCGGTGCCATCGACGTGGCGAACCATGTCATTGAAACGCCCGAGGAAGTGGCCAACACCCTGCGCAAAGCGCTGCAATTCGTGAATGCCGACAAACTCTACCCGTGCACCAACTGCGGCATGGCCCCCCTGCCTCGCCAAGTGGCCAGGGGCAAGCTGAATGCCTTGAGTGCCGGTGCAGAAATCGTTCGTCGAGAACTCTTGGCTCGTTGAAGGCTGCCCACCATCAGGACCCACCATGTCACTTTCCAGTACGGCCATCGAGCCCTTTCACTTTCGCGAAGCGCTCGGGCACTACGCGTCCGGTATCACGGTGATCACGTCGCTCATCGAAGGCGAGCCGATCGGCTTCACCTGCCAGTCGTTCTACAGCGTGTCGATGAGCCCGCCGCTGGTGTCGTTCAGCGTGATGTCCAACTCGGCCAGCTACCCAGGCATTCGCCAGGCGGGCCGGTTCGCGGTCAATATCCTTTCGGGTGAACAGGTCGGGATCTCCAACCAGTTCGCCCGGAAGGGCACGGACAAGTGGCGTGGCGTCGACTGGCAGCTGTCGCCTCTGGGCAACCCGGTGATTGCCGGCAGCCTGCACTGGCTGGATTGCGAAATCCACGCCGAGCACGCGGCAGGCGATCACCTGATCGTGATCGGTGAAGTGAAAGCGTTGAGGCGCCAGAGTGCTGCAGCGGCGCAACCCTTGCTGTATTTCAAAGGACAATATTGCAACCTTGCCGCGCTTGGCGCGGCTTGAGTGCCTGCCTTCTGCCCATGATCGACTTGAGACACCTGCGCACCCTCCATGCCTTGCGCGAAACGGACAGCCTGCCTGAAGCCGCCGAGTTCCTGCACCTGACTCAATCGGCGCTGTCGCACCAGTTCCGGGAGCTGGAAAACCGTCTTGGCATGCCGGTGTTCGTGCGCAAATCCAAGCCGGTGCGTTTCACCACCGCCGGCCTCAAGCTGCTGCAACTGGCCGACCAGGTGCTGCCGCTGATCCGCACCACGGAGCGCAACCTGAGCAGGCTGGCCGGCGGCGCCCCCGACCGGCTGAACATCGCGATCGAGTGCCATAGCTGCTACCAGTGGCTGATGCCCTCGCTGGACGAGTTTCGCAGCGCCTGGCCCGAAGTGGAACTGGACCTGGCGTCGGGGTTGTCTTTCGCCCCGCTGCCGGCCCTAGAGCGCGGCGACCTCGATCTAGTGGTGACGTCCGACCCGGTGGACCTGCCTAGCATCACCTATGTGCCGTTGTTCGGCTACGAGGCGCTGCTGGCCATCGACAAGCATCACGCCCTGCGCGAAAAGCCGTATCTGGAACCGGCCGACCTCGCCAGCCAGACCCTGATCACCTACCCCATCGAGCGCAACCGCCTGGACATCTTCTCTCGCTTCCTCGACCCGGCCGATATCGAGCCGGCCCGAGTGCGAACGGCGGAGATGACGGTGATGATGATGCAGTTGGTTGCCAGCGGCCGTGGGGTGTGCTGCCTGCCGAACTGGGCCGTGCACGAGTACACCTCCCGAGGCTATGTAATTGCCAAACGCCTGGGTGAGCAAGGGCTGCAGGCCACTCTGTACGCAGCGGTACGCAGCGACATGCTCGAAATGTCGTATATGAGTGATTTCCTGCTCACGGCGAAGGACATCTCCTTTACGACGCTGCCAGGCGTGAATGCAGCATCGAGGCTTATTTTCTAGCTGCGTACCCGCTAGATAAAAAATTTCCGATGACCGCTTGGGTCGAAAGCGGTCAGTCAGGGCCCTCTTTCTAGGCTGCTTCCCTGAATTGCTCCAGGGCACAGTCAACCCAAGCCACGCCGGCCTTGATGATTTCGCGGGCCTTGCGTTCCGACAACATATGCAATTCACCAACCCGCATGCTTGTCCATTTCGCGCCGAAGTACAGCCAGAGGAAATCGCCCATCTGCTGATTGCGAGCGCACAGCCTGGCGACCGCGCCGTCAATGGCCAGTGCCAGGTCGTCGGTGATAACGTATTGCTTGGTCGGGCTGGCGCTCGGTGTATTGTGACGAATCATGGCATCGAGCTGGGAGACGTAACTGGGCAGGCCCATCCCATCCATCCGCCACCAGCCCCATTGCTCCAGCATGTACTCCGTGTCACCCAGCGCCTTGTCGGCATACGTTCTTTTCTTCATGATCAATCCCCGGTGTAATTGGTACCGCCGGCGCCGCGACGGTTGTTTCGGTAGTAGTCGGCAGCCGCTCCCACGGCGTGGCGCGGTTGTCGCGCTTCGGCCAGCAGGCGCTCGGTTGCCAGCAGTTTGAAATTCAGCTGCGTGACCAGCTCCTGGAGCGGCAGCGGCTCCAGGGAGTCGGCCCGGACCCAGCCCGAGGCGTTGCAGGCGAAACAGTCCATTTCATGGAACACGCCGCGAACCAGGCCACGGCCACGGCAGGATTCGCACCTGGCCAAGTCGATCACCGCGCGGCGCAGGTCCGGGCCGTGGGATTTCGTCATTCGCGCGGCCTCCCCTTTTTCGCTCGCAGCCACGGGCGCGGCGGGTGCGGTAACGGGGCGACCTCCTGGAGCGGTGGCATCCACAGCTCGTCAACGATGACCCGGCCCACGGACATGCCAACGATTCCGGCGCCGACCACTAGGACCGGCATTCGGGATTTGCCTCGACCTCTCATTTCAAAACCTTACGGCGGGCGGTGGCGATCCGCTCGATGCCGTACCCAACCACCAGCACGATGGCCGTAGCGATGGCCGTGCCCCAAGCGGTGCTGGCGGAACCCGCTGCCACGCCGCCCAGCAACATCGCGTAGGCCTGCCATTCGGTCACGGTTGCTGTGAAAATGCTTTCATTCGTCATTTTGAATTCTCGCCCGGTGCAAAGTCAGAACCTACGGCGCAGGCCGCGCTATTACTGGGTTGTAGCGTTTCTGTAGGGCTGTCCGATTGGGCATCGGTCGACCCGTGAATCTGCTCGAATCCGAGGCCGTCTAACCATGCATGCCACTTCTCCAGCGCTTCCATTCGCTGGTTGCGCGCCCGGGTGTTGATGTAGGCGCCGGCGATCTTGCCCAGCGTGTGGTTCAGCAGCAGCTCACCGATATGGGCGTCAATGCCAAGGTCGGTCCACCCGGTGCGCGCCACTTTGCGCAGGTCGTGGCTTGTCCACTCCCCCTGCCCGAGGCGAACGAACGCCTGGCTGGCCTGGCTTTCGCTCAGAGCGCTTTTCCGCTTCGACGGGAACAGATACACCCCGTCATAGCCTTTCGCGTTCTGGGTGGCCCTGTAGCGAGCCAGAAGGGCACATGCCTGGGCCGTCAGTGGCACGCGGTGTTCAGTTCGGGTTTTGGTGCGCTCGGCTGGAATGAACCACTCGCCATCTGCCAATGAGATTTCAGGCCAGCGGGCTTGCCGGGTTTCCCCCACTCGCGTGCCGTGGCACAGCATCATCAGCGCCAGCATCGCGTCGGCTGGCTCCTGGTCGAACACGGCAGCCAGCTGGGCCAGCAGGTCGCGAAGTTGCACGCCGCGCAGCCGGGCAGGTTTCGGCGGGATCTTGGCCTGGATGAAATCGACAAACCGCAGCCCCTCCAGCGGATTGGTGCTGATCTGGCCAACCTTGTGCGCCTTGCGAAATGCGGTCAGCAGCAGCACCAGGATTTGCCGAACGTAGGAAACCGAAAGCTGCTCCTGGAGCGGCCACACCAAATCCCGGTCCAGGACAGCACGGGACAGCATCAGCACAGGGGTATCACCCAGGCGCGGGCGTAGGTGGCAGCCGATCACAGTCCGAACGGCCATTTTGCGTTTGGTCGACAAGGTGCGGTCACGGGCGGCCCGGTCGCCGTACCAGTCCAGGACCGCGCCGGCGGTGGCCAGCTCCCCGGCGCGCGCGCTGGCGGCAGGATCACGCGCCAGGCGAAGCTGAATCGCTGGCAGCTCGCCCAGGAGCGCAGAAACGCCCACGTCAGGCCAGCGCGCGATCTGCAACCAAACTTTCCCGCGAACCAGGTACCAGGTGCCGCGCTCGCGGTTCTGCCATAGGCGCAGGTACAGACCGGGGTGTCGCGGGTCGCGCAGGTCGCGCACCTCCGCCCGGGCAGCCTGGCGGCGCACCTCGGCATCGGAAAACTTCACTGAAACGGTGAAACTCATGGAACGGCCCTTAGCGTAGGGGGTTGAATCAGGTAGGCCCGGATCGCTTCCATCGCATCGAATGAGCCGCGGCAAACCACGGCCAGATATCCCTCATCGTTCAGGGCCTGAATGCAGGCGTATTGGGACGGGCTCACATCGGCGTCATACGGCGGCCGGGCCTTGAACTCGATGTACAGCCCGAAATACCCGCCGCGTGCCACAGCCAGCACCAGGTCGGGGATCCCAGCGCGGACGCCCTGGGATTTCAGCTTGCCGGCGGTAGCCTTGTGGCGGTGGCCACCGTTCGGGACGTGGTACAGCAACCGCGAATAGCGCGGGTACCGCAGATCGAATTCCTGGACCAGCGCGGATTGTTCCTGGCCTTCCCGGTCGATTCGTTTTGCTCTCGGCTTCCTTGCTCCAAACCCTTTCAGGGCGGCGGCCTTCACCGCTGCCCCCAGCGCTTGCGCAAGCGGCGATATGCGCGCCCCAGCTCAAGAACGGCGATTTCGAACACCAGCGCGCCCAGCGTGGACGCCATGATCCAGGCAAGTGCAGACCAGTCTTTCATCGGTCGACCTGCTCCTGGTCGTCGTTGCGGTAGCTCTCCAGGTCGATCACCGCGAAAGTACCTGGCCACATCTGGCCGCCGAAAATCTCGGCCGGGCGCTTGTCCTTGAACAACGCCACGGCGTCCTCCGGGTCATGGCGCAGGCCCACCAGCGTGGACCCGCAATAGACCGCGTATCGGTAGTCAGCTGGTACCGGTACGTTGATCGGGAAACCCTGGCGGCCCATCAAACACCTGCCAGTTTTTTCAGCATGGCCTGGAGCTGGCGAAGCTCCGACGATGCTTCGGCGTTGGCCTCGCGCTCGGCCTCGACCGCCAGCGCGGCGTCGTCAATCCGGGCGGCCAGGACTTTCAGGCGTTTGCCCATTTCTTCGCCCAGGCTGATGACATCGGCGGAAAGGCTGGCCAGAACGTCGAGCGTACCGGCGGGCTGCTCCTGGGTGGTCTTGGGTTTTGCTGCTGGCTTGGCCATCTTGTCGCGCTCCTGGTTCTGTTTCGGGGTCACTGCGTCGCGCTGGAAATAGCCAGGCCGTGGTTCACGGATGGCGCCGGCATCGGACAGCTCGCCCAGGCCACGCCGGATAGCGTGACTGGTGACGGTGGTAACGCCGGCGACCATCGCGGCGCGGTGAATCTCTTGGCTGTCCCATGCTTCCTGGATCGGGACAAACCGAAAAATCTTGTTTGCGGTTGATGACTGCCCTTCCAGCAGCTTCATCAGCCGCGTTTCGCTCATTGGCATTCGTGCACCTCGGAGATTGGCGATTCGGCAAGGGCGGCGCGCAGCCTGCGCTTGCCCAGGTAGGTATCCACGCGGTCGCGCTGCCCCTGCTTTCGGCGGCGGCGCTCGGCATCCTGCTGGTTTTGCTTGATCTGATGGCGGATGCCATCCAGGCGGCGGCGAACATCGGCGCTCGCCGGTCGAACCTCGCCCTTGATCAGGCCGGCAATGGCGTGGCCGTCCTGGGTGATCGCGGCGGGCTTGATGGCGAGCTGATCCAGGTACAGGTTCGCGCGTTCTTGCGGCAACAGCCCCGCCCGAACCGCCTGCTCGATGGCGATGGCGCGGCCGGTAGGGTCTTGCCCCAGTGAAACCTCCCACTGCGCAGGGGTGGCGGTGGCGCGCGCAGCGGAAACAAGGCGGTCGTATGCCGAGAGGAACGCCATTCTGGCGCCGATCTTATCGCCGGCGGCCAGCACCGGCGCCGACGCCGCCATTGCCCCGCGAATCTCCTGGGTCAGCACGACGGTTGCGTATTCGTCGCTGGCGCTCAGGGCGATGGCCCAGGCTTCATCCCTGCCTGGGCGGCCATCGGTGGCGTGAACTCGATCTAGGATCGCCCCCAATGTCAGCTGGCCTTTCAGATCGCGTCGGCAAGTCTTGAGCGCGGCGCGCACGGCGCCCGGTTCGTAGTCGGCCAGGTCGTCGGCCATCATGTTGGCGGCGGTGCTGGTGACGATTTGACCCAGGGTTTCAGCCGTGGCGGCAATAGCCAGCGCCAGCCGCTCGATCTGGCCGGCGTCCATGCGGTTAGAAAAACTCATTCAAGCGTTCCCCGTTCCGCTCGCGGATCTGGCGGGCCGCCTCCAGGCCTGCGTTCATGTTCGCCTGGGTCCGCTCCAGCTGCTGGGCGGTGGTAGCGTTCATCTGGCTATTCGTCGCCCATTGCGTGTGGTAGCCCTCGCACTTGGCCAGCAGCGATCCCAAGTCGTGGTAGTTGCGGATCAAATACCGGTCATTGATCCCCACGAAATATTCCGCGACGGGCGCAGCCTCGGCGCCCAGCCGCTTGACCAGGTTTTTAACCAGGGAGTTCACTTTCTGATTTCGCGGCGGCATTACGCCGTGGCGCTGGTGGTAGGCGGCGGCGTACCGGGTCCAGGTTTCGCGGCAAAGGGCCTGGATGTCTTTCGGGCTGGCGTCGACCAGCTGACCCTCCAGGGCGGCGGCGTCGCACGACGCTGCAATGACAGTATTTTGTACCTTCGGTACTAGTTGATTTTCAGTATTTATTAGTGTCGGCTCTGCCGTATACGGTGGCGCCGTATACGGTGGCGCCGTATCCGGCAAATCCGTACACGGTGGCTCTGTTTCCGGCAGATCCGTACACGGTGCTGGCTCCTGGGGTTCGTCGAACACGTCATAGTCATAACCGCTCAGCTTTCCACCCTTCCTGGCCTGGTGGCGGGTGACGTAGCCGGCGGCGATCAGCTCGCCCAAGATCGAATACACGCTATCGCGTCCATCTGGACGCGCAGTGGTGGCGCTCACCTTCACCAACTGGGCCACGGATACCTCCCAGTTGTCGGGCTTGCTCAGTAGGTATGCCAGCAGACCCACAGCGCGAAAGCTCAGATTTGAATCAAACACGCGGTTGGAAACTACGGTGTACCGATCAGGGCGCTTGACGCGGCGAATGCTCATTGGTGCGCCCCCTCGAAAAGGTGATATGGCATTGCGGGAATTCCGGGGGGTTGAATCTGGTTCTGGCTATACGCCATAATCGGCCTCGAACATCTCTAGTTGTTCAGCTGTACGAAAACCGCCCTAGCCGGCGGTTTTTTTTCGCCTTGAGAAAAGTGGTAGCGCTCAGGTCAAGCGGCCGTAACCGACGCGGCCATGACCCGCAGGCCCTCGCGCACGTGCTCAATTTCCTGGGCAATGTGTTTCTTCTCGGTGCTGCTCACAAAGTTGTCCTCAAGCGCGGCGTGGACAGCGACCGTCAGTTCTGCAACCTCTTTGGCGACGGTCATCAGGGACGCGGTAAGCGCTTGTGGTTGCGGCTGTTCGCGCGCTACCAGGTCGAAGCCGAATGCGTTGGCCAGGACAGCCAGCGGACGCATATCGCCTGTGTGCTCCAGGATTTCAAAAACGTGCTCGGCGCGAAGGTGCGCGGCGTCGTTGTCGGGATTGGCGCGACCCAGCAGGCCGGTATGTGACAGCCGCATTTTTGGAGCCACTTCCTTGGCATTGCTGTCCAGGACGGCCGTGTGTAGGGACTTCAAGAATTCATACATATGAAAATCTCAGGCGGTTTTTCAGTGGTGGCGTCGGGCCAGGTTCTGGAGAATGGTTCCAGCGTTAAGCGGGGCCTGATTCGTCAGGGACCGGCGAACACAGCTCCTTGGCGGAGACAAGCCCCCCGGTCAGTTCTTCAGCCTTGAAGGCGCTAGCTGCGCTCATCCGATGCGTACCGGCGAGCCAGTGGGATACCGCAGGCTGGGATACCCCGAGGGCCTGGGCCGTTTTGGATTGGCCGCCAAAATGGCGAACCAAGGTTTGAATGGGGGTCATGTCAAGCCACTTGAAGAATAAGGCGGCTTATAGATTATTTATGCGGCGTCTTATTTGCAATGCTATTAGCGCCCTTATACGATGGATTTGATGAACACACTCGCCCAGCGCATCAAGATGGCGCGCCAAAAATGCCAACTGACCCAGAAAGCTCTCGCTTCCATGGTAGGAATCGAGCAGCCCGTTATTTCCCAGCTCGAAACAGGGAAAAACCAGCAAAGCACCCATTTAGCCAAGATCGCCCACGTTTGCGGCGTGAATTGGCTATGGCTTGCAGAGGGCAAAGGCCCGATGGAAGTCGGTGCAGCGCAGGCCCCTGCCCCCAGCGTGGCCGACACTCCCCAACCGGATATGGCATACCGCTACCCTGTAATCAGCTGGGTCCAGGCGGGTGATTGGGTCGAAGCATGCGAACCGTTCACTGACGGATTCGCGGATAGATACGAATTGTCAGACTACAACTCGAAAGGCGCCGCCTTCTGGCTTGAGGTGCGCGGCGACTCAATGACAGCGCCAATCGGCACCAGCATTCCCGAGGGCATGCTGATCCTGGTTGATACCGAAGCCGAAGCGCGCCCAGGAAAGCTGGTAGTTGCCAAGCTCAGTTCCAGCAATGAGGCGACGTTTAAAAAACTGGTGGAAGATGGCGGCGTCAGGTACCTGAAACCGTTGAACCCTGATTACAAGATGATCCCTTGCGGTGACGATTGCCGAATCATCGGAGTGGCCGTCCGCGTCATGGGCACCCTTCCGTAACGCACTGATTTTGTGCAGAAAACCCGCTTCGGCGGGTTTTTTTGTGCCCTGTTGCGGCGCATTGCCGCAGGTGATGGCGCATCAGGAAATTTCATGCCGCGCCAGCATTGCGGGGGCACCTTCGGCGTTATTACCGTCTGCATACAGATAGATTCATCGGACGATTTACAAGATGTTGCGCCCAGATAGATCCCCCGCTGCACGAACCTATAACCTCCTTCTCGACCGTGTTGCCCGCATTGTGGCAAGCCCTCACTCTCGCAAGATACGGGCCGCCGTCGTCGCTCGCCGGCCCAGTGAAAACCCGGACGATTGGCAGCGGCTTATACGAAACCTGTCCGCTACGGCCGGCGTCACCCTGCAATTCATCAGCGACTGCCAGGTTCTCATAAACTGGGCCGATTTCATCTAGGCCGCACTCGCCCGCTACCCCGCCCGCCATACGCGGGCTTTTTTTTGGCCAGAATATTTTTATAAGCTGACTTATTGACGCATTCATATAATGCACCTTATATTTCGCTCCGCCACCAGGCAGCATCCGGTGGCAGGGGCGAAGGCCCGCGCTCTTTCAAAACCAGACGAACCCCACGCGACGTACCGGCCAGGCCGGTGGTGAGAAAGCTAAAGCGTCCGCACAGATTTCACTCGCAGCGATTCCCAAGAGTCGCTGCCGGGAAATCATCCAGCCAAGGAAAACCGATGTTCATCAAGACAAGCAATTTCATCACCGGCGGCGCGGTAATTAACGGCAAACCCTACCGAGTCCGGGGCTACCTCGAAGACGCGATGGTCGAGCTGTTCGGCGCGCTCCCATCTGCCGAAGCTCGGGCAAAGCTGCTGGCCAAGTTTGAGGAATGCCACCAGGCACTGGTCGCAAAACAGGCTGAAAAGCCAGCCAAGCCAGCGACACGGGCGGAAATGGAAGCCGAAGTGGCCGCGCGAATGAACAAGCTGAGCGCCGCATTTTCGCGCCCTTGGGACGATATGGGGGCGTGGGTCGCCAGCCTCGACGACGACACGCTGGAGAAGCTTTACAACTCCCCAATGCCGTCTTTCCGCTCGGGCAAGTAAGCGCATGCCGTCACGAATTCGTTTCACCCTGGGCGCCAAGCTCTTTTTGCTTGCCCTGGTCGTCGGCCTGATCGGTTGCTGTGTGGCACTCGTTGATTTGATCACTGATTTCACTCGCAAGCCTTGGGAACAGGGCTTGCCGGGAAATCACCAAAGAGGAAACGCCATGTTTGGCAAGTTGCTGGGCAAGAAATTCGGCAAGGCGAAAGTCGAGCTGAAAAAGGTAGAAAACCGTCAGCTCATGGAAGCCATTGTGGGTGCGTGCATCCTGGTCGCCGCGGCTGATGGCGAGATTTCCAAGAGCGAGCTGGAAAAGATCGACCAGCTGATTCGCTCGAACAAGAACCTGGAGCATTTCGGCGCTGAAATCACCGTAACCCTGGGCCGCTTCACCGAGCAATTGAATGCCGGTTTCCGCGTCGGCCGCATGAACATCATGCGCGAAATCGGCGACATCAAGGACAACCCGCTGGACGCGGAGGAAGTGTTTGTAAACATGCTGACCATTGCCGAAGCAGACGGCGAAATCGAAGCAGGCGAACTCAAGGTGCTGGCCGAAGTTGGTCGCCTGCTGGGCCTGCGCCTGGCTGACTTCGGGATCGAAGGTTGACGCCCGGCCGAAAGCTGGCGCTGGTGGTCGCCGGTGGCGCTCTGGCCATCGCCGCGATCAGCAGCGGAGGTAGTCGGTTAAGCTGTTCTTACTACGGCTACCAGGCCGAACAAACCGTGAAGTACGTCACATTCATGGGCTGTTTCATCAAGACGCCATCCGGTTGGCTCCCTAGAAAGCAAGTGATGGCCAGTCAATAGCTTATCCTCACGCCCAATCATCCGATGACTGGGTGATTGGTTCAAAGATAAGGAATTGACCTGGTGTATAAAAACAAACCGTTGCTTTTTCTGATCGCTGCCCTGGCAGGGTGCACCCCCCTTCCACATAAGCGCGTTGCTGCTGTCGATCCGGCAAAGTGCCGCGCCATCGAAGGGGCGCCGGCACGCATGACCCGGAAAGGAAAGCTGGCCTACAAATACGTTTGCGACGGCCAAAGCGTGTGGCTCACCCCAAAATATTGATCCGAGCTGTTCCGGCGCGCCTCTAGCGCCAATCCAGGCCCCGCGCAATGCGGGGCCTTCCCTCCCCCTTTTTCAGACTTCATTGGCAGGCGCCAGGCGGGTATTCCATCCCCCATCTGGTAGCAGCCGGCCGGCTGGCGCCTGGCCAATGAGGTTTGCCCCATTACCGACATCACCGCCTGATATGGAGATTCGCCCGTGTTCGAACAAATTCGCAAAGCCCAAGCGGAACGCCAATCCCTGCGCCAGCAAGTCATCCTGGCCACCGAGGAATTCCGCAGCAAATCCCGGTTCCAGGTACTGGCCAGCCCCGGTGGCGGGTGGTCGGTGGTGTCGGCTGATCACAACCGCCTGGTAGGCCAGAACAAAACCCACATTGAGGCGGTGAAGTACGCCGAAAAGCTGGACCGGATCTTTCCGCGCCGCGCGCCGGCCGCCGATTCCGCATTCACAGCCAAAGCCATCGGCGAGCGCGCCACGCGCTGGGTTTCCTTGTTCGCCCTGATCCTGATTGTGTTCGCCGTGAAGGTGTCCAAATGATCCGCGATGCAGAAGGCTTGGAAGCAGCAAAAGCCGCGTTCTTTGCGCGCGGCGGGGTGATCACCCCGGTTGAGGGTTACAGCTATCAACCACCACCGGCGCGCCGGGAATTTTCGCTCAGCCGCACACCGCCCAGCATTTCGGCCCGCGTGGTCCAGCTGATGGACAAGGGCGTTGGCATCAAGCGCATTGCTGCCCGCCTCGGTATCACCCAGGCCGACGTTCACCGGATGGCCCAGGAGCGCCGATGAGTAAGCGCAAGGCCCACAACTTCCAACGCCGGATGGACCGGGCCGCGCGGTCGCTGATCATCACCAATAACGCCGCCGTGGTCGCCATCGATCCCAGCGGCCTCCAGGTGATGGTCGACTGGCGCAAATGCCGGCAGATCCGAAACCGCCTGGTGGCGGACGCGCTTTGCGACCTGCCCCACCGCTGGACCGTGTACATCGCCGCGTTTTGCGTTGATGAGTTCGGCGCTCGCTACATGAAATCCCAGGAAATTAACCCCGTGGGCATGTACCGCACCGACTCGCTCAACGACGTGATCGAACATTTCTACAACGAATTGCGGGACGGCTGTAACCCAAACCACCGCGTAGCGATGGGCTGGCTGGCCGTTCCCACTCTCGTGATGATCCCCGAAGCCCAGGCGGCCGCCCTGTTTGAGTCGGTCGGCGTCTGGCGCCAGGCCAAGGTTCCAGCTTGAAACGCTTTCGACAGCGCGCCCGCAAGCGGCGCCAGCACCATATCCAACTACCACCCAGCGGCCTGGCCGCGCCGGAGACAATGCAATGTCCACCCCAACCAACGCCGCCGAATTCCTCGAAGAATTGAACGCCGGCGCCTTCGCCAGCCAGATCGGCCATGCCCTTTCCGAAGTCGCCGCCGGCGTCGTGAACAACGGCAAGGCCGGGAAAATCTCCATCACCTTCGACATTTCGCAGATCGGCGAAACGCACCAGGTCAAGGTCAAGCACAAGCTGGCATACAAGGTGCCGACGAAGCGCGGCGACCGCAGCGAAAACACCAGCCTGGATACCCCGATGCACGTCGGTACCGGCGGAAAGCTGACCCTATTCCCTGAAAAGGTTGACCAGCTGTTCACCCGTGACCAGGCCCCAGTTCCACAACGCACCTAACACCACCCACAGGAGTTACCCCGATGTCCCTTTCCAAAGAAGCGCTGCAACTGGTGATCGATGCGGCGCTGGGCGCTGCTGGCAACGCCCTGCCGACCCACACGCCTACCGCCCTGCTGCCCGAGGCCACCAAAGTGGTGAACCTGGAAAGCTACCAGGCCGGCCGCTCGCGTTTCCGTGGCACCTTCACCACCACCTCGCTGGCCGACTTCGGCGCCTATGTCCAGGAGCGCGGCAACGACGAAACCCAGGGCTTTATCGATCAGGACGCGATGTCATCGCTGGTGTTCTTCAACCTGGGCAACCAGGACTCCCCAGGCCACGCCGATGACAAGGCATCGCTGCGCCTCAAGGCGACCGTCGGTTTCAACGCGGTGCAGGAGATTGCCGGCCGCCGCATGGGTCAGCGCGACCTGTCCGACTGGATCGAAGACTGGAACCAGAACATTCAAGGCTTCGACGCCGCCGGCCAGGCAATGAGCGTGGCCAAGGTAGTGACCGCTGTTCGAAACATCACCATCAAGTCGATTTCCGAAAGCGATCACGCCGTCTCCGAAGTGGCCGCAAGCCGCAGCGCCATGGACCAGATCGAAGCCAGCAGCAAAGACACGCTGCCCGCCAACCTGGTGTTCACCACCTCGCCCTATGAGGGCCTGACCAGTCGTGAATTCGTGCTGCGCCTGTCCGTGATCACCAGCGGCCGGGAGCCTGCCCTGGTGCTGCGCTGGATCGGCGAAGCGGCCCAGCGTGAAGAAATCGCCCAGGAGTTCAAGGGCGTTCTGCTGGATGCGGTAGACGGCAAAGCCACCCTGCGCCTGGGCGCTTTCGACCCGCGCTGATCACCACCGGCGCCGGCCACGACCGGCTGGCGCCAGCCTGCCCCACCTGCTGTTCCCCGGCACCGGGAATCCTCCTAGTGCCGCTCCTACTCTCGAAACATAAGGAATTGAACGTTGCTCATTTTGACCAGAAGAATCGGCGAAACCATCCGCATAAACGACGACATCACCGTCACCGTGCTGGGGGTGAATGGCTGCCAGGTTCGCATCGGCGTCACCGCGCCGAAGTCTGTAGCGGTCCACCGTGAGGAAATTTACAACCGAATTCAGGCCGGCATGCCGAAGCCTGATAACGCCGACGAATCGGCGCCAGCGCGGGAGCTGGAGCAGGAATGAAACCGAAAGCCCCCGACATCCTGGACGATATGTCCAAAGGCGAACTGGTGGACTGGATCCGCCAGTTTTGTTTCGGCCGGCCAAAGCGCAGTGACGTGCTGTACATCCGCTGGCTCCGGCTTTCCGGGAAGCTCGAAGCCGACAGGGCCGAAGCGCTCAAGGAACTGAATGCCATGGACCTGGGCCAGCGGGATCGGCTCTGGTCGCAGTACAACCAGGAGCCAGACCGGAAAAAGAAACTCAAGATTCTGGACCAGATAACCGCCTTCAACGAGCGCGCGGCGCGGAACTCGAAAGAGTGGGAAGCGCTGGAGCGCCGGCAGAAGAAAGTCGATGCGCTTTACGACCAGATAGACATCGCGCGCCATACCGAAGGCCACCGCCTTTTGGGGGTCGCATGAACCAGGAATATGAGGCCCGCCAGCAATGGCTGGCCAGCCTCCAGCCCGGCGAGCAGGTGGCAATTTACGACGGCACCACCGCCGGCCGGTCGCGCTACTTGTTGGCGCAGGTGGTCCGCCTCACCGGTACGCAGATCATCGTTAGCCACTACGGCCAACGGTACCGGAAATCTGGCGGAGTGATGGTAGGAAAGAGCTACACCCCGAAGATTGAGCCAGTCACTGACCTGATAAAGGAACGCATCCGCACCAGCGAGAATCGCGACCGCTTCAAATCGCTGACCTACAGAACCGACCGCCTCACCGACGCGCAAATCACCGCGATGCTGGCTGGCTATGACTCGGTATCGACCGACCAGGAGCGCACAGCATGACGCCAGACGGGAAAGCCAAGTGCCAGGAATGCGGCGGTACCGATCTGTCCTGGTTCACCCAGCAGACAACAACTTCGGGCGTCCAAAACGGACGCCTGCGCCTGGACGATGTGACCTGCCTGTTTGTCTTCGGCTGCAATACCTGTAGCGCCACTGTTACGACCGTCAACGCCGACCGCATCGCGGTCTTTATGAATGAGACCAACGAATGACCGCAGCCTAGGACATACCTCCAGGCGCACTGGGCCGCGTCATTTACCTATCTAGTTGGAACACCAGCCAACTGAGAATTCATTTAAACAGTCGGAATCCAAACACTTTTCTGTTTATTCCAAGATCATTCTTTGTGTCTTTCCATGCCTCTTCGAGCTCATGCCGGATGAGATTTTGAAAATGCACCATATCGGCAATTATGTTATCAATATTTGATCCATGAGGGAGCAAATTGATTTTATCTAAGAGGTCACCACAGTACTTCCGCGCTGTATAACTCTGATCGTCGTCACGACTCAATAAGAGGTCAATCTTTGAGCGGAGCTGCATGGCTCTTGAGTAGTGCGTAGTATAAAGGGCACCAGGCTTGTACCCCGCGGTCTTGGCTGAACCATTTATCATGAGTGCCATGAGTTGGACCAGTTCTGACGCACACTCGCGCAATTCAACCATCCACTGATGCCTAAAGTTACTTATATTTGCCTGAATCTGGTTCTGCTGCACGCCAACAGTAAACCTTGCAACAATGATGGCCACTAAAAAGCTTAAAGCAGCAGTGACAATCGCGGCGTAATCGATGCCGGTGTCGACATTAAGATACACAGGGCTCTGCTTCTCACCGGTCGAGGCAAGGCTTCCTTGTAATAGTCCCGTCTGATTGAGTTTTACAGCCTCAACCGTCAATTCAAGTTTTTCCATCACACCCTCCTAGCTGTACGAAGGGGGAAGAATACTCTGAAGGAAGTTCAATGCCCATAGGAAACCGGTTCAGTAAAACAGTGATCGCCAACGTGACTCCAGTCAAGGCGGCTCTACTTTGCAAATCGCGTCAGTCACAGGCCGCCTATGAGGGCTGGCAGATGCGCGCGGCGCTCGCTCGGGTGACGCCATGAGCCTGGCCCAGTGGAACACCTTGGAAGGCATCCGCGCCGACCTGGGAGCCTGGGCGATTGTAGCGGCCCTGGGCGCCGCTGGCGGGTGGTTCTACGCCCACCACAGCATCGCCCGCGACTGCCAGCGCTTCGGCGTGTTCTACAGCGCAGACAAAGCCTATCGGTGCGCCATCGGCGCCCAGGCGCCAGCACCACAGCCACAGGCCGGCGCGTCGCCGGTTGATTCGGCCTGGTCGCCCAGCAGCGGCCGCCGCCAGGGATGGATTATGTAGGGCCGTCGCCGGCGGTCCGCCAACTTAGATCAACATCCGCCGCCCAGGCGTATCGAGGAAACATGACCGAAACCGAAGCGCACGACATCGACAAGATCAGCGAAGCCCTGATGGCCACTGTGCTGGGCGTCACCGTCCGGGCATTGCAAGGTCGCCGCGCGCGCGGGCAGATCCCCGAAGGCGTCTGGATGAAACACGGCGGGCGAATCATCTACAGCAAAAAAAGGTATGACGAATGGCTGGAAAGCCAATGGACCTACCCCCAGGAATCGACGTACACCACGGGTCGTTACGGCTCCGATTCTCCTGGGAAGGTAGCAGACGTAGCGAAACGCTTCCCTATCCCCCGACACAAAAGGGCATCAAAGCTGCATCCCAGCTTCGCGATCAGGTAATGAGCCTGATCAAGTTGAACCTGCTGGACCTGGACAAATACGCGGAGCTGTTCCCCAGCTCCGATATGGCAGTCGGCGGAATCCCTTCCTTCGGCGAATACGCCCAGCTCTGGCTCGACAGCCGGGAAATCGCGGCAGGAACACGGCTCAACTACAAAAGCGTGCTGAATATGTACCTGGTGCCCCACCTTGCCCTGGTGCGAATTGACCTGATCACAACCACCCTACTGCGTCGCATGCTCGCATCCACCGACTGGACATCGCCGGCGGTGAAGCGAAACGCGATGGTCAAGCTGTCAACCATTCTCCGGTCAGCCGTCCAGGACGGGCTGATACCGCGCAACCCGGCCGAATCACTGCAACTGCCTGGCAGGACCAGGAAAGAGGTCGACCCTTTCACCCTGGACGAAGCAAACGCCATTGTGGCGAAGCTGTACGAACACCCGCACTGGCCAAGCCAGATTTACGCCGCGTTCTTTGAATTCGTGTTCTTCACCGGCCTGCGCCTGTCCGAGGCGCTGGCGCTGCGCTGGGATGCGGTGGACCTGGTCAAGAAGACCGCGCACGTTCGGCGCACCGTCGCCCTGGGCGTGGTCGAGGAACGGACGAAGACCGGGCGCGACCGGTTTGTGCTGCTGAACTCGCGGTCTATGCATGCCATCGAGTTTGCGCAGGGCTATGCGGAACGCCGTAGGAGCGGGAAAGGCCAGTTCACCAACTCGCCCTATGTGTTCCCGCCCGGGAAAAACGGTGAATACGTCAAGCAAACGTCAGATTTGCACCACCAATGGCGACCGGTCATCAAGGCCCTAGGGCTGCGTCATCGACCGCCGTATAACTGCCGGCACACCTATGCCACAATATGCCTAATGTCTGGCATTAACCCTGCATTCATCGCCCAGCAGCTGGGACACAGCGTCCAGATGCTTCTTTCCACTTATGCACGTTGGATTAACTCATCCAACGATTGGCAGGAACTGGAAAAGCTCCAGATTGGTCCCAAATTGGTCCCAGCGGCAAAAGGCGATACCGTAAACCCCTGATAGGTAAGCCCTTTGATCTCCACCGCTAATATCACCATGCAGTTCGGCTCCAAGCCGCTGTTCGAAAACGTTTCGGTCAAATTCAACAACGGCAACCGCTATGGCCTGATTGGTGCCAACGGTTGCGGCAAGTCGACCTTCATGAAGATCCTCGGCGGCGACCTGGAGCCGTCCGGCGGCCAAGTCATGCTCGAGCCGAACACCCGCCTGGGCAAACTGCGCCAGGACCAGTTTGCCTACGAAGAATTCACCGTGATCGACACCGTGATCATGGGCCACGGCCAGCTGTGGAAGGTCAAGGCCGAGCGCGACCGTATCTACTCGCTGCCGGAAATGACCGAGGAAGACGGCATGGCCGTCGCCGAGCTGGAAACCGAATTCGCCGAAATGGACGGCTACACCGCCGAATCCCGCGCCGGTGAGCTGCTGCTCGGCCTGGGTATTCCGCTGGAACAGCACTTTGGCCCGATGAGCGAAGTGGCACCGGGCTGGAAGCTGCGGGTACTGCTGGCCCAGGCACTGTTCTCGGACCCGGACGTGCTGCTGCTGGACGAACCGACCAACCACCTGGATATCAACACCATCCGCTGGCTGGAAAACATTCTCACGGCGCGTAACAGCACCATGATCATCATTTCCCACGACCGGCACTTCCTCAACAGCGTGTGCACGCACATGGCCGACCTGGACTACGGTGAGCTGCGCCTGTTCCCGGGCAACTACGACGAGTACATGACCGCCGCCACCCAGTCGCGCGAGCAGTTGCTTGCGGACAACGCCAAGAAGAAAGCCCAGATCGCCGAACTGCAGACCTTCGTCAGCCGCTTCTCGGCCAACGCCTCCAAAGCCAAGCAGGCGACTTCGCGTGCCAAGCAGATCGACAAGATCCAGCTGGCCGAGGTCAAGCCTTCGAGCCGTGTCAGCCCGTTCATTCGTTTCGAACAGAACAAGAAACTGCACCGCCAGGCGGTAGTCGTCGAGAAGATGGCCAAAGCCTTCGATGACAAGGTGCTGTTCAAGAACTTCGACATCACCGTCGAAGCGGGCGAGCGCGTGGCGATCATTGGCCCCAACGGTATCGGCAAGACCACCCTGCTGCGCACCCTGGTCGGCGAGATGACCCCGGATGCAGGTTCGGTCAAGTGGACCGACAGCGCCGAGGTGGGCTACTACGCCCAAGACCATGCCCACGATTTCGAAGAGGACATGACCCTGTTCGACTGGATGGGCCAGTGGACCAGCGGCGAGCAGGTGATCCGCGGCACCCTGGGGCGCATGCTGTTCTCCAACGACGAGATCCTCAAGTCGGTGAAAGTGATTTCAGGTGGTGAACAAGGCCGCATGCTGTTCGGCAAGCTGATCCTGCAGAAGCCGAACGTGCTGGTGATGGACGAACCGACCAACCACCTGGACATGGAATCGATCGAAGCGCTGAACCTGGCGCTGGAAAACTACCCGGGCACCCTGCTGTTCGTCAGCCATGACCGCGAGTTCGTGTCGTCGCTGGCGACGCGTATCATCGAGCTGAGCCCTGATGGTGTAGTGGACTTCAGCGGGACTTATGACGACTACCTGCGTAGCCAGGGTGTTGTGGTCTGAGGTAGCTGAGCTGGCCAGATCACCTTGTGGTGGCTGGGCCGGCCTCTTCGCGGGTTTACCCGCGAAGAGGCCGCTGTCCATGTCACTGGATGACACTCCCCGACGAATATTTCGTTAGCATGCTTTCATTTACTTCGCGCAGCGGCCATGATTAGGGCACGCCCAACCGCCCGCCCGCGAACGTGCCCATGACCGCGCAACAACCCGCCCCCGCCAGCAGTACCTTCAGCATTACCCTGCAGATCCTGTCGATCGTCTTCTATACCTTCATTGCCTTCCTCTGCATCGGCCTGCCAATCGCGGTGCTGCCCGGCTATGTGCACGACCAGCTGGGCTTCGGCGCGGTGGTTGCCGGGGTGACCATCGGCCTGCAGTACCTCTCGACCCTGCTCAGCCGCCCTTTCGCCGGTCGCGTGGCCGATACCCTGGGGGGTAAGAAGGCCATTGGCTATGGCTTGCTGGGCATCGCTGGTTGCGGGGTGCTGACGCTGCTTTCGGCCTGGTCGTTGAACGCGCCGCTACTGAGCCTGGCCCTGCTACTCGGTGGCCGGGTGCTGCTAGGGCTGGCCCAGGGGCTGATCGGCGTCGCGACCTTGAGCTGGGGTATCAGCCACGTCGGCCCGGAACACACGGCGCGAGTGATCTCGTGGAATGGCATCGCCTCGTACGGGGCTATCGCCATCGGCGCGCCGGTCGGTGTGCTGGCAGTCGCTGGCCTGGGTTTCAGCCTGCTTGGGCCTGCCCTGCTGGTACTGGCGCTGCTGGCGTTGCTGGTGCTGCGCAAACGCCCCGACGTGGTGGTGACGCGCGGTGAACGGTTGCCCTTCTGGTCGGCCTTTGGCCGTGTCGCGCCCTGCGGCCTGGGGCTGACCCTGGCGTCGATCGGTTATGGCACACTGACCACCTTCGTCACCCTTTATTACCTGGAACGCGGCTGGGTTGGCGCCGCCTGGTGCCTGAGCGCCTTCGGCGTGTGCTTCATCATTTCTCGGCTGTTGTTCGTCAATGCAGTCAACCGCTTCGGCGGCTACAACGTGGCCATGGCCTGCATGGCCACCGAAGTGATCGGCCTGAGCCTGCTGTGGCTGGCCCCCTCGCCGCCCTGGGCAATGGTCGGTGCCGGCCTGACCGGCTTCGGTCTGTCGCTGGTGTATCCGGCACTGGGCGTCGAAGCCATCAAGCACGTGCCAAGCAGCAGCCGGGGCGCCGGGCTGGGGGCCTATGCTGTGTTCTTCGACATGGCACTGGCCATCGCCGGCCCGTTGATGGGCGCGGTGGCCGTGCACCTGGGGTATGCCTGGATCTTCTGCGTCGCAGCCCTGCTGGCCTTGGCCGGCGTCGGCCTGACACTGCTACTGGCGCGGCGCAGCCGCCGCGGCTGAACGCTCGGCCGGCTCCGGTGCGCCCAGGGCCTGGGTGAAGAACGCGGCCGTGTCGCGCTGCAGTGAATGGTGGATGTGGCGCCGGTCGACACCCTCGGCGTCCTTGCACAGCACCGGCATGCGCGCATGCTGCTCCTCGTCGCAGCGGGCCATGAACACGAAGTGCCCGGCCCCCTCGAGCAAACGGTAATCAGGGGTGATCGGTAGTTTGCGCGCCAGTTCTTCGGCATTGCGGTCCACCGCCACCAACTGGTCGCTGTCGCCGCTGTAGATCAGCGCAGGCACCTTCACAGCAGCCAGGGCATGGCGGCCAAACAGCAGGCTCAGCGGTGCCATCAGCATCACCGCACCTACCCGGGGGTCGGCCTTGGGCGCCAGCTCGCTGCGGTCGGCAATCAGCACGCCATGGGTCTTGCAGGCATCGGCATCACCGGGGCGCTCCAGGCAATAGCGGCGCAGGCGATCCAGGTCGGGCTGGGCGCCAGACAGGATCAACGCGGTTTCACCGCCAGCCGAGTAGCCGATCACGCCGACCTTGCCATCATTGAGGTAAGGGCCGAGCAACGCGTCTTCACGGGCCGAGGTGATGGCCTCGCTGATCTGCAGGGGCCGACCATAAAGATTGCTCAGCGTGCCGAGGCGGCTGTGGTCGCGGGCGTTGTCGCCCGGGTGTACGACCGCCACCACGACGAAGCCCTGCCGGGCCAGGGACGTGGCCAGGTAATGCAGCGCCAGCGGGCTGCCAGTGTTGCCGTGGGACAGCACCAGCAACGGAAACTGCCCAAGGGCGACCGGGGCCTCTTCAGCGACGTCGATGGGGTAACCGTCGATGCGGATGTTACGCGGCGTACCCTGGGAGGGATAGAACGCCAAGGCCTGCATCGGCCGGGCATCGACCGGGTCATCCAGGGTCATGTGGTGCAAACCGGCAACCCAAGGGGAGGCCTCGGCTTGGCTCAACAGGCCACCGAGCAGCAATGCCAGCAAACAGCGGGGAGTGTTCATTGGTCGGCTATCGCGCAGCAGGCACCAGGATAGCGTCAGCATAGAACCGGCACGGCCAACGGCACATGAAAACTGGATGAAAAAAAGCCGACTGGCGCATGGAGCGCCAGCCGGCTTGTCTGTCGCCAGAGGATCAGGCTGCGGCGAACAGCTCGTTGGCAATCTGCGCCTGGGCGGCGTCGATGGCCTGGGTACGGTGCTCCGGGCCATAGGCCAGGCCGTGGGCGCGGACGACTTCGAGGTCGGTAATGCCGATGAAGCCGAGGAACACCTTCAGGAAATCTTCATGGCCGACGCCGGTCGGCTGGCCAGCGTGCAGGCCACCGGCGGTGGAGACCAGCACCACTTTCTTGTTGCCGCACAGGCCTTCCGGACCGGCTTCGGTGTAACGGAAGGTCTTGCCCGCTACGGCCACACGGTCGATCCAGGCCTTGAGCTGGGTCGGCACACTGAAGTTGTACATCGGCGCGCCAATCACCACGGCGTCGGCCGCAAGGAATTCTTCCAGGGTTTCGGCGCTCAGCTTGGCCTCGAAGGCCTGCGCGGCGTCACGGGCTTCTTCCGGGGTACCGGCCGCCATCAGGGTGGCGGACGAGAAATGGGCGATGGCGTCGGCGGCCAGGTCACGGTAGACCACTTCGATGCTTGGGTCTGCAGCTTTCCAGGCTTCGACAACTTCGCGGCTCAGTTGGCGAGAGGCGGAATTGTCGCCCAAGATGCTCGAATCGATATGCAACAGTTTCATGGGACTCTCCTGTGAGTGAAGACCGCAGCGGTGGGCGATCACGATGGAAAGAATCCTACCGGGACGACGAATAGCTGAAAAGTCGCTAAAAATGCGTTAGTTTGTCCCACAGGTAGAACAGTGAGCCGGTACCATGCAAGACCTCAATGACCTCTTCTATTTTGCCCAGGTAGTCGAAGCCGGCGGTTTTGCTGCCGCCGGTCGCCAGCTGGGCATCCCCAAGTCGCGCCTGTCGCGGCGCATCGCCGAACTGGAGGAACGCCTCGGCACCCGCTTGCTGCAGCGCACCACGCGCCAGCTCAAACTCACTGCCGTGGGTGAACGCTACTTGCACCACTGCCAGGCCATGCTGCTTGAGGCCGAGGCTGCCGACGAGGTGGTGGCGAGCATGAGCAGCGAGCCGCGCGGGCGGCTGCGTGTGTCGTGCCCGGTGGCCTTGGCCCATGCCTTTCTGCCGGACATCATCAGCCGCTTTCTCGAGCAGTATCCACAGGTGCAACTGGACATGGTCTTGCTCAACCGCCGGGTCGACCTGATTTCCGAAGGCATCGACGTGGCCCTGCGCGTGCGCGACCTGGGCGACGAGGACCCGGCCCTGGTCACTCGCCGGCTGCGCCAGGCGCAAATGCAACTGGTGGCAGCGCCGGGCTTTGCCGAGCACCTGCGCGAGCCCGCCGAACTGGCCACATTGCCCGTGCTGGGAGCCGCCGAAGCCGATCGGCTGGTGCACTTTCGCTTGTTCGGGCCCAATGGCCGGCAACAGGAAATCGCCCTGGAGCCACGCCTGGCGATTGACGATTTTGTCGTGCGTAACGCTGCCGTGCGCGCCGGGCTGGGATTTACCGCTCTGCCCAGCATGTTCTGCGAAGAGGAGCTGGAACGTGGCGAGTTGGTGAAGCTGCTGCCGGACTGGTCTTTGCCTGGCGGCTACCTGCAGGCGGTCTACCCTCATCGGCGTGGCTTGTTACCGGCCGTGCGGGCATGGATAGACCACCTGGCGGCGTCGTTCGAGGCATGTGGGGAGCGTTATGTCTAGGCACAAGATCAGCGAAGACCAGGTGGCGGCGTTCTGCCTGAGCCTGCCGGGTGCGCGGGAAGACTACAAATGGGGCGGCGTCCGGGTGTTTTCCGTAGCCGGCAACAAGATGTTCGCGGTGCTCGACCTGGCTGGCGCCGGGTTGTCGTTCAAGGTGGCCGATGAGTTGTTCCTGGGCTATTGCGACCGGCCGGGTGTGCGGCCCGCACCCTATCTGGCACGGGCGAAATGGATCAGCATGGCGCCACCCTACCCGATGGGCCGTGAAGAACTGTGCGACTTGCTCCAGCGCTCGCACCAACTGGTGGTGCGGCGGCTGCCAAGACGTTTGCAGGCAGGCCTGCGGGGCTGATCAGTTGAAAGGCAGGAAACGGCTGCCGAGGAACAGGTAGTCGAGCCAGAACACCTGGTGCAGCAGCACGATGCCCCAGCACACCAGCTGGTAGGACCATTTGCGCGTCTTGTGTCGGAACAGTTGCTGAGCGACCAGTGCGCCGGGCCAGCCCCCCAGCAATTCGCTGGCATGCAGGACCTTTTCTGGTGTGCGCCAGGCATCGCCCTGGGCCTGGCGCTTGTCCTGCCAGTACAACAGCAGGCTGATCAGGCTGACCAGCGGGTACATCGCCAGGGGTACCCAGTTCTGCCCGTTCCAGCCCATCTTCGCCGCGCCAAGCCCTGGCAGCAGACACAGCACGGCCAGCAGCAACCCCTTGATGCGCGCATTGCGCACGCTCTGCGTGTGTCCAGCGCCGCGTGGCGCCGTGTGCGGTGCCCGCGCCATGTCAGCTGTGCGCCGTCGCCCAGTCGACCCAGCCGAACTGCCAGGTCGCCAGGATCAGCAGGCCAAAGACGATGCGGTACCAGGCAAACGCCGCGTAGCTGTGGTTGGCGATGAACTTCAGCAGCGCCCGCACAGCAATCATGGCGAAGATGAACGAGGTCACGAAACCGATGGCGAAAACCGGCAGGTCGCTGGGTTCGAACAGATGGCGGTACTTGTAGCCCGAATACACCGCTGCGCCGACCATGGTCGGCATTGCCAGGAAGAACGAGAATTCGGTGGCTGCCTTGCGCGATAGGCCAAACAACAGGCCGCCGATGATGGTGGAACCCGAGCGCGAGGTACCCGGGATCATCGCCAGGCACTGCACGAAGCCAATCTTCAAGGCGTGGGTCCAGCGCATGTCGTCAACATGGTCGACCGCTACGGTGTGCTGGCGACGCTCGGCCCAGAGCATGATCACGCCACCGATGACCAGCGCCGTCGCCACGGTGATCGGGTTGAACAGGTATTCATGAATCAGGTCGGCGAACAGTACACCCAACACCACTGCCGGCATGAACGCCAGCAGCAGGTTACCGGTAAAGCGCCGGGCCTTCGGCTGGTTGGCCAGGCCGAACACCACTTCGAGAATCTTGCTGCGGAACTCCCACACGACCGCCAGGATCGCCGCCAACTGAATAATGATGTTGAACGCCATGGCCCGTTCGCCACCAAACCCGATCAGATCGGCGACGATGATCTGGTGACCGGTACTGGAAATCGGCAGAAACTCCGTGAGCCCCTCGACCACGCCTAAGATGATTGCCTGGAAGGCAGTCCAAAAATCCATCATTCCCCCGATGAAGCACTGCTGCTTGCAGGCCCCTTATTCTTGATTTGCTTGTGATTGCCGCACGCGGCGCGGCCTTTTTACAGCGCCTTCTGGGACCTACGCCAGTGGAAAAGTTCACCTTGGCTAAAGGTTTCATCTTGCCCGGCCGAGATCCTATCAAAGCGGCAAGGCAAACGCGCGCTCGGCCTGTGGCAGAGTAGCCAATAACTAGCACTTAGCCATTAGTCGAGTGCCTGCCATCTGCAAAGCATGCTTGGATGCACCTGAATAAGAAGAACAATGCAGGAGAGGATTCGATGAAGGCATTGCGGTCGATGTCGATCAGCCGTCGGTTATGGCTGATTCTGGTGGTTGCGGTGGGCATGCTGGTGATGCTCGGCCTGCTGATGCTGCGCCAGATCCATGGCGATCTGTACCAGGCCAAGGCGGAAAAAACCCGCCACGTGGTGCAGACCGCCGCTGGCGTACTGGCCTATTACCAGGGCCTGGAAGCCGCCGGTACGCTCAGCCGCGAGGCGGCGCAGCAGCAGGCCCTGCAAGTGGTGCGGGCGCTGCGCTACGACCAGAACGACTATTTCTGGATCAACGACCTGGGGCCGAAGATGATCATGCATCCTGCCAACCCCAAGCTCGATGGCCAGGACCTCTCCGCCATTCGCGACCCGGACGGCTTCGCCGTGTTCAACGAGATGGTGGCCCTCGCCCGCAGCCAGGGTGCCGGCCCGGTCGACTATCGCTGGCCCAAGCCGGGCGCCAGCGAGCCGGTGGCCAAGACCTCCTATATCCAGCTGTTCGAGCCTTGGGGCTGGATCATCGGTTCCGGCGTCTACGTCGACGATGTGCAAGCCGAATTCGCCCGTCAGTTGCGTGATGCCTCACTGGTCGGCCTGGCCATCGCCGTGCTGATGGCCCTGGTGGTCATGCTGATTGCCCGCAGCATTGCCCGCCCGCTGCAGGAAGCGGTGCAGGCGATGGGCAACATCGCCAGCGGCGAAAGCGACCTGACCCGCCGCCTGGACACCCACGGCCACGACGAGATCACCCACCTGGGCCAGCACTTCAACCAGTTCAACGGCAAACTGCAGGGGGTAATCGGCCAGCTTCAGGGTGCCGCCCATGCCCTGGCGCAGTCGGCCGGGCATGTGGGCGACAACGCTGGCGCTGCTCAGCAGCACAGCGCCCAGCAGTCCCAGCAGATGGACCAGGTGGCGACGGCGGTCAACGAAGTCACCTATGCCGTGCAGGACGTGGCCAAGACCGCCGAACAGGCCGCCGCTGAGATGCGCGCCGCGCAGCAGCAGGTGGAACACGGCCAGCAGGCCATTCACGGCAGCCTGCAGCAGATCGACCGGCTCTCGGTGACCATCGAACAGGCCGTGCAGGTGATCCGGGAGCTGGCCGGGCACAGCACGAAGATCGGCGGGGTGCTGGAAGTGATCCGCGCTATCGCCGAACAGACCAACCTGCTGGCCCTCAATGCTGCCATCGAAGCCGCTCGCGCTGGCGAACAGGGCCGCGGCTTTGCCGTGGTTGCCGACGAGGTCCGCCTGCTGGCGCAACGTACCGCGCAGTCGACGGCCGAAATCCACACCATGATCGAGCACTTGCAAGGCCAATCCGATGCCGCGGTCAAAGCCATCGATACCAGCAGCGAGGCCTCGCGCCAGACCGTGCACCAGGCCCGCGAGGCCGGCACCAGCCTCGTTGCCATCAGCCAGGCGTTGCATAACCTCACGGCACTCAATGCGTCGATCGCCAGTGCCACCTTGCAGCAGTCGCAGGTGGTCGAGGAGATCAACCGCAATGTGCTGGACACCGCCAGCTTGTCCCAGCAGACCGCCGATGCCGCGCGCCAGTCCAGCGACGCCGGCATGGCGCTTGGGCAGCTGAGCGAGGAGCTTGAACAACTATTGCGCCAATTCCGCGTCTGAACCGGGCGTGATCACCGGCCCGCCAGGCGGGCCGCTGCGGGTTGTGCGCTACACCTCCTGCGCTGCACACGCTACAATCGGCGCCCTTTGCCAACCTGGGATCGCCGATGTCCGGCCTCGAACTCCTCGCCGCCGTGCTCGGCGTCACCGCCGTGTGGCTCACTGTCAAACAGAATGCCTGGTGCTGGCCGATCGGCCTGGTCATGGTGCTGATCTATGGCTGGTTGTTCTACGAAGTGAAGCTGTACTCGGGCATGCTGCTGCAGCTGGCCTACGCCGTGCTGCAGCTGTATGGCTGGTGGCAATGGAAGCGCCCGGACCGGGTCGAGGACGCTCGCCAGGTCTCGCGCCTGCCAACCCGGGCGTTGTTCGGCGGGTTGCTGGCAGGGCTGCTGCTGAGCGTGGCCCTCGGTGCGGCGATGGCCAGCTGGACCGATGCCGCCCTGCCCTGGCTGGATGCCACGCTGACCGGCTTCAGCCTGGTTGCGCAACTGTGGATGGCACAGAAGCGCCTGCAGTGCTGGCCGCTGTGGATCGTGGTGGACGTGGTCTATGTCGGCCAGTACCTGCACCAGCAGCTGTACTTCACGGCAGGTTTCTTTGCCGTACTGACCCTGATCGCGGTACGCGGCTGGCTGGAATGGCGCCGTGACCCGGCCGTGGGGCACGCATGAAGGTCTTGGTGCTGTGCGGCCCCGAATCCAGCGGCAAAAGCTGGCTCAGCGGTGAAATCCAGGCGCATTTCGGCGGCATCGTGGTGGCCGAATACGTTCGCTACTTCATCGACCAGGAATGCCGCGACACCTGCTATGCCGATATCCCCACCATCGCCCGCGGCCAGCTGGCCTGGGAAGACCAGGCCCGCCAGCAGGCGCCTGAACTGCTGATCCTCGATACCCACCTGCTCAGCAACATGCTGTGGAGCCAGGCCCTGTTCGCCGCGTGCCCGCCCTGGCTGGAGCAGGCGTTGCTTGCCCGCCGCTACGACCTGCATCTGCTGCTCAGCCCGCAAGGCGTAGGCTGGGTCGACGATGGCCAGCGCAGCCAGCCAGCCCTTGCCGACCGCCAGGCGTTTTTCGACGACAGCCGTCGCTGGCTGGAGCGCCACGGGCAACCGCTGCAGATCATTGAAGGCGACTGGCAGCAACGCAGCGCCGCGGCCCTGCTGGCGGTTCAGCGCCTGCTGCAGGGGAAAACCCCGCTCTGCCCCACCGAGTGTTAATCCCATGACACACCCGGCTAAGGCCAAGCCCCTGTTTCTGCGGGCTCAAAGCCATTTATGGGGGCAGTGTCAAGGCTGTGAAACATTCGTGAAAAAGGCCCTTCGGGTAACGCAAATGCTGGGCCAAACGCGCTTTCACTGAAAATCTGTCTCAGCGTTGATACAGCAAATTCACAGTTTGTTCAGGCAATGCGCTCAACACACTGATTCTTATCGGAAATCCAAAACCGGCACGGCTTTCGCTCTCCTCCTTCGCACCGCTGAACAAGACCAGCGCTCGAAGAAGGAGTCGCCGTCATGGGGAAACTGGATAAAGGCATTTTTCGCCTGTTGCTGGTCGGCTGTGCACTGGGTTCGGCGCTCTGCGTGCAGGCTGATAACGGCATCATCGTGATCACCCGCGATGTGCAGCCGCGCATGGCCATTCGCGCCCCTTTGGCGCCCGACCCCTACCCCACCACCGCCAACGCCAACCCCTCAGCGCAAGTGCTCAAGCAGACCAACGAACTGAGCGATGGTGACTTCGCCAGCATCACCAGCGGCACGGGCATTTCCTCCTTGATCACCCAACCGACCGGCAACCTTGGCGGCCACATCGGCAACCAGACGCAGTTGACGAACCAGGCTGCTGGCCGCGGGACGGGTTCGGGCAACGGCATATCCAACATGGTCAACTCAAGCGTACAGCGGGGTCTTGCCCCACTGCAGATCCTCACGGGAGGTAAATGAGATGAGGCAGACGCTGTTTCTCCTGGCCCTGTTGAGCAGTGCCTCGGCGCTGGCGCAAGCCCCCATGCCTTCGCCGGTTCCGGTGCTCAACGACGCCAACATCGACAATTCCGGCGCACAGTACCAAGGCAACTTCAGCGTCAACCAGGCCGCCGGCGATGGCCAGCAACAAGCCAACGCACGGGCAATAGCCACCGGCCACGAGGCCAATGCGAGCACCCAGATCCGCCAGCGCCAGTCGTCCATCGTCGACCCTAACATGGGCGCCAGCGCCAGCATTCAGGGCAATGCCTTCAGCCATGGCAGCGGCGCCCTGGGCGTCAACCAGAGCGCGGGGGCTGCCACCCAGCAGGCCAATGCCCTGCGCATCAGCATCAGTACACAACCGCAAAGCATCGATGACAGCGTCCTGCTGCAACAGAACGTGGCGCTGATCAACAGCTCCGATCCAGCTGATACCTCACCCGGCTATCGCCATATCACCACCGGTGACCAGGCATTCACCGGTAGCCGCGGCGTCATCCAGCTGAATCAGAGCGCCGGGGTGGGCAACCAGACGGCAAACACCCTGAGCGTAAGGGTCGCGAACTGACCCGGAAGGTACAGGTAAGAACAACACTTAACCTAAAGACGGAGAAACACCATGAAACCCTCGATGGCAATCAAGCCTCTGGTTTTCGCAATTGCTGCGGTCATGGCTGTTGCTGCACAAGCGGATCAGAACAATCGTCGCGGACACGACAATCACAATAACCACCACCGGCAAATGGACAGGGCTGTGTTCACCAGTGCTTCTGCTGAAGCCACTGATTCCCAGCGAAGCACTGGCAACACCATCCACAACGAAGGCACCATCAACGAAGCCGAGATGAGCAGTTCAGGTGCTGGCGCCAGCGGCAACGTGGGTGTCAACGTGGCGGCAGGTAACGGCAACCAGCAAGACAATGCCGCAGCCATCGCCAATACTTCCTCCGACAATGCCGACATCGACAACAGCTTTGTCTTCGGCACCGCTACTGCGAACGCTGAAGTGACGCAGCGCAGCAACAACAACACCGTCAATAACTGGTCGACCCGAAGCTCCGCCGTCATGAGTGGCTCGGCCGATGGCAGCAGCGGCAACATTGGTATCAACATTGCTGGTGGCGACCTGAACCAGCAGAAAAATACCATGGCCATCGCCAACAACGCAGCGCCTATCGGTAACTCCAGCGCGACTGCTTCGGCCGATCAGAACGGCCCTGGCTTGACCGTGAACAACCGTGCCGACCGGACCTACACCATTGATACGCTGTCGTTCACCACGTCTTCGAGTGGTTCGGCCTCGCGTAGCGGCTCCTTCGATGCCAGCGTCGACAAGAGCTCCAGCTCCAGCTACAGCGCGTCGGGTAGCCAGAGCGCCAGCGCCAGCGGTTCGAAGAGCAGCAGCTCCAGCGGTTCGACCAGCATGACCGCCAGCGGCTCCAACAGCAGCAGCGCCAGCGGCAGCAACAGTTCGACCGCCAGCGGCTCCAACAACTGGGCTGCAAACGGCTCTTCCAGCCGCGACCACAGCTCTTCTTCCAACACCACGGTCAGCGCATCGCTCGATGCCAGCGCCAATGGCAGCGCTTCGTCGTCGCAAACCTTCGGCAACTTCACGCGCTCGCGTAGTTCGGACTTCGACGCATCGCTCAGCGCCTCGCTGGATGCATCGGTCGACAAGTCGCATCAATCGTCCAGCAATTCGTCGTTCGACAAGTCGCTGAGCTCCTCTTTCGACAGAGCCTACGACTCTTCGTATGACCGCAGCCATGACTCGTCCTACGACAAGTCTCGCGATACCTCCTACGAGAAGGCCAACGCATCGGCATGGGAAAAAGCCAGTGCCTCGGCCTACGAGAAAGCTGGCGAGAAAGCGTCGCAATCGTCGGACAGCATCTCGAAGAGCTTCAGCGAGTCTAGCGAGTATGCCCTGAGCAACACCGTGTCGTTCCAGGTGCTGACCCCGACCGGCTGGGCCAACCCTGTGACCAACACCGCCACCCTGAGTGGTTCGGTGAACGGTGGCAGCGGCAACCTGGGCGTGAACGTGGCAGCGGGTGTAGGCAACCAGCAGAGCAACTCGCTGGCCATCTCCAACACCTCGATGTAACCACTGCGGTCTGGAGGCTCCCTTCGGGGAGCCTCTTTCCAACAAGAAGAAGGCAGGGGGCGTCGAACATGCGCATTTTCGCCTTGGCATTTCTGCTGTGCATCGCCAGCGTCGGCGAAGCCACCCAGATGCCGTTGTCCGTGCTGCCGGGTGGTGCGGTGATCTACAAGCCGGTCCAGAGCATCCGCGAGCGCAAGTTCGCCGACCTGGTCCAGCAGAAAACCGACTTCAGCTGTGGCGCGGCCTCGCTGGCGACCATCCTGCGCCAAGCCTACTGGCTGGACGTGGATGAAAACCAGGTGATCGAGGGTATGTTGGCCCATGCCAATGAAGACCTGGTCCGAACCCAAGGCTTCTCGATGCTCGACATGAAGCACTACGTGGAAAGCCTGGGCATGCGGGCACGCGGCTACAAGGTAGCCCCCGACACCCTGAACAGCATCCGCATCCCGGTGGTGGTGCTGATGGATATCCGCGGTTACAAGCACTTCGTGGTGATGCAGAAGGTCGACAGAGGCTGGGTGTATATCGGTGACCCGGTGCTGGGGCACAAGCGCTTCAAGCTCGACGACTTCGTCAAAGGCTGGAACGGCATCATCTTCGCCGTGATCGGCAAGGGCTATGACAAGAACAACATCCTGCTCGACCCACCGCTGCCGCTGAGCGCCAAGAACCGCATCAGCAATTTCACGCCGGTGCCGGATGCAGAGTTGATGGACTTTGGTTTCATTCAAAGCGACTTCTTCTAACGACTTTTCAATGACGCAGGGCAAGACGCTCAGGGAGACCCCATGAAGACTTCCCTCTGGCTGGCAGTGGTTTGCCTGGCTGCCAGCCTGCCAACCCATGCAGAAACGTTCAAACCGATCGAATTGAAGGACCAGGAGTTGGCCAACCTGCGTGGCCGCTATGTGATGCCAGGGCGGATCGTGAGCTTTGGCATCGTCATGACCAGCACCTGGCAGAACGCCAATGGCGAAGTGATTGGCGCAACCTCGGCGATGCAGGTGCAGCAGTCGACCCTCAAGCCACAGTTCTACGTCTCGATGATCGATGAAAAAGGCACTGGCAGCGCGCACACCAGCACCGGCACCGGTACCGTCAGCGGTGGCAGCGGCCTCAACACGACCCAAGGGGTGACCCAGGTGGTACGTGCTGCCGGTGACTTCAACGCAGCCAACAACAATGTCGACATCAATGTCACCAAAGGCAACCAAGCGCCGGCCAGTCAACCGCAAGGCCAGGCCCTGGCTGCAGGCGCCACGCTGGTCGGCAGCAATGGCGCTGGCACCTTGAGCGTGTCGTCCACGGGAACCGGCGTACAGATGAATATCGTCGCCAACGGCAACCAGGGCAACTCGGTACAAAGCCTGGGCCAAGGTGGGCTGATGCAGAACACCACCCTGCTCGGTGCCAGCAACCGGGTCAGCAACCTGACTTCACTCAATGTCGTGCTCCGCGACAGTGCACCGATGGCCGGTTCCGTGGGCGCCAATCTTGAGCAGCTTAAAGGCATTCGCAATCTCGGATACTGATCTACGCTCAAGTCTCATCGTAAGTAGTCAGAAGGGACGGCTAATCCATGCACCGTTTGTCGACGTTCAGAGCTCTCGTTTGCTTTACCACAATGGCCCCGGCCACTCTGCTACAGGCGGCAACCGACCCTCAGGTCGAAGCACTCAAACAGGAACTGATAGCGCTGAAACAGCGCTACGAGGCCCAACAGAACGCATTGATGGTGCTGGAACAGCGGCTCAAGCAGGTCGAGGAAGCTCCCGCCCAGCCCCAACCAAAGCGCCTGACCAGGTCCCCCGCAGAGGGCGTGAAAGGCGGCCAGACCGTGGCCACGGGTACGCCAGGCAGCAGTGGCGCCTCGTATGGGCAGTCGCTGCAGGACAATTCGGAACCGGCGCAAAGCGTGTCCAACCTGTATGACGAGGCCAGCGGCTTCTTCGGTGGCGGCAAGTTCAGCGTCGAAACCGGGCTCACCTACACCCACTACGATACCCGCGCCCTCGTCCTCAACGGGTTTCTGGCACTGGACTCGATCTTCCTTGGCAACATCAACATCGACCGCATCAAGGCGGACAACTGGACCCTGGACCTGACCGCGCGCTACAACGTCGACCAGCGTTGGCAGTTCGACATCAACGTGCCCATCGTCTACCGCGACTCCACCTATTCCTCCGGAGGGGCAGGCGGCGCCGCCGGCACCACCTCCGACGCATCGGTCACCCGTGACCCGACCCTCGGCGACGTCAACTTCGGTATCGCCTACAAGTTCCTCGACGAGTCGGATACCTGGCCGGATGCCGTTGCCACCTTGCGCGTGAAGGCGCCAACCGGCAAAGACCCGTACGGCATCAAGCTGCAACAGGTGGCGGGCAACGACAACCTGGCGGTGCCAGAGGACCTGCCGACCGGCAACGGGGTGTGGGCCATTACCCCGGGCGTGTCGCTGGTGAAGACCTTTGACCCTGCCGTGCTGTTCGGCAGCCTGTCGTACACCTACAACATGCAGGACTCGTTCAGCGACATCAGTCCCCAGGTAAACACCAAGGTGCCGGGCGATGTGAAACTCGGCGATTCCTGGCAGATCGGTGGGGGTATTGCCTTTGCCCTCAACGAGAAGATGAGTATGTCGTTCTCGGTCACCGATCAGTTCGCCCGCAAGAGCAAGATCAAGCCCGATGGCGGCGATTGGCAATCGATCACCAACAGCGACTATAACGCCGCCAACTTCAACGTCGGCCTGACCTTTGCTGCCTCCAACAACCTGACGATCGTGCCGAACTTGTCGATTGGTCTGACAGACGATGCACCGGATTTTTCCTTTAGTCTGAAGTTCCCGTATTACTTCTGACATGCGGGGCGCATCGCGCCCCAATTGGTTACCAACCTTGTAGCCAACGGCTTTCCGGGAATCGGCCTGTTATCATCGCGCACAAATGTGTGACGATTTCATGGCAAAAAGGAAAGTTTCGTGAAAAACCTGCAAGGCCCACCACGCACCCGGCTGCTCGCCCTGGCAACTCTGGTGCTGGTGATCCCCCTGGTCGTGCGCGCCCTGCTGGGCTGGTCCAGCCCGTATGGCTATCTGTCGGATTTGGCGCTAGGGAGTCTGCTGGTGCTGTTGTTACAGCGCCGCGCATGGTGGCTGGCGCTGCCGGTTCTGCTGACCTGGGCCGCGCTGTGGGTGGCTTCGGCCGAGCTGGTCAGCGCCGTGGGCAGGCTGCCGACCAGTGCCGACCTGAGCTATCTGTTCGACCCGCAATTCATGGAAAACTCCACCGGCGGCGGTCTGGCCCATGCCTGGCTGCCCCTGTTGCTCGCCGGCGGCCTGCTGGTCTGGCTGGGGAGCGCCTGGCGCAGCCGCGGGCAGCCGGGTGCGAAGCTCCCGCGCAAGGCCTGGGCCATCCCGGCGCTGTTGTTCGCTGCACACTGGGGCAGCCAGCACCTGGCGCCCAGCGACGCTGACCAGTGGCGCCAGTACACGCTTGCTCATCAACTGCTGTCTGCGGCCGTCGGCGACCTGGAGCGCTACGCCCAGCACTGGGCCGGTCGGGCGCCCGCTGTCACGCCGTTGCCAAGTGCCGGCCTGACCCAGCATGACCTGAGCGGGCAAAAGCTGCTGGCCGCCCCGGGTCGTGCCCGCAACCTCCTGGTGATCACCCTCGAAGGCATCCCCGGCGCTTATGTGCGCCCCAACCGCCAGGCCCTGCACAGCCGCTTCGATGAAGACCTGATGCCCAAGCTCAGCCACTGGGCGGAACGAGGCATGAACACCCCGGACTACGTGTTGCACACGCACCAGACCATCCGCGGCTTGTACGCGATGCTGTGTGGCGACTATGACAAGCTGGCCAACGGCACACCGAAGGGGGTCGAACTGCTCACCCAGCAGCAGCGCAACCAGGCCTGCCTGCCAGCACAGCTGCGCCAGGCCGGCTTCACCACCCACTACCTGCAAGGCGCGGGCCTGCGCTTCATGGCCAAGGACCGGATCATGCCGCATGTCGGCTTCGACTCGGTGCACGGCCTGGAGTGGTTCAGCAACGACAATTACCTGGAATTCCCTTGGGGCAAGGATGATCGAGCCTTCTTTGAAGGCGCCCTGGACTATGTTGGCCAGCTGCGACAGCAAGACCGCCCATGGATGCTCACCCTGCTGACCGTAGGGACTCACCAGCCCTACTCCGCCCCCGATGACTACCTGCAGCGCTTCGACACCGCCAAGCAAGCGGCGGTCGCCTACCTCGATGACGCGATCGGCGCCTTCCTCGACAACCTCGAACGCCAGGGCGTGCTCGACGACACCCTGGTGGTGATCACCTCGGACGAGTCCCACGGTATCGATGGCGTACGCCTGGCCTCGTCCTGGGGTTTCAACCTGACCCTGGCACCCGAGCAAGCACAATTGCCGCGCATCAAGCGCGGGACCTACGGCCACGTTGACCTGGCCACGTCCCTGCTCGACTACTTTGCCCTGCCGATCCCGGTCGCCCTTGGCGGGCGCTCGCTGTTCCGCGATTACGACAGCGGCCGGGAGATGATTTCCTACACCAACGGCATGCTGCGCTACCACGACGGCAAGGGCGTTTTCACCGAGTGCGATTTCCAGCAGCGTTGCCGCCGCTACGACAGCCCAGGCTTCATCGCGGACAAGGCCCGCTACCTCGGCCCTGGCGACAGCACCCTGGGTATGCAGATTGGCGCGCTGGCCGGCGTGCTCGACCAGTCGCTTTTGCAGACGCCGCTCAACCTGCGTTATCAGTTCGGCGGCCCGTCCGCCATTCAGTTGCACGCGCGCATACGCGACGACTGGGCTGACAACCTGATCGGCGCGCAGTACCTGGAAATGCCCGAAGGCTCGCACACCCGGGTGCGGGTCAAGGTGCGTTCGCTGGACCGCCAGCACGCGGCCTATATTCAGCTCAAGGCCAAGGAGTTGGAACAGGATGTGCCGCTGGGGTTGCCCGAAGAGATCCGGGTGACGGCCGACGAACCGCTGGAAATCGAGTTCGGGTTCGATAACCCGACGATGCGCAAGGCGTTTTCCTTCCACCTGCTCGGCTACGGCGGCGGCGAGGTCGAGGTCAGTGATTTCAGCGTGATCACCGCGCTACCTGGCGAGGAAGAGCCGCTGGAAGACTTGTCTGACGGGCATATCGCCCAATCCAGCTGATCAACGAATCTGGTGCTTGTGCAGCAGCCGGTAGAACGTCGGCCGTGATACACCAAGCACCTTCGCGGCAATGCTCATGTTATTGCTGTGCCGGTCCAGCACATCGCACAGCGCCTGGCGCTCGGCCCGGTGCTTGTAGTCTTCCAGCGTGCCCAGCGGCTGCTCCTCCTGTTCCAGGCCCTGCAGGCCAAGGTCCTGGGCCTCGATCTGGCGCCCTTCGGCGAGCACCAGCCCGCGCCTGACCCGGTTGGCCAGTTCACGGACATTGCCCGGCCAGTTGTGGCGCCCCATCGCTGCCAGCGCATGGTCGCTGAATGAGCGGGGCCTGCGGCCTGTTTCCAGGCTGTAGAAGTGGGAAAAATGATTGGCCAGCATCGACAGGTCGCCATGCCGGTCACGCAGCGGCGCTGTCACCACTTGCAACACGTTGAGCCGGTAGTAGAGGTCTTCCCGAAAGCGCCCTTGTTCGATGGCCTTTTCCAGGTCAACGTGGGTTGCCGCCAGTACCCGCACGTCGACCGGTATCGGCTGGCTTCCACCTACCCGCTCGATGTGTTTTTCCTGCAGAAAACGCAGCAAGTTGGCCTGCAGCTCCAGGGGCAGGTCGCCGATTTCATCGAGGAACAAGGTGCCACCATGGGCCGCCTCGATCCGCCCCACCTTGCGTTGATGGGCACCGGTAAAGGCCCCTTTCTCGTGCCCGAACAATTCGGACTGGATCAGGTTTTCAGGGATCGCCCCGCAGTTGATGGCGATGAACGGCATTTCGCTGCGCTGGGATTGCCGATGCAGTGTGCGCGCCACCAGCTCCTTGCCGGTGCCGCTCTCGCCGCGGATCAACACAGGCGATTCGGTAGGCGCCAACTTGCCGAGCAATTTGCGCAACTCCAGGATCGGCCGGCTGTCGCCGAGCAGTTCATGCTCCAGCCCATCCACCCTCACCGTGCCCTTGCCGCGCAGGCGGGCCATGCCGAATGCTCGCCCCAATGTCACCAGCACGCGGGAGTAATCGAACGGCAAGGTGTGAAAATCGAAGAACCATTCGCAGACAAAGTCACCGACGTTCTGCATGCGCAACTGCTCGGCGTTGAGCACGGCTATCCACTCGGTGTTGCTGCGCTTGATCATGTCCTTGACCGCGTCCGGATGCCGCAAGTGAGAGGCCTGCAGGCGCAACACCCCAATATCACAACGGTGCTCCAGGGCCTGATCCAGGCCACAACTGTGAACCTCCCAGCCGGCACTCTCCAAGCCGGGTAGCAGACGGTGACAATCGTCGCAGGGGTCGACGATGAGCAAGCGACGCAGGGCGGCAGTCTCGTGCATGACCGTTCCTTGGCGCCAATTGTTGGTTTTTTTCGCTAAAACAGTAAGTTGCGGCGCCGAATTAACAGTAGCAACGAACTTGACGCTGCCCACGACCGTTTGTCTGCCGGAGTCTGACGAACCAAACCGGCTCGGGAATTTTTCATATGCATTGGCGTCACAGCGGCGCCGGGAAACAAAAAATCTGTAACCGGCAAAAAATTTACATGCGCTGTGTGACTCCACTCCTAACTTGGAGCATCAGTACGAGTAACCCCGCGCTGCGGATCGCGATAACACTTGAAGCGACGTAGCAGTTACGCGGACCTCATTTCGCTGTTTGGGACCATAGAGAGACCGAACCATGAATGCACCGCTCCGTGTCAACGAGGCACTGCTGATTGCCGACCACGCATTCGAACCCTTCCAGTGCGTTGCCTGGGATGCGCCCAACGGTACAGGCGAACTGAGCCTTGCGGTGATCGACCGGACCAGCACCCGTATCGGCAGCAAACAAGTATCGTCGCGTATCTATTCGGACCCTGCACAGTGGGCCAGCCTGATCGAGGAAGTCCGCGCCGAACTGTCGCAGAAAGGTTACGACCTGCAACCTTGGTCAATGCCGAAATAATCGCGTTGCGCCTCTGCAAGTGCGTGCCCGGCACGCACTTGAGCAACTTAGCGATGGCCTGCCAGGCAACTTTCTTATTGCGACATAGTGTCGCGCCCATCCCGTCCCGCCTTATTCACTGCTTTACCTTGAATTGCTCAAGATGCTGATAGACGGCTTGTAATTGCGTGGCCAACTGGTGCGCCCGGCCAAGGCGAACTGGCGCCAATTCCATGTCAACCAGCACCGTTGCGCAAGGCATGGGCTGCACGCCATTGCAGCGCTGCAGGCGCCCATCGGTGAATACCAGGCAGCGCTGCGACTCGTGGGGATGGGCTTTGTGCCGGGCCTGCAACCAGCGCCTGGCCTGGTCGAGCGCTTCAATCAAAGGCGTGCCGCCGCCAGCCCCGAGGGCCTGCAGCCAAGGCTGCAGGCTTGCCGAGGCCTTCAGGCCATGACGCTGCCACTGCGGTGCGCCACCGCTGGCCGTGAGCAGCGCAAGGCGGGCGCGTTGCCGATAGGCCTGGTCGAACAGCTCGGCGAGCAGGCCTTTGCACTGCGCCAGCGCCTGGTGGCGCCGGGTGGAAGCCGATGCATCGACGATCACCAGCCACAGTTCATTGGCCTGCGCCTGGCGCTGCTGCCAGCACAGGTCCTGGCGCAACCTCGGGCGGCCCTTGAGCAAGGTCGGCAGCCAGGCCACCCGGCCAGCGGAGGCTGCACGGCTGCGGCCTCGGCTGGCACCTGGCAGTTTTCCGGCACGGGGCATGGCATCCGCCCCCTTCAAACCTGGTTGGCGGATGCTCAGGGCTTTTTTGCCCAGTTCGGCACCTCTCGCCGTGCGCCGCTGCTCACCGGTTGCGCCGGCAGTGCGCCCCAATCACCCTGGCCACCCTCACCCTGCCTGTCGCGGCCATCCGCTGCACCGGGCGGCGCAGAGGCTGGCACCTCGGCCGGCGTGCGCCGGCGATGGCGCAAGGCGAATTCGGCCACGGCGTCGACATCCCCTTCCTCGATCGCCTGCCCACCGCGCCAGGCACAATGTGCACGGGCAGCGCGCAGCCACACCAGATCGGCACGCAGGCCATCAACACCAGCGGCGAAACAGCGCTCGGTGATCCAGGCCAGGGCCTGATCGTCCAGGGCAATCGCCGCCAGCCCCTGGCGCGCCGCCTGGCAGCGCTCGCGCAGTTGCGCCTGGGCACTGGCCCACTGCTCGCAGAATGCTTGCGGGTCGCTGTCGAAGGCCAGCCGCCGACGGATGATCTGCTGGCGTGCCTCGGGAGCCGGCAGGCCATCGAGCGCCACATTGAGGCCGAAGCGGTCGAGCAATTGCGGGCGCAACTCGCCTTCCTCGGGGTTCATGGTGCCGATCAGCACGAAACGGGCACTGTGCCGATGTGAAATACCATCGCGTTCGATGCGGTTGGTACCACTGGCAGCCACATCCAGCAGCAGGTCGACCAGGGTATCCGGCAGCAGGTTGACTTCATCGACATACAACACGCCACCATCGGCCTGGGCCAGCACACCGGGGCTAAACTGCGCCTTGCCCTGGCCAAGCGCAGCATCCAGGTCCAGCGTCCCGATCAAACGCTCTTCACTTGCGCCCAACGGCAAGGTCACGAACGGGCCCTCGCCCAGCAGATCGGCCAGGCCCCGAGCCAAGGTACTCTTGGCCATGCCGCGCGGGCCTTCGATGAGCACGCCGCCGATCTTCGGGTCGATGGCGGTGAGGCACAGGGCCAGTTTGAGGTCCTCGGCGCCGACCACGGCCGCCAGTGGGAATTGCACGGGTTCACTCATTTCAAGGCTGTTCCTCGCCGTCGAGCAACTGTTCCTCAAGGGCCTCGCGATAGTCACCGGGGGCTTCCCAAAGCCCGCGTTGCTGGGCTTCCAGCAAGCGCTCGGTGAGGTCGCGCAGCGCCTCGGGGTTGTGCTCGCGCATGAAGTCGCGGGTCGCCGGGTCGAGCACGTAGGCATCGGCCAGCGACTGGTAATGATGGTCATCGATCAGGTGCGTGGTGGCGTCGAAGGCGAACAGGTTGTCGACGGTCGCGGCCAGCTCGAACGCACCCTTGTAGCCATGGCGTTTCGCCCCGTCGATCCACTTCGGGTTCAAGGCACGGGCACGGATCACGCGGTTCAGTTCTTCCTTCAAGGTACGGATCCGCGGCCGGTCGACCTGGCTGTGATCGCCGTGATAACTGGCCACTGCCCCACCGGACAAGGTCTCCGACGCGGCCAGCATGCCGCCCTGGAACTGATAGTAATCGTTGGAATCAAGCAGGTCGTGCTCGTGGTTGTCCTGGTTCTGCAACACCGCCTGCACCTGGCTCAGGCGCCGGGCGAACTGGGCGCGCGCCGGGGTGCCTTCATCGCGGCCACCGTAGGCGTAGCCACCATGATTGAGGTAAACCTCGGCGAGGTCTTCACGGCTGTGCCACAGGCGGCCGTCGATGGCGTTCTGCACGCCGGCACCGTAGGCGCCTGGTTTGGCCCCGAACACCCGCCATCCCGCCTGGCGCGCCACCTGTTCGGCATCCACGCCCTGCGCCTGCAGGCTGGCGCGTTCGTTGCGCACCCGCGCGGCCAGCGGGTTGAGGTCGTCCGGCTCGTCCAGTGCCGCCACTGCCTGCACCGCCGCATCGAACAGGCGGATCAGGTTGCCGAAGGCATCGCGGAAGAAGCCCGAGACGCGCAGCGTCACGTCCACCCGTGGGCGGTCGAGCAGGCTCAGTGGCAGGATCTCGAAGTCGTCGACGCGCTGGCTGCCGGTAGCCCACACCGGGCGCACCCCCATCAACGCCATGGCCTGGGCGATGTCGTCGCCACCGGTGCGCATGGTCGCCGTGCCCCACACCGACAAACCCAGCTGGCGCAGATGGTCGCCATGGTCCTGCAGGTGCCGTTCGAGGATCAGGTTGGCCGAGGCGAACCCCAGGCGCCAGGCGGTGGTGGTGGGCAGGTTGCGCACATCGACGGTGTAGAAGTTACGCCCGGTGGGCAGTACATCCAGGCGGCCGCGGCTGGGTGCACCGCTGGGACCGGCCGGTACGAACCGCCCGCACAGCGCGGCCAGCAGCCCATTGATCTCCGCAGCGCCGCACGCATCCAGGTCAGGAGCGACCTGCTCGCGCAGAGAGTCCAGCACCTCGTGCACCGGCTGCCATTGCGGTTGCTCGGGCAGCTGCGCCGGCCCTTCCAGCGCCTGTTCGATGATGCGCAGCGCAAGCAACTCAAGGCGCTCGCGGGTATCGCCAGCAGTGCGCCAAGCGCCCGCTTGCACGGCCTGCAGCATCGCCGGGCGTGGCCCTGACCAGGCCTCGCCAAGGTCGCAGTCGAGGGGATCGAAGCCCGGCGTCAGTGCCTTGGCCAGGGTCCGCAGCAAGCTGGCATTGCCACCGCGGCCATCGCCCCGCTCCACGCGCAGCAAGGCCAGCAAGGTATCGAGGCGCAGGCGCGCCTGCGGCGACTGACCGAATACATGCAGGCCATCGCGGATCTGCGATTCCTTGAGGTCGCACAGGTAGGTATCCAGGCGCGGCAACCACACCGCGGCATCGTCCAGCTGGCCCTCCAGCTGCAACTCACGGTCGATATGGTTGGCCTTGACCAGCTCGAGAATGTCGCGTTGCAGCTCTCGTGCACGCCGTGGGTCGAGCAGCTGGGCTTCGTAGAATTCGTCCGCCAGTTGCTCCAGATGACGCAGCGGGCCGTAGGTTTCGGCGCGGGTCAGCGGCGGCATCAGGTGATCGATGATCACCGCCTGGGTCCGGCGCTTGGCCTGGGCGCCTTCGCCCGGGTCGTTGACGATGAACGGGTAGATATTGGGCAGCGGGCCGAGCAGCGCGTCCGGCCAGCACTGTGCGGACAGGCCGACGCCCTTGCCGGGCAGCCACTCCAGGTTGCCGTGCTTGCCGACGTGGATCACGGCATCGGCAGCAAAGGCATGACGCAACCAGAAGTGAAACGCCAGGTAACCATGCGGTGGCACCAGGTCCGGGTCGTGGTACACCGCGCTGGGGTCGACCTGGTAACCGCGCGCTGGCTGGATACCGACGAAGGTCAGGCCAAAGCGCAGGCCGGCGACCATCAGGCGGCCAGCGCGGTACATCGGGTCTTGCTCGGGCGGCCCCCAGCGCTCCAGCACAGCCTGCCGATTGGCCTCTGGCAGGCGTGCGAAGGCCGCGTGGTAGTCCGCCAGGCTCAGGCTCTGGGCACACGGGCGTTGGTCGAGCTGTTCGAGGTCGTTGGTCACCCCGCCCAGCAGCTGGTGAATCAGTTGCGTGCCGCTGCCAGGCAGCTGCGCGAGCGGATAGCCCTCGGCCTGCAGTGCCTTGAGGATGTTGAGGGCGGCAGCCGGGGTATCCAGGCCGACGCCATTGCCGATACGGCCATCGCGGGTCGGGTAGTTGGCCAGCACCAGGGCCACGCGCTTTTGCCCATTGGGCAGGCGCGCCAGTTCGACCCAACGCCGTGCCAGCTCGGCGACAAAGTCCATGCGCTCGGGGTGAGCACGGTAACAGACCACATCGGACTGGCTGCGCTCGCTGCGCCAGGCCATGTCCTTGAAACTGACCGGTCGGGTGATGATGCGCCCGTCCAGTTCGGGCAAGGCGATGTGCATGGCCAGGTCGCGGGCACCCAGGCCCTGCTCGCTGGCCTCCCAGCCGGGCTGGTTGTCCTGCGCACAGATGGCCTGCAACACCGGGATATCACGACGGAACGGGCGCAGGTTGGGCCGTTCCGGGCTGGAGAGGGCAAAACCGGTGGTGTTGATCAACACCTCGGCCCCTACTTCGTCCAGCCAGGCTTCGACCTGCTCCAGGCAGGCACTTTCCTTGAGGCTGGCCACCGCGATGGGCAGCGGGTTGAGGCCGGCGGCCTGCAAGCGCTCGCAGAACACATCAATGAATGTGGTGTTGGCAGCCTGCAGGTGAGAACGATAGAACAGCAACGGTGCCACTGGATACTCACTGTTCCAGTGGCTGTACCAGTCTTCGAGCCGTGCGCCAGGTATGCGCGGGTGATACACCGAAGTGCGCGGCAAAGGCTGCGGTTCGTCCCAGGGGTAGTCACGCCCCAGCCACTGGTTGGCCAGGCAGTTGAAGAGGTTGATGGCGTTGCGCTTGCCGCCCTGGCGCAAGTAGTGCCAGAGCCGCTCGGCCGGCTCGCCGATGACCGTGCCGAGGCCGGTCAGCTCCGGGTCCGGGCGATCATCGCCGGGGACCAGGATCAGCTGCACGCCCCGCGTTGCCAGTTCGACCAGCTGCTCGACGCCGTAGCGCCAATAGCCGACGCCACCGTGCAGCGACACCAGGATTACCTTGGCATGGCGCAGGACCTCGTCGACATACAAGTCGACCGAGGCATGGTTCTGCACCTGCATCGGGTTGGCCAGGCGCAGGCTGGGGAAATCGTCTGGCAGCTGCTCGGCGGTTTCGGCAAGCAGTGCCAGGTGCGAGTCGCCGCTGCAGAGGATCACCAGGTCGGCGGGCGTCTGGCCGAGGTCGGCGATGCTGTCGTCTGGCACGAAGCCGCCGGGCTGGGTCCGCAGCAGGTGCATGGGTCAGGCGCCCAGGGCCTGGCGCAGGCGCGCTTCCAGTTGTGGGGCATCGAGGTCCTGGCCAATCAGCACCAGGCGGGTGATGCGGGGCTCGTCGGCGCGCCAGGCGCGGTCGAAGTGCTTGTCGAAACGGGTGCCCACGCCCTGTACCAACAGGCGCATCGGCTTGCCGGGGATGGCCGCGAAGCCTTTGGCGCGCAGGATGCCGAATTCCACCACCAGCTGGGTCAGGGCATCGAGCAGCAGGCTTTCGTCAGCTTCGGGCAGGTCGATGGAGATCGAGTCGAAGGCATCGTGGTCGTGATCGTCATGATCGTCGCCGTCATGGTGGGCGTCGTGGTGGGTGCGACGGCCATCGATGTGCGCCTCGGACTCCGCCCCCACGCCCAACAGCACTTCCAGCGGCAGTCGGCCGCTGCTGGCTTCGATTACCTTGACGGCTGGCGGCAGCTCCTCGGCCACTTCGGCACGCACCTTGGCCAGGCCTTCGGCGTCGATCAGGTCAGCCTTGTTCAACACCACCAGGTCGGCACTGGCCAGCTGGTCGGCGAACAGTTCGTGCAGTGGCGATTCGTGATCAAGGTTGGGATCAAGCTTGCGTTGCGCGTCGACCTGCTCCGGGTAGGCGGCGAAGGTGCCGGCGGCCACGGCCGGGCTGTCGACCACGGTAATGACCGCATCGACGGTGCAGGCGTTGCGGATTTCCGGCCACTGGAAGGCTTGCACCAGGGGCTTGGGCAGTGCCAGGCCGCTGGTTTCGATGAGGATGTGGTCGAGGTCGCCACGGCGTGCGACCAGTTCGCGCATCACCGGGAAGAATTCTTCCTGCACGGTGCAGCACAGGCAGCCGTTGGCGAGTTCATAGACGCGGCCGCTGGTTTCTTCCTCGGTGCAGCCGATGCTGCATTGCTTGAGGATTTCGCCGTCGATGCCAAGCTCGCCGAATTCGTTGACGATGACCGCGATGCGGCGGCCTTGGGCGTTGTCGAGCATGTGGCGGAGCAAGGTGGTCTTGCCCGAGCCGAGAAAGCCGGTAACGATGGTGACGGGGAGCTTGGCCAGTGTTTTCATGTCGCGTTGCCCTTGGCAGGTTGGTGCGGGCACACGGGACGAAAGCCGCAGGCCAGGCCGGCCGGGCTCGTTCGCCACCGGATCACCCCGCCCGGTTGAAAGTCGAAATCGTCTCGAGGCAGGTCTCCTGGCTTGCACCGTTCCAGTGCATCAAGCAGCTGGCGGGGTGACGCCTTCCCGCGCGTTGGCGCAGTGGCTGTGTCGACCCATTGTCGGTGCCTACAGTTGCGGGGGCAGCCGCGGCTTGTACCGCGTTCCCGTCTTAGCTTCGGCAGTGCCGAAGAACCTCGAAGTCGCAAGGCTACGCGGGGGGTGGCGGGTGGTCAACTGTTGCCATCCCGTCCACAAAGCCCATCGGTCAGCTTTTGCTCTTGCTCTTGCTCTTGCTCTTGCTCTTGCTTTTGCTTTTGCTTTTAAGCGCGCGGTAGCTCAGGCGACGCAGAGTGCGACTTCAGGAGGCCGAACGCAGGCGTCTGGAGGGCCAGGGTGCGCAGCACCCCTTCGGCGTAGCCGAAGGCGCGAGATGTAGACTTGCGCAGCAAGTCGTAGGCCGCGCGGGCCCGGAAGGCGCCGGAGTGAGGGGACCCCGGAGCGAAGCGCAGGGGCCGGATGATGGGAGCGGGGGTTTTTGCCTACTTTTTGCCCAGTCAAAAAGTAGGTCGCCGTAAAGGCGAAAAGCTGATTCAGCGCCACCATGGCAAATGAATGTTGACTTGATTTGAAAGCCCACTTCCAAAAGCCAAAAGCCAAAAGCCAAAAGCCAAAAGCCAAAAGCCAAAAGCTGGACAGCGATGGTTTTGATTGAGTCGAGTGCATTCATTGGCGGTGGCGACGCACAGTCACCTTTCCGCCCTTACGGCGGGTCACTTTTTGTCAAACGCGACAAAAAGTAACCAAAAAACGCTGGCTCCCATCATCCGGCCCCTCCGCTGCGCTCCGGGGTCCCCTCACTCCGGCGCCCTCCGGGCCCGCGCGGCCTACGACTTGCTGCGCAAGTCTACATCTCGCGCCTTCGGCTGCGCCGAAGGGGTGCTGCGCACCCTGGCCCTCCAGACGCCTGCGTTCGGCCTCCTGAAGTCGCATTCCGCGTTTGCTGAACTACCGCGCGCTTAGAAGCAAAAGCAGAGCAAGAGCAAGAGCAAGAGCAAGAGCAAGCATTGCATCTGCATGACATTTGACGTCTCCCTCGCCCCGTGCTCTCCTTACGCCTTGCGTCAGGTGCCCCCAAGCGGGGGTGAAACGGGAAATCGGTGCGTCGCAGGCCCTTCAGGGCCGGGCAAAGCCGGTGCTGCCCCCGCAACGGTAAGCGAGCGAAGCGTCCAGACCACTGTGCCACGCAGTCCGGCATGGGAAGGTGATGCCTTTCAAGGAGCCCAACTCCTCCTCGCAAGCCCGGAGACCGGCCTGTCGTCCATGAACACCCCGCGGTGGGCGGGCGCTGTCGCATCTCCTCGGGCGCCTTGCCCCCGGGACTGCCGCGCTTGTCCGTTGCCCTTACAAAAAAGCAGAGGATCGCGTCATGCCCATCACCAACGCCAAACATGGCATCGCCACCCCCATCACCCTCAGCCAGCGCGTGGTCATCGCCGTCGGTGCCAGCCTGCTCGGCCTGTGCCTGGTCTACTTCGCCGGGTTCTCGCACATCGAAGCCGTGCACAACGCCGCGCACGACACGCGCCATAGCGCCGCCTTCCCCTGCCACTGAGGCTGCCATGATCAAGCGTATTGCCCGCACAGCCGGGTTCAGCGGCCTGCTCGCTGCCCTCTTGCTGACCCTCCTGCAAAGCTTTTGGGTCGCACCGTTGATCCTTGAGGCGGAAACCTACGAAGCGGCCAGCCCGGCAGCCGCGCACCACAGCCACGGCGAAGAAGCTGGCGCTGGCCACACCCATGGCGAAGAAGCCTGGTCGCCAGAAGATGGCTGGCAGCGCACCCTCTCGACCACTGGCGGCAATCTGGTGGTTGCCGTCGGCTTCGCCCTGATCCTCGCCGCCCTCTACAGCCTGCGGGAGCCTGGCCGCACCAGCACGGGCGCACTGTGGGGGCTGGCCGGTTTTGCCGTGTTCTGCCTCGCGCCTACCCTGGGCTTGCCACCCGAACTGCCCGGCACTGCCGCCGCCGATCTCGGTCAGCGCCAGAGCTGGTGGGTCGGCACCGCCGCCGCGACGGCACTGGGCTTGGCCCTGCTGGTGTTCGCACGTCATGGCCTGCTGAAGGCCCTGGGTGCCGTGTTGCTGGTGGTACCGCATGTGATCGGCGCGCCGCAGCCGGAGGTCCACGAAAGCCTGGCACCGCATGCCCTGGAAACCCAGTTCATGATCGCTTCGTGGCTGACCAACGCGGCCTTCTGGGTGGCCTTGGGCTTGCTCAGCGCCTGGCTGTATCGCCGCTCCAGCCTGGCCTGATGACCGCCCCGCCATTGCCGGTGCTGTACGCAGGCTTCGGTTGCCGCCGGGGCTGCCCGGTGGATGTGCTCGAAGCCCTGCTGCAAGCAGTGTTGCAACATAACGGCCTGAGCATCACAGCACTCCGTGGCTTTGCCAGCATCGCTGGCAAAGCCGACGAGCCGGGCTTGCAGCAACTCGCCGCACGTCACGCCTTGCCCTTGGTGGTTTTCGCGGCCGAGCAGCTGCAGCGGTTCGAACCCCAGCTCAGCCACCGCTCCGCCGTGGCCTTCGCGCATGGCGGTTGCTGGGGTGTCGCCGAGAGCACCGCCTTGGCCCTGGCCAGCCTCAGTCACCCCAGCGTCACACTCAAGGTGGCCCGCCAGGTGCGCGGCCCCGCTACCCTGGCTCTGGCCTGCGCCGGATAATTGCTTCCATTTTCAAGGATTTGCCATGACGGTCTACTTCATCGGCGCCGGCCCCGGCGACCCGGAACTGATCACGGTCAAGGGCCAACGCCTGATCCGCCAGTGCCCTGTGATCATCTATGCCGGCTCGCTGGTACCCGCAGCGGTACTCGAAGGCCACCAGGCGGAGAAGGTCATCAACAGTGCCGAACTGCACCTCGAACAAATCATCGACGCCATTCGCGCGGCACACGCCAACGGCCAGGACGTGGCCCGGGTGCACAGTGGCGACCCCAGCCTGTACGGTGCCATCGGCGAGCAGATCCGCCACCTGCGCGAACTGGGCATCGATTACCAGATCGTCCCCGGGGTCACGGCCACCGCCGCCAGCGCGGCGCTGCTCGGCTGCGAACTGACCCTGCCACAGGTCGCGCAGACCGTTATCCTCACCCGCTACGGCGACAGCTCTCCGATGCCTGCAGGCGAACAGCTCGGCGACCTGGCCCGGCACGGCAGTACCTTGGCCATTCACCTGGGGGTCAAGCACCTGCCGCGCATCGTCGAAGAATTGCTTCCCCACTACGGCCCCGACTGCCCGGTCGCCGTAGTCCATCGTGCCACCTGGCCAGACCAGGACTCGGTGCGCGGCACCTTGGCCGATATCGTCGAACAGGTCGCCAGCAAGGGTTTCAGGCGCACCGCCCTGATCCTCGTCGGCCATGTACTCGGCGACGCCCCCTTCACCGAGTCAGCGTTGTACCGCGCCGGCCACGCGCACTTGTTCCGCCCCGGCGACTAGCATTGCCAAGCCGGCGAAGGGCGGCGCAGACTGCGTTTTCCACCACCGGAGGACTATCCATGCTGGAGCTGCGCCCTAATTGTGAATGCTGCGATGCCGACCTGCCGGGCGACAGCCCTGACGCCATGATCTGCTCGTTCGAATGTACCTTCTGCCGCCACTGCGCTGACCACCGCTTGCAGGGCCGCTGCCCGAATTGCGGCGGCCAGTTGCTGGCCCGCCCGACGCGGGTGGGCCAGGCCTTGAACAACAACCCCGCCTCGACCCAGCGCGTGCTCAAGCCTCACCCGGCCTGCGCCTGACCCTCGGCCGGTTACGGGCCTCGCCGCTTGCAACGAGGCCTGTAACACCATTCTTGTAGGAAATTTCCACAATACCGGCTCGCTTGTTCAACACATCTATACTCGCCATTACTACGGATCCGGAATGGTCGTATCGTGCTGCACAGCCGAAAAAGCTGGCAGACGTACCCCCTGATTACTTCAGGAAGCCGACCACATTCCGACAGGAGTTGATGACATGACAACCGTGCTGATCGTTGATGATCACGCCATCGTTCGTTTTTCCCTGCGCATACTGTTCGAGCGCGAGCGCTTTCGTATCGTCGGTGAACTGGACAATGGCAGCGAAGTGGCACAGAAGGTGCGCGAATTACGCCCGGATGTAGTGGTACTGGACATAGGGCTTCCCGGGCTGGATGGCATGGAGGTCATCAAGCGCCTGCAACAACAGGAGCCGGCACCGAAAATAATGGTGCTGACCGGGCAAGCCACCGACCTCTACGTGCGCCGTTGCCTGGATGCCGGTATCGGTGCCTTCGTCACCAAGGGCGAAGACCTGGAGGCTGTGGTGTTCGCCCTCAAGGCACTGATCAAGGGCTACTCGACCTTCCCCCAGATGGCGGTCAACAGCAATACCCTGGAGAGCGAGCCCGCCCGCCTGGGCAGCCTGTCCAACCGTGAAATGGAAGTACTGCGGCGCCTGAGCCGTGGTGAAAACAACAAGAACATCGGCGCTTGCATGAACCTCAGTGCCAAGACCATCAGCACCTACCGTGGCCGCATCATGGAGAAGCTCAAGACCGAATCATTGGTGGAGATGGTCGATCTGGCCAAACGCAACCACGTCAACTGAGCGCGCGGCGCGTATGAAACCTGTCCTGGCTGGCCTGATCCTGTTCGTCGCCCTGCTCGGCTGCCCGCTCATGTCACTCGCCGACGGTGAGCCGCGGCATTTGCTGGCACGCGCCACCAGCGCCGCACAGCCGCTGCAATTGAATGATGCCGACCGCCAGTGGCTGCAGCGACGCGGCGCATTGCTACTGGGTACCTCACGGCCGGATTACCCCCCTTTCGAAATCAACGTCAGCCTGGATGCTTACGAAGGCCTCAGTGCCGACTATGCCGGGCTGATTGCCGAACAACTGGGGGTACCGGTGGAAGTCAGGCGCTACGCCAGCCGCCATGAGGCGATCGCCGCTCTACGTGCTGGCACGATCGACCTGCTGGGCAGTTCCAACAGCTTTGAGGCCGCCGATGCCATGCTCAGCCTCAGCCTGCCCTATGCCGAAGACCTGCCTGTTATCGCGACACGCAAGGATGCCCCGCTGAGGCAAGACAAGGCGCTGGCCGGCTTGCGCCTGGCAATGGTCGATCACTACCTGCCGGGCGAGGCCGTCCGGGCGCTCTATCCAGAGGTGCAACTGAGTCTGTATCGCTCCACGCTGGCTGGCCTGGCAGCAGTCGACCTGGGTCAGGTCGACGCTTATCTGGGCGATGCCATCAGCACCGACTACCAGATTGGCAAAAGCTACCAGGGCACCGTGAAGATCGACCACTTTTCCCAGATGGCATCCGGCACCTTTGCCTTCGCCTTCGCCAATGACAACCTGCGGCTGCGCCGCCTGGTCGATAGCGCCCTGGCCAGGATCAGCGAAAGCGAGCGCCTGAACATCCTGCGCCGCTGGAGCAGCAGCAATACCAGTTTGTTGCTGGAGCGACACCTGTCAGCGCTGACCGAGGAAGAAAAAAACTGGATCGCCCAGCATCCGACCGTGACCGTACTGGTCGACACGGCCCTTGCCCCGCTGACCTTCAACGACGCCCAGCAGCATGTCAGCGGGATCACCGTCGACCTGCTCAAGCAGATCACCCTGCGCACCGGCTTGCAATTCAAATTCATCGAGCAGGACACCGTGCAGGAGATGGTTGAAAAGGTCACCCACGGCAGGGCACAGATGATCGGCGCACTGGGCTATGGCACAGAGCGCGCGGCGCGGCTGCGCTATACCCGCCCCTATCTGGTCAGCCCCAGGGTGTGGGTGACGCGCAACCAAGGGCCCTCGCCATTGCAGGCCAAGAATTTCGACGGGCAGCGCATCGCGCTCCTCCATGGTTCGCACCTGCGTGCCGAGGTATTGCGGCGCTTTCCGCAGGCGACACTGGTGATGGTCAACAATCCCCTCGGCCTGATGGAGGCCGTGGTCAATGGTCATGCTGACGCTGCCTACAGCAGTTATATCAATGCCTCCTATTACATCAATCAAGTGTTCAAGGGGCAGCTGCGTATCGCCAGCGTCATGGACGACGAGCCGGCCGTCGCCGCATTCGCCGTAGCCCCTGACCAGCCGCAACTGCAAGCTATCCTCGACAAGGCGCTGATGAGCATTCCCCCCGATGAGCTGGACCAGCTGTTGAACCGCTGGCACACCAGCACCCTGGTCAGCGACAGCCCTTGGCGCGACTACCGCAGGCTGGCCCTGCAGGTGCTGGTGCTCTCAGCCCTACTGCTCGCGGGCGTAGTGTTCTGGAACAGCTACTTGCGCAAGCTGATCCAGCAGCGCACCGAAGCTCAACGGGCGCTCCAGACACAACTGGCATTCAGCCGGGGGCTGCTGGAGCAACTGCGCCAGGCCAAGGACGAAGCCGAACAGGCCAGCAAGACCAAAAGCGCGTTCCTGGCAACCATGAGCCACGAAATCCGCACGCCCATGAACGCGGTAATCGGCCTGCTGGAACTGGCACTGGAAGACAACCGTACCAGTCGCTGCGACACCCAGACCTTGCAGACCGCTCACGACTCAGCGGTCGGCCTGCTCGGGCTGATCGGCGACATTCTCGACATCTCGCGCATCGAATCCGGGCAGATGACGCTGCAGCCGGTGGCAACCGACCTGCTGGACCTGGTCCGCAGTACCTTGCGTGTGTTCGAGGGCAATGCCCGAATCAAGGGCCTGCACCTGCGTGGCGAACTGCCTGAAGGGCCACTCTGGGTCCTGGCTGACCCACTGCGGATCAAGCAGATCCTCTCCAACCTGTTGAGCAATGCGATCAAGTTCACCGACCGTGGCGAGGTCCTGGCCCAAGTCAAGTTCCAAGCCTCGACGGCAGGCGACAGCGCCAGGGTCGAACTGGCTGTGAGCGACACCGGCATCGGCATAGCCGCACAGGACCAGGCTCGGCTCTTCAACAGCTTCACCCAGGTTTCAGGCCCAAGGGCGAGTCAAGGGGCGGGTCTGGGTCTGGTGATAAGCCGGACCCTGGCCGAACTGATGGGGGGCAGGCTCGACCTGCAAAGCGTTGAAAGTGTCGGCACGCGCGTGCAGGTCCAGTTGACGCTGCCGCTAAGTGAGCCCCCCATAGCCGTGGTGCACAACGCAGCCGACGACGAAGCCAACGTGAGGAAACTGAATGTGCTAGTGGTCGATGACTATCCGGCCAACCTGCTGCTGCTGGAAAAACAGCTCAACAACCTAGGCCACAGGGTGACGCTGGCCGAGCATGGCGAAGCGGCGCTGGCCTTGTGGCAAACGCATGCTTTCGACCTGGTCATCACGGACTGCAGCATGCCGGTCATGGACGGCCATGAACTGACTCGCAGGATTCGCCAGTTGGAGCGCCAACGCGGGCAGCCCGCCTGCTGCATTCTCGGGGTCACCGCCAATGCCCAGGCCGAAGAGCGCCAACGTTGCCGGGAAAGCGGCATGGACGATTGCCTGTTCAAGCCCATCGGGCTGCGAACCCTGAAGGCTTACCTGTCGCAGATACGCGTCACCGCACCGCTATCGAGCGGATTCAACCTGGATGAACTGCGCAACCTGACCCAGGATGACCCACAGTTGACCAGGCAGCTGCTCGAGCAACTGACGCAAAGCGCCCGCGAAGACCTCAACGCCTTGCAAGCCCTTGATCAATCCACTGACCGCGAGGCATTGCGCACCCTTGCCCATCGCATCAAAGGGGGGGCCAAGATGCTGCGGGTACGCGAGGTGGTGAAAGATTGCGAAGCCATCGAGCAGGCCCATGCCCAGGGGCTGCCAACAGACGCGCTGCACCTGCAGCTGGAGACGAGCCTGCAGGCCTTGCTGCGTGAACTGGGCGACACGCTCAGTGCAATTGCAGCGTCGAGTTGATCTGGCTGATGGCATCGACCACATGCCGCGAACCTTGCTGGATCTCCATGATCACCGTCCCCGCCTCGTTGGCCAGGGCAACGCCACGCCCCGTGCGTGACAGGCTCGACTGCATGCTGGCCACGGCGGTCAACGACAGGTCATGGTTCTGCCGCACCACATCGACAATCTCCAGTGTCGCCTTGCTGGTGCGCGCCGCCAGGCTGCGCACCTCGTCGGCCACCACGGCAAAGCCGCGGCCGTGCTCACCGGCCCGGGCCGCCTCGATGGCCGCGTTCAAGGCCAGCAGGTTGGTCTGGTCAGCAATACCGCGGATGGTCAGCACGATCTGCCCGATCACATCCGACTGCTTGCTTACCGCATCGATGCTGCGGGCAGCATCATTGAGCTCCTGGGAGATCTGCTCGATGACCGCTACGGTCTGCTGGACGACCTCGGTGCCTTTACGCGCGCAGGCATCGGTCTGCACCGAACTGGCATGGGCCGCATCGGCGGCACTCTGCTGGGTATTGACCTGCGCCGTGATATCGCTGGCGAACTTGACCACTTTGTACAAGCGGCCTTTGTTGTCGAAGATGGGGTTATACGAGGCTTCCAGGTAAACCGTCTGGCCCTGCTTGTTGATGCGTTCGAAGCGGTGCGAGTGATATTCACCACGGTTGAGCGAAGCCCAGAATTCACGGTATGCGCCCGATTCGCGCTCATGGGGCAGGCAGAACAGTCCATGATGACGCCCCACGACTTCCTCCAGGCGATAGCCCATGGTCGCCAGGAAGTTCGGGTTGGCCTTGATCACCCGGCCTTGCGGCGTGAACTCGACCACCGCCATGGAGCGCCCGATTGCCTTGAGCAGGCTTTCGCTCTCGTGCTCGTCCTTCACCCGCTGGCTGATATCGGCCGCCACCTTGATCACACTGGTCACCTGCTGTTGCTCGTCGAACACCGGCATGTAGCTGGCCTCCAGCCATACCTCGCGGCCTGCCTTGTCGACACGCTCGAAGGTACCGCTGATGGCCTTGCCTTGCCCCAGCTCACGCCACAATTGCTGGTATTCGGCGCTTTTGGCGTAGGTTGGGTCGCAGAACAGGCGATGGTGCTTACCGCGCAATTCGTCCACGCTGTAGCCCATCGCCTGGCAGAACTGGGCATTGGCATCAATAATGGTGCCGTCGGGGGCGAACTCGATCATCGCCATACAGCGGCTTATCGCCGCGAGCTTGGCCTGGGCGTCGGCCAGGGCCTTGCGGGTGCGCTGAATCTCGATCAAGTCAGATTTGCGGTGGAAGTCGAACATGGCGCCAGGATCCTTGATGCCCAGTGTTTTCTGAGCATAGATCGGCTTTGATCGCATGCAAGCAACTTGATATCACGTTGTGATTAGCCAGTTAGCGATGTTTCTTCAGGCATTTCATGAGCTCTCGCGCACCATCAGTTCGAAGCCCAGGTCCTGCTGTTCGGTGGCTACCCGCTTGCCATCGAGCAGTGCCAGGAGTGCCTGGGCGGCGCCCCGGCCAACGGCTGCCCTCGGGGTGCGAATGGAGGTCAGGCGCGGCACCATGTGCGCCGAAGCCGGCAAGTCGTTGAAACCGACCATGGCCACCTGCCGTGGCACCTCGATCCCTTGCCGCAATGCCTGCAATACCGCGCCCTGGGCAAGGTCGTCGTTGCAGAAGAAGATCCCGTCCACATCCGGCGCCTGTGCCAACAACTGGCTGAACAGTTCGCTGCCCAGTGCAATGGATGACGGTTGCGGCGCCAGAATCTCCAGCTCGGTGGCCTGCATGCCGGCTTCGGCCAGGGCCTGGCGAAAGCCTTCGGCGCGCTGCATCACCCGTGGGTCGAGCTGCGCGGCAATGAACGCCAGGCGCCGTCGGCCGCGCTCGATCAGGTGCGTTGCCGCAGCCCGCCCCGCCTGCTGCTGGGAAAAGCCCACCGACAACGCGCCAGCCTCTCCACCCAGTTCCATCATGTGCACGCAGGGCACGCCGCTGGCTGCCAACATCTGCCGCGCGGCATCGCTGCGATCGAAGCCGGTCAGCAGCATGCCGCACGGCTGATAGGCCAGGTAGTTGCGGATCAGGTTTTCTTCTTCGTCGAGATCGTAGTGGTAGTTACCTATCAGCACCTCTAGCCCACGCGGGCGCATCACCTCGTGGATGGCCTCCAGGGTATCGATGAACAGCTGGTTGGACAACGACGGAATCAGCACCACCACCGACTGGCTGCGTGCCGACGCCAGCGCCCGCGCCGCCGGGTTGGCGACATAGCCCAGGGACGTGGCGGCGGCCATGACCTTTTCCACCAGCCCAGGGGCAACCGTGCTGACCCCGCGCAGTGCGCGCGAAGCCGTGATCGGGGAAACCCCGGAGAGCCTGGCGACTTCAGCCAGCGTGGGACGACCTGTGGTGCGAGAGCCTGTGCGGGACATGGATGTTGTAATTTTACTACTTGCAGGAATGGGGAACGGCCACTAAGGTAGCGCTGTCTCAGGACGCAGGCAATGTAATCTTTGGTAGTGGCCACTGCAGCACGCTGCCAAGCGTCCATACTGCGTAAGGACAAGATCAATAACACCGGGGAGCTGGCGTTTCGTTTGCAACGGGACAGCGCTGTCTCACCCCGCAGGAGGTACTGATGAATTCTCCCCTGTCCGCCATCGTGGTGATGGGTGTGGCCGGCTGCGGCAAAAGCTGCGTCGGCGATGCCATTGCCAAGCGAAGCGGCGGTCGCCTGATCGAAGGCGACGCATTCCACCCTGCCGAAAACATCCGCAAGATGAGCGCCGGCATCCCCCTGGACGACGATGACCGCGCCGGTTGGCTGGTACGCCTGGGCCAGGAACTGCAAGCGACGGTGAAAGCGGGCGAACGGCCGATCCTCACCTGCTCGGCACTCAAGCGTCGTTACCGCGACACCCTGCGCGCAGCGATGCCGGAATTGGTATTCGTGTTCCTCGAACTCACCCCCACCGAGGCCGAAAAACGCGTGCTCGCCCGCCCAGGCCACTTCATGCCGGCGAGCCTGATCGACAGCCAGTTCGCCGCCCTAGAGTCACCCCGTGGCGAGCCTCTGACCCTGGCGCTGGATGCCACTCAGCCGATTGCGGTACTCGCCGAAACGGTCGACGCCTGGCTAAAGCCCTGCGGTGAGCGGGACCTGGCGCGGACTGCCTGAACCGGCGGTTTTTCCGGCTCACCAAAGATAGCGCTGTCTCGACGCCGGAAGGCGGCGAAAGTTCAATAGAAAAGCTACGCCAAAAACAACGATAAGACCGAGGCATCAAAACCATGTTCGGACTGGCTACAGATACCTACCTGCTGCTCGACGCGCTGGTCACCATCGTCGGGCTGATCCTGCTGATCACCCATTTCAAGGTCCACCCCTTCGTCGCCCTGACCCTGGCGGCCGGCTTCCTCGGCCTGACCTCCGGCATGCCGGTGGCCAAGGTCATGAAGTCGTTCCAGGACGGTTTCGGTGGCGTGCTCGGCTTCGTCGGCATCGTCCTCGCCCTGGGGACGATGCTCGGCAAGCTGATGGCCGACTCCGGTGGCGCCGACCAGATCGCCCAGACCCTGATCCGCGCCTTTGGCAAGAAGAACGTGCACTGGGCGATGATGTTCGCCGCCTTCCTGGTGGGCATCCCGCTGTTCTTCGAGATCGGCTTCGTGCTGCTGATCCCCCTGGTGTTCATCGTCGCCCGGCGCTCCGGGGTGTCGCTGATCAAGATCGGCATCCCACTGCTGGCCGGCCTTTCGGTGGTCCATGGCCTGGTCCCGCCACACCCGGGGCCACTGCTGGCAATCGGCATCTTCCATGCCGACATCGGCAAGACCATCTTCTATGGCCTGCTGGTGGCGCTGCCCACGGCGATCATCGCCGGCCCGCTGTTCGGCAACTTCATTGCCCGCTACATTCCGGGCAGCCCGTCACAGGAGCTGATGGACCAGATTGCCAAGGAGTCGGACCAGAACAACCTGCCAAGCTTCAGTGTCACCCTGATCACCGTGCTGCTGCCGGTGGTGCTGATGCTGCTCAAGACCTTGGCTGACGTGGTGCTGCCGGCCGAGCACATCGTCCGCCAGTGGATGGACCTGATCGGCCACCCGATCACCGCCCTGCTCGCCGCCCTGTTGCTGGCCTTCTATACCTTCGGCTCGGCCCGTGGCTTCAACCGCCAGCAGATCATGAAAATGCTCGACCAGAGCCTGGCACCGACCGCGGCCATCGTGCTGATCGTTGGCGCCGGTGGCGGCTTCAAGCAGATGCTGGTGGATACCGGCGTCGGCAACGTCATCGGGCAGATGGCCGTACAGGCGCAGATCTCGCCGATCCTGCTTGCATGGCTGGTGGCAGCGGTAATCCGTATCGCCACAGGTTCCGCGACCGTGGCCACCATCACCGGCGCCGGCATCGTCGCCCCGGTGATCGACCTGGTCCCGGGGGTCAACCGCGAATTGCTGGTGCTCGCTACCGGCGCTGGCTCGCTGATCCTGTCCCACGTCAACGACGCCGGGTTCTGGCTGGTGAAGCAGTACTTCAACATGACCGTGGCGGAAACCTTCAAGACCTGGAGCATGATGGAGACGATCCTGTCCATCGTCGGCATCATCTTCATCATGGCGTTGTCGACGGTGGTGTGACCGCTGATCGGGGGGATGGCACCTGAGCAACCCGGTAGGGCCCAACACAAGTATGCGCCCTACCCTACGCAAAGGAGCTTGCCATGCCCCGTTCAACCTTGCTGCTGGTTGCCCTGCTCACTTCACCACTGGCCTTGGCAGTCGGCACCGGGCCAACCTACCCCGATGACCCGCACAACCCGGCGCCGCAGCCGGGAGTCGACAGCACCCTTGATCCGATCGAAAAGCCCATGCCTCGTGATACCGACCCGCGCATCCAGGGCAATGACCCGGAAAGCCCGCCAGCCAGGCAGAATGACAACCGCGACCTGCCGGGGATGGATGGCAGTGGCTCCGAGGGTTCCGGGCGACAAGGCGGAAAGGGCTCAGGCGGCAGTCAACAATAGAGTCCAAGGGGCGCCAGACGCCCCTTGCCTCACCACTGACGTTTGTCAGGCCGGGTCAGCCCCAGCTTCTCGATGCGGTAACGCAGCATGTCCCGCGACAGCCCCAGCATCCGCGCCGACTTGGTGACGTTCCAGTCAGTACGATCAAGGGTCTTGCACACCAGGTCACGCTCCATGTCCGGCAGGCTGGTGCCAGGCTCCGGTTCATGGCGCGGCAATTCGTACAGGGTCGCCGTGGGTTGAGCCACCAGCGGTTCGTCGATCAAGGTCAGGCACAGGTTCAGCTGGTGCGCCTGTATCACTTCATTGGGCGCCAGCAACACGGTCTGCTCCAGCATGTTGCGCAATTCACGCACGTTGCCCGGCCAGCTGTAGCTCAACATCAAGGCTTCCGCCTCGGCACTGAAGCGCAAGTTCGGCTTACCATAGCGGCGCCCGTGATGCGCCAGGAAATGCCGGGCCAGCAGCAGCACATCCTGGCCGCGGGCGTATAGCCGTGGCACTTTCAACGCGATGATGCGCAGGCGGAAGAACAGGTCGCGGCGGAACTTGCCTTGCTGCACCATCTGTTCGAGGTTGCAGTTGGTGGCACTGATCACCCGCAGGTCGACCTTGCGCTCCTTGACCGCACCGATGCGGCGGATGCTGCGATCCTCCAGCAGCTTGAGCAGCTTGGCCTGCAGCACCAGGTCCATCTCGCCGATCTCGTCGAGGAACAGCGTACCGCCATCGGCCGCTTCCACCAGGCCCACACGGCGCTCCTTGGCGTCGGTGAACGCGCCCTTCTCATGGCCGAACAGCTCGGCCTCGAGCAGATTGGCCGGGATCGACGCGCAGTTGAATTCGATGAACGGCCCCTTGCTGCGCGAACCGTCGAAATGCAACGCGCGGGCGACCAGCTCCTTGCCGGTCCCGGTCTCGCCTTCGATCAACACGGGCGGCAGATCGTCACTGGCCATGCGCCGCTCGGCGTCCAGCACCTGATGCAAGGTGTGCTTGAGGGTGAGCATAGCCGGCGATTCGCCGATCAGCGCCTGGAACCCGGACTTCTGCGCCTCGCGCTCCTGGTAGAACGACAAGGTGCGCTCCATGCGCTCGGCCGCCAGGGCCTTTTCCAGGGTCAACTTGAGTTCGGCCAGCACCACCGGTTTGGTCAGGTAGTGGAATGCACCCTCTTTCATGGCCTGCACGGCGTCTTCGACATTACCGTACCCGGTCATCATGATCACCTTCAGGTCCGGCGCCTGCTCCACCAGAGTGCGTAGCAGGTCGTGCCCGCTCATGCCCGGCAATGAGTTGTCGGTCAATACCGCATCGGGCTGGGCCCGCTTGATCTGTTCCAGCGCCAGCTCCGCACTGTTGCAGAGCGTCACCTCAAAGCCCTTGAGGCTCAGGTAGGTGCGAATGTTGTCGCCGAGGATTTCGTCATCCTCAACTACCAGGATGCTGTGCTCCATGGTCCTCTCCCGCTGCGATATTGAAAGTGAGGCTGACGCGGGTTCCTTCCTCTTCACGGCTGCTCAGGCTGACCGAGCCGCCAAACCGTTCCATGATCCGCTTGACCAGGGCCAGGCCGACACCCAGGCCGCCCTGCTTGGTCGTGAAGAATGGCTTGAACACCATTCTTTCCTGCTGCTGGCTCATGCCCTTGCCGGTGTCGCTGAGCACCAGTTGCGCACGCTGCCCATCCTGCACGCTGACCTGCGCATGCAGGACGCCGCCCTTGGGCATGGCTTCCAGGGCATTGGAAAACAGGCTGTTGAGAATCTGCGTCAATTGCAGGGGCTGGCTGGCCACCCATTGCACGTGCGGCCCTTCGAAGCTGAAGCGCACGCCGTTGCGCTCGATCTGCTGAGCGAAGGCCTGGTGGGTATCTTCGATGGCTGCCACCAGGTCCACGGCCTCGGCGGTATCGCTGGCCGGGCGCAGCGACACCAGCAACTCGCGCACCCAGCGCGACATGCGGTCGACCTGGCAGATGATGTCGTTGATGTTCTTCTGCGCCAGCGGGCTGGCTATGCCCTCGGCCAGCTCGGCGCTGGAGCGGATATTGGCCAGCGGGTTGCGCAAGCTATGGGCCACTGCGCTGGACATCTCGCCCAGGGCTACGTAAGTTTCGCTGGCCACCAGCCGGTTCTGCTGCTGATTCAGCATGAATGCAGCGCGGCGCACGATCCAGAACAGGCCGAAATAGATCAGCGCGCCACCCACCAGCGTCGAAGCCCAGATCAGCACGTAACCGCGCTGGATTCGCCGTACCAGGTCCTGCGGCTCCTTGTAGATCTCGACCATGGCCAGGACCTGCTCGCCCTGGCTATCGAACAAGGGAATGTAGTTTTCGATGAACAGGTACTTGGGTTCACGGAGGAATTTCTGCTCCTCACGGCCGCCTTCGACCCTGTGGTAGCTGGCAGATACCGCCTTGCGCGAGCTGAATGCACGGTTCAGGCCACCATCGTCTTCGATACGCTTGCCGATCAGCTCGGGGTTGGTGGACCAGACGATGGTGCGGTCTCGGGCATAGGCATTGGCCAGCAAGGTATCCGGCAAATGCTCGACGTGGTCGAGGAACTCCGCCCGGGTCGCCGCGACAAGGCCCGGGCTGATCTGCAGGTGCTGCTGGTCCAGCTGCGGGTTGAGCAGTTCGCCCATGGTGGCGCCCGGGGGGAGCTGCGAATGACGCACTTCGGCCACCGCCAGGGACTGGATGAACTGGGCGGTAAGCATGGCATCCCGCTCGACGCTGTCGCGCACCACGAAGCGGGTCGACACGTAGCCCAGCCCGCCAGCCACCGAAGCGATGATCAACAGGCTGATCAGTGAAAACCAGCGCAGCAGGTTGAACTCGCGAAGCGGTACGGCCAGGCCACTGCTAGCGGGCAGTGCAGCGGGTTTCACGGGAACATCTTCATCCAGCATCTGCATCGCGTCGTTCCCGTACAGGGAGTCCGTTCAGAAGGTGGTCATCGCATTGCTACCGATAGTAGCAAATTGACGCCATCCCACCCGGGCAGCTAGTGCCGCCAATGTCGCGCGTTACCTGTCGAGAGAACTTGCAAGAACTTCGCCACGCCCGATAACCAATGGTCACATCTTTATAAATCAATAGCTTAAGCAGCATTATTGATTTAGGTTCGAGGTTCATCCCCCACATTTGGGTGCCGTATACCCATAATCTGTAAATACTTACAAATCAAGAAGTTGCACGTTTTTATTGATGCTCGTTATCACAAACGTGCCAACCTGAAGCTGAGCGAGACCCGCGTGCCATGGCCTTGGCTGCTGCTCAGGCGGACCGAGCCGCCAAAGCGCTCCATGATGCGTTTGACCAGTACAAGCCCCACACCCAAGCCACCTTGCTTGGTGCTGAAAAACGGCCGGAACGCCAAACGCTGCTGCTGCTCGCTCATGCCTTTGCCAGTGTCGGCAAGGCGCAGGGTCAGGCTGCGCCGGTCACGTTTGACCACCTCGATGCGCAACCGCCCGCCGTTCTCCATCGCCTCGAGGGCATTGGCGATCAGGCTGTTGAAGATCTGGGCGAGCAACGCCGGCTGGCCAAGCACCTGCACTGGCGGTAACGGCTGCAGGTCCAGGGTTACTCCGCTGCGGGCCAGCGGCACGGCGAAGCTCTGCAGGCTTTCCTGCAGGACCTGGGGTAAATCGACCGGCACCGCTTCGTCATTCAGCGGCCGCAAGGATTGCAACAACTGACGAATCCACTGCGACATGCGGTCGACCTGGCTGATGATGTCATTGATGTTGCGTTGCGCCGGGCCTTCATCGAAGGCCTGGGCCAGCTCGGCGCTGGAACGGATGCTGGCCAGTGGGTTGCGCAGGCTGTGGGCTACCGCCGAGGACACCTCGCCGAGGGCCACAAAGGTCTCGCTGTTGATCAAGCGTTTCTGCTGCACCGCCATCACCCGCGCGGCGCGGCGCATGATGCCGTACAGGCCGATATAGACCAGCCCGGCACCGACGGTGATGGCCAGCCAGATGAGAATCAGCCCGTGCTCGATGCGCACGATCAGGTCCCGGGGTTCCTTGTAGATTTCCACCATCGCCGTGACGGTATCGCCGTCGGCATCGAACAGCGGGATGTAGTTTTCGATCAACAGCTGTTCCGGCGGGGTCACGAACTTCTGCTCGGCTCGGGCCTGCTCGAAATTGTGGTAACTGGCCGAGACCCGCATCTTGTATTCGAAGGCACGGTCCAGGTCGCCATCGCCTTCGATCAGCTTGCCCACCAGCGCCGGGTTGGTCGACCAGATCACCGTCCGGTCCGGGGCATAGATGTTGGCCAGCAGCATGTCTGGCAGGTGGGCGATATGATCGAGGAACTCACCGCGAGCCTTGCGCCGTGCTTCGGGGTCGACATCGGGCATTGCCGCACGGTCGGTGCGTGGGTCAAGCAGTTCGCCCATGGTGCGCACATTGGGGATCGCCACATGGCGCACTTCGGCGTCGGCTATCGAGGTGATGAACTGCGCGGTGAGCAAGGCGTCGCGCTCGATGCTTTCATCGATGATGAAGCGACTGGAGATCAGCCCCAGGCCAGCGGCCACAGACAGGATGACCGCCAAACTCACCCAGGCGTACCAGCGCAACAGGTTGAATGACCGGTGCGCAGCAGCGGCTTCGGTGCCCGCAGGCGCCTCGAGTACTTCTGAACGGGGGGCGATGACCATGACGGACTCCACTGCCGGGCACCTTTGAAAGGTTATAGCCCAGAGTTGGGTAACCATGGCATTGCTTGAGGACGAGTTGCGCCACTTTCGCGACGCAAGGCCCATTCAGAGTGGCGAGTCATCAGCCAGCCCCTGCAGCTTGCGGTATTCGCGCAACACGGTTGGCACGTAACGGCGGGTCTCGGCGTACGGGGGGACCGCGCCGCGCCGCCGCACGGCATCGGGGCCGGCGTTGTAGGCGGCCACGGCCAGGGTAATGTCATTGTCGAACAGGGTCAGCATGCGCTTGAGGTAGCGTGCCCCGCCCTGCACGTTGTCTTCGGGGTCCAGCAGGTTTTCCACGCCCATCTCCCTGGCCGTGTCCGGCATCAGTTGCATCAGTCCCACCGCCCCGGCCGCCGACCGGGCCTTCGGGTTGTAGCCTGACTCGGCCTTGATCAGGGCATGCAGCAGCGCCAGCGGCACATCATAGTCACGGGCCGCCGCCGCCACCAGTTCGGCATAGGGCCGCCCGGTGATCATCTGCGCGTCGACCGGGCCCGCCTGGGCAAGCGATTCACTGATCACCCGTTCGTAATGGCGTCCTGGCCGGTGCACGTTGCTCAGTACATAACCACCGTTGGCATCGATGGAAATGTACATGTCGGCCTGGGCGCTTGCCGCCACCAGCCAGGTCACTACCAGGATCACCACACGCATGTCGGCTACCTCCCCGCCGTGCTCCCCCGATGTGGGGGAAATGCCCCGGAAAACCCGGGCTTTTCTGCTACGACGCAAGCACCGTGCCGCCTGCCATGGCGCATGGCGCAAGGCCCCGTGACAGACGTGCACGGCTGTTGCATGGGGCTGGCCAACCTGTGTCCCCATGCAGCGGAGGGCTTCACCATGCAGCGCAAATCCAACCCCCAACGTGGTTTCACCCTGCTCGAACTCCTGGTGGTCCTGGTGGTGCTCGGTTTGTTGGCCGGTATCGTCGCGCCCAAGTACTTCAGCCAGCTCGGTCGCTCGGAAGCCAAGGTGGCGAAGGCGCAGATCGAGGGCCTGGGCAAGGCCCTGGACCTGTATCGCCTGGAGGTGGGCCATTACCCCAGCAGTGAGCAAGGCCTGCAGGCGCTGGTCACCGCCCCCAGTGGCGAGGCGCACTGGTCGGGGCCCTACTTGCAGAAGGCCGTGCCGCAGGACCCTTGGGGCCGCGCCTACATCTACCGCCAACCCGGGGAAAACGGCGGCGAATACGACCTGCTGTCGATGGGCAAGGACGGCCAGCCCGGCGGCGATGGTGAAAACGCCGAAATCACCAGCTGGCAATGAGGAGAACCGCCATGCGCTATAGCCTCAAGGCCCTCGGCAGACAGGGCATCGTGCAGTTGCAGATCGACGCCGAGGATGCCGAGCACGCGCGTCGCCAGGCCGAGAGCCAGGGGCTGCGGGTGGTCAGCGTGCGCGGCCAGGGCAAAGCCCTGGGCGGCCTGGCCTGGCGCCGTGCGGCGGCGTTCGACCTGGTGCTGTTCAGCCAGGAACTGACCACCCTGCTGCACGCTGGCCTGCCGCTGATCGATGCGCTGGAAAGCCTGGCGGAAAAGTCCCCCGTCGGCGCTACGCGCAAGGTCCTGACCGAACTGGTACGCCAGCTCTATGAAGGCCACTCGCTGTCGCAGTCGTTGGCCAGGCAACCGCGGGTATTCCCGACGTTGTACGTGGCGCTGGTACAGTCCAGCGAGCGTACCGGCGCGTTGGGCGATGCCCTGGCCCGCTACATCGGCTATCGCCAGCGCCTGGACCTGGTTCGGCAGAAGCTGGTGGGGGCTTCGGTCTACCCATTGCTGCTGTTGCTGGTGGGCGGTGGTGTGGTGCTGTTCCTGCTCGGCTATGTGGTGCCACGCTTCAGTTTGGTGTTCGAGGGCATGGGCAGCGAACTGCCCTGGTTGTCCCGGGTGCTGATGGATGTCGGCCTGTTCCTGCATGCCCAGCAGATGCCACTGGCACTGGCGGTTGCCGGCGGTATCGGGACCTTGCTGATAGTGCGGCGCAACCCCCTGGTGCGGCGCTGTGCCTCCCGACAACTGCGGCGCTTGCCAGCCTTGCATCAACGCCTGCTGATGTATGAACTGGCGCGCTTCTACCGCTCGCTGGGCATTCTGCTGCAGGGCGGTATCCCGATCCTTACCGCCATGGGCATGGCCCACGGGCTGCTCGGCAGCGCTTCGGCGCGAGGCCTTGAGCAGGCCAGCCGACGCGTCGGTGAAGGGTTGCCGTTGTCGGACGCGCTGGAGGCCGGGCAGTTGGTCACGCCGGTGTCACTGCGCTTGCTGCGGGCCGGGGAACAATCGGGGAACCTGGGGGAGATGCTCGAACGCTGCGCGGATTTCCATGACCAGGAAATCGGCCGCTGGGTGGAGTGGTTCGTGAAACTGTTCGAGCCGCTGCTGATGACCTTCATCGGCCTGCTGATCGGCGGGATCGTGATCCTGATGTACATGCCGATCTTCGACCTGGCTTCAAGCATTCACTAGCTGGTACCGGCCTCTTTGCTGGCGTGCCCGCGAAGAGGCCGCTTCAGATCAGTAGTCGAACCGGTCCACCGCACGCCGCCGCTCGTTGTCATCACGCCGGTCATAGGCGGCCGTGGTCTGGATGTTGGCATGGTGCGCAAGCTTCTGCGCGATCGACAGGTCATGCTCCTCGATCACCCGGGTGATGAACGCGCGGCGAAAATCATGGGGCATGATTTTCACTCCGACCTGGGCACCGCGCTGGCGGGCGATGTAGTAGATCGCATGCTTGGTGATGCGCGCACGGGTGATGTGGTTGCCACGGCGGATGCGGTTGAACAGGAACGGGTCATCCGAGGCCCCTTCGGGCAGCGCCTGCCGGCGCAGGTCCAGCCAGGCCTGCAGCTTCTCGAAAGCCCAGGCCGGGGCATACTTGATCAACTGCCGGTTACCTTTGCCGGTCACCTGCAGGCTGCGCGCCTCGAAGTCGACCTGACTGAGATCGATATCCACGGATTCCGACTTGCGCATGCCGGTGCCGTAGAGCAAGGCGATGATCGCCGCATCGCGCACACCCTGGGGCCGTGGGTCAGCCTCGCACAGGTCCATCAGTTCGCGAATCAGGCTGCGACGCAGGTTGCGCCCGGGCGGCAGGCGGCTGCCGGACGCCGGCTTGACCTCACGGATTCGCAACAGCTGTTCATGGTCGATCAGACCTTGGCGCCACGCTTCGTTCATCACCCCGCGTACCGCGTTGACATACAGCGAGGAACTGTTAGGCGCGTACCCATCGGCGCGCAATGCCGCCACCAGCGCAATCACATGGCCAGGCTCAAGCCGGTGCCACGGCACGTCGACCAGGTTGCAGTCAACGAAACCAAGCCGGTCGGCAGCATCCTGCAGGATGTAACGCATGGTCTGCTGGCTGGACGGTGCCAGCCGGGCCAGGTATTGCAGCAGTGGATTTTGTGAAAGGTCGGACAAAACGTGAATCCTGAAGCGAATCGAAGCAACGGCGCGCAATGGTACCGTAAACCAGACGACTTGATCGAACCCTCGCCTTGGCAAGTGATCTGTGGTCTAGAGTTCAGCCCAAGCCCCCACCTGCGAGCCCCCATGGTATTCCACCGCCTGACCCGTACTCACCCGCGCCTGAGCATCGCCGCACTGGTCGGCCTGCTCGGTGCCTGGCTGATCCCGGCCGACGATATCGTCCAGCGCATCCTTGCTGGCTGGAACCTGGGCGTCTGGCTGTACCTGTTGCTGGTGCTGTGGCTGACCTGCCGCGCCACCCCCGACAAGGTGCGCAAAGTCGCCCGGGTCGAAGACGAAAACGCCGGCCTGGTGCTGTTCACCGTGTGCATCGCCGCCATCGCCAGCCTGGCCGCCGTGACCCTGCAACTGGTTTCCAGCCGAGACCTGCAAGGCAGCGCGCAGGCCCTGCACTACCTTTACACCGGGCTGACCGTGGCCGGTTCATGGCTGCTGATCGGTTGCATCTTCAGCCTGCACTACGCCCGCCTGTTCTACACCGGCGAACGCGATGCGCCGGCGCTGCGCTTCCCCGACGGCGAGTGCAACCCGGATTACTGGGACTTTCACTACTTCTCGTTCACCCTCAGCGTTGCCGTGCAGACCTCTGACATCGGAGTCGGCGGGCGCGGCATGCGCCGGGTGGTGCTGGCGCATTCGTTGGTGGGCTTCGTGTTCAACACGGCGATTCTCGGTTTCACCATCAACATCGCTGCAGGCCTGCTGGGCTGAATGAACGGCAGCCGGCGTCCAAGGCCATTCGTCCGAAACAAAAGCGGCCGGGGATCCTAGAAAACCAGTGCGATTTCGCCCACCCTCCGTCACAGAGCGTTAGCCACGGCGCTCTGCTTGCCGTCGGCGCCATTGCTCACCTTGTGATCACCGTCATGCATTAGCACATTTGTCATGATTTACACGGAACATGCGCTGTGGCAGGTGCTATGGTTACCTTCCCGGCAGCCGCGCAAGGTTGCCCATCACCCTGACCAGGCAAGGACAAGGAGGCTGGCATGAACAAGATGACGTTCCCCAACGCCTGCCAGGTGATGCGCTGGCACTTCCATCCGCTGGGCTTCGAAGCCACCATGGATGCCCCACGCAGCATGGTTGCACGGCTGTTCGACCGGGCCACCGGCGAGACCCTGCTGGCCATTGCCGGTATCCCCTGCACGGCGATCATGGCCGCAGCGGATGTCGAACGCATCATCGAAGCCGTGGAAGCCGAGATGGATGCGTTTGCACCGGCCTTCGCCTTGCGTGACGCAGGCTAGACAGCCGCGACGCTTTCCTCGCGCAAGGTTTGCAACCTTGCCATGAACTGCTCGGCCGGCACCGGCTGGCCCAACAGGTAGCCCTGCAGCGAATCACAGCCCAGGCGGGTCAGGAAGTCCTGCTGGCGGTCGGTTTCCACGCCTTCAGCCACGATACGCAAGCCCAGCGCCTGGCCCAGTGCGACGATCGCCGAGACAATCGCGGCGTCGTCGCTGTCCTGCTCCAGGTCACGCACGAAGCCCCGGTCGATCTTCAGCTCGTTGGCCGGCAAGCGCTTGAGGTACATCAGGCTCGAATAACCGGTGCCGAAGTCATCGATGGACAGGTCCACGCCCATGTCGGAAAGCCGTTGCAACACGGCCAGGCTGGCATCGGCGTCGTGCATGGCAGTGGTTTCGGTGATCTCCAGGGTCAGGCGGTTGGCCGGCAGGCCGTTTTCCTGCAGGGCGCGGGCGACACTGTCGACCAGGCCGGCATGGCAGAACTGGATGGCCGACAAGTTGACCGCCATGCGCCATTCGCTGTGGCCTTGCTCGAGCCACTGGCGCATCTGTCGGCAGGCTTCATCCAGCACCCACTCGCCGATCGGAATGATCAGGCCAGTCTTTTCTGCCAGACCAATGAAACGGTCCGGTAGCATCAGGCCGTGCTGTGGGTGTTCCCAACGCAGCAAGGCTTCGGCGCCGATCGGCAGGCAGGCCTGGGCGGCGAACTTGGGCTGGTAGTGCAGGCGGAACTGGCCCTGCTCCAGGGCCGTGCGCAAGTCCTGCAACAGCTGCAACTGCTGGCGGGCGTTACTGTTCATCGAGGCGTCGAAGAAGCTGTAGCCATTCTTGCCGGCGCTCTTGGCGTGGTACATGGCGGCGTCGGCATTGCGCAGCAGCTCAAGCTGGTCCTGGCCATTGCCGGGGTACAACACGATACCCAGGCTGGCGGTCAGCTGCAGATCATGCTCGGCAACGCGGAACGCGCGCGACACCAGGTTGACCTGCTTGGCCGCCACATCCATGGCGTCTTCAGGCTCCTGCAGCTCCACCAGCAGCACGAATTCGTCACCGCCGATCCGCGCCAGGGTGTCCTGGCTGTGCAGGTGGCCACGCAGGCGGGCCGCGACGGCTTTGAGCAGCAGATCGCCGACATGGTGGCCAAAGGCGTCATTGACCGGCTTGAAACCATCCAGGTCGATGAACATCAGCGCAAAGCAGCCGCCCTGCTCCGCCACCTTGCCAATCGCCTGCTCGATGCGGTCGGACAATAGCGTGCGGTTGGGCAAGCCGGTCAAGGTGTCGTGCAAGGCCAACTGGGTCAGCTCCTGGTTGGCCAGGGTCAGCGAATGGGCCAGCGCTGCCGTTCGGGCTTCAAGGCGTGCATCCAGCACCGAGGTGAGCAGCACCACAGCCAGCACCGCCAGGGTGGTGATCAGCACCAGATAGACCAGGCCATCGCCCTGCAGGCCATCGGTCAGCGCACCACAGAAACTGCCCTCGGGAAAATTCGCTGCCGCCATGCCGGTGTAGTGCATGCCGACGATTGCAACACCCATCACCATCGCCGCCAGGCCGCGGATCTGGCGCACGTATGGGGTGTGCTGACGCAGGCGAAAGGCAATCCACAGCGCGGCCGCCGAGGCACCTACCGCGATGGCCAGCGAGGCGCCGAACAAGGCCGGGTCATAATCGATGCCGGGCAGCATGCGCAGCGCCGCCATGCCGACGTAATGCATGCAGGCGATGCCAGTGCCCATGATCAGGGCGCCAAACGCCAGCTGCAACCGGGGCATGCTGGGCTGGCTGACCAGCCACAGGGCGAAGCCGGAAGATAGCACGGCAATCAGCAGCGAAAACGCGGTCAGGCCGATGTCGTAGCCCAGGGCGATGGGCAGGCTGAAAGCGAGCATGCCGATGAAGTGCATCGACCAGATGCCGATGCCCATGGCCAACGCGCCGCCGCCCATCCACAGATGCACGGCACGGCCCTTGGCCGTGGCGATACGGCCGGTCAGGTCGAGAGCGGTGTAGGACGCAAGGATCGCCACGCAGAGTGATATCAGCACCAGCGCGGAGGAGTAAGTACCGGTCAACATTGGGAAATCCAGCTCGGGACAGGGGGCCCGAAAAAACTGACGATTGTACTCAAGCTTTGGCGAAACGCACGGGCTTTGTGCGAATGGGAATGGATCCAACGAATGAAAAGCACCCTCGGAATGCTTGAGTCAGAGCCTTTTCAACGCAGAATGAAGGCACATTGCCATTTGTCGGCTGACCCGCTCACTCTGACCGGGTCAGCCGGTCATTCCTGCCGGGCAAACGCCTGCTCGGCATCCCAGCCACCGCCCAGCGCTGCGATCAGCTGCACGCTGGCCACCAGCCGCCCTTCCAGCAGGGTCAGTGCACTGCGCTCGTTACTCAGCGCAGTGGTCTGCACGTTGACCACATCGAGGTAACCGATAAGGCCAGCGCGGTACTGGTTCTCGGTCAGACGCAGCGATTCGCGGGCCGCCTCCAGCGCTTCCTGGCGCACTACGGCTTCGTCGGCATACACCTTCAGCTGCACCAGGAAGTTTTCCACCTCCTTGAAGCCGTCGAGTACGGTCTGGCGGTACTGCGCCACCGTCTGGTCATACACCGCCCGGGTGCGATCAACTTCGGCGCCGCGCTTGCCGGCGTCGAACAACGTCATCGCCAGTTGCGGCCCCACCGACCAGTAGCGGTTCGGCAGTTCGATCCAGTTGCTGAAGCTGCTGCTGGAATAACCACCGCTCATGCTCAGGCTCAAGTCCGGGAAGTAGGCGGCGCGGGCCACGCCGATATTGGCGTTGGCGGCCATCACGTTGCGCTCGGCCGAGGCGATATCCGGGCGGCGTTCGAGCAGTTGCGACGGGAGCGTCACCGGGATCTGCGGCAGCGCCGGAATACGCTGGCTGTCAGCCAGGGAGAATTCGGCCGGGGCCTTGCCCAGCAGCACGGCGATGGCGTTCTCGAACTGTGCACGCTGCCAGACCAGGTCGATCAGGTCCGCTTGCGTGGACTTCAACTGGGTCCGCGCCTGGGCCACTGCGTCCGGGCCGGCGACGCCAGCGCGGTACTGGTTTTCGTTCATCCGCAGTGAGCGCTCGTAGGTGGCGACGGTGGCTTCGAGCAGGCGCTTCTGTTGGTCGATCACCCGCAGTTGCAAGTAGTTCTGTACCAGTTCGGACTGCTGGCTCAGGCGAATCGCGGCCAGGTCGGCAAAGCTGGCTTCGGCGCTGGCCTCGTTGGCGTTCAGGGTCTCGCGCAGCTTGCCCCACAGGTCGACTTCCCAGCTGACGCCGAGCTGCGCGTTGTAGGTGTTGCGGATGCCGCTGCTGTTGTTGGACAGGCTTGAACTGGAACTGCCGGTGCCTTGTGCCGAGCGGTTCTTGCTGGCACTCAGGTCCAGGCTGGGGAACAGCGACGCCCGGCTGCTGCGCACCAGGGCCTGGGCCTGACGATACTGGGCTTCCGACTGCGCGACGGTCTGGTTGCTGCGGTTGAGTTCCTCGACCAGCGCATTCAACCCGGCGTCGCCGTAGATTTCCCACCAGGCGCCACGGGCAATGGCATCGGACGGATTGGCCTGGGTCCAGCCTTCGGCCTGCTTGTACTGCGCCGGGGTGCTCAGCTGCGGGCGGTGGTAGTCCGGGCTCAGGGTACAGGCGCTGAGCATGGCCACGCACAGACCGGCGCCGGCCAGGCGAGAGCCTCGCCCACGGGTCAACAGCTGCAAGGCACGGTGAAGTCGGGTCTGGGCGAAGTTCATAGCGGTGTGTCCAGGGCGGCGTCGGTGCGTACACCACGCCAATGGTTGAATCGGTGACGCAGGCGGTCCAGGTACAGATAGACCACCGGTGTCGTGTAAAGGGTCAGCACCTGGCTGACGACCAGGCCGCCAATGATGGTCAGGCCCAGCGGCTGGCGCATCTCCGCACCTTCGGCACGGCTGATCAGCAGCGGCAAGGCGCCAAGGATGGCGGCCAGGGTGGTCATCAGGATCGGTCGCAGGCGCAGCAGGCAGGCGCGGCGGATCGACTCTTCCGGGCTCAGGCCTTGGTGGCGTTCCAGCTGCAAGGCCAGGTCGATCATCAGGATGGCGTTCTTCTTCACCACGCCGATCAGCAGGAACAGGCCCAGCAACGAGATCAGGCTGAACTCGCCGCCGGTGGCGTACAGGGCGAGCAAGGCACCGACGCCGGCCGAGGGCAAGGTCGACAGGATGGTCAGCGGGTGGATGTAGCTTTCGTAGAGGATGCCCAGCACCAGGTAAACCAGCACCAGGGCGCCGAGGATCATGAACGGCTGCCCTTCCTGGGTCTTGGCGAAGGCACTGGCCGTGCCACCGAGCTTGGCGATCACCTCCTCGGGCAAACCCAGCTTGGCAACCGCCCGCTCCACGGCAGCCATGGCCTGGTCGGGGCTGTAGCCTTCGGCAACGTCGAAGGCAATGTCTTCGGAGGCGAACTGGCCTTCATGGCTGACCCGATCGTTGGCCAGGCTGTTCTCGTAACGGGCGATGGTCGACAGCGGCACCCGCGCACCGTCACTGGTGATGACCTGCACCTGTTCCAGCGTGCTCGGGTCCCAGGCGTATTTCGGGTTGATCTCCAGCACCACCTGGTACTGGTTCAGGCTGTCGTAGATGGTCGAGATCTGCCGCTGGCTGTAGGCGTTGTTCAGCACGGCGGTGACCATGTCCATGTCGATGCCCAGGCGCTTGGCCTGGTCACGGTCGACCACCAGGGTCACCTGCTGGGTGCCGGAACCGTCGCGGGCATCGATGGCGGTCAGCTCGGGCAATGCGCGCAGTGCCGCGACCACCTTGGGGAACCACTGGCGCAGGGCCGCCAGATCGCCGCTCTGCAGGGTATACAGGTATTGCGAGGAGGACTGGTCGCGGCCACCGCCGCCCAACTGCAGGTCCTGGTCGGCCATCAGGAACAGCCGCCCACCGGCGACCTTGGGCATTTCCTTGCGCAGGCGCTCGATGATCTTCTGCGCGTCGAGCTTGCGCTCGCTGATTGGTTTCAACCGCACCAGCACCATGGCGTTGTTGGTGCCGCTGTTGCCACCAATGAAGCCGGCCACGCTTTCCACTGCCGGGTCGGCGAGCAAGGCGCGGCGGTAGATTTCCATCTTCGGTTGCATCACGTTGAACGACAGGCCGTCGTCACCCCGGATGAAGCCGATCAGCTGGCCGGTGTCCTGTTGCGGTATCAAGGTCTTGGGCACCACCACGTACAGGGCGATGTTCAGGCCGATGGTCGCCAACAGGCTGATCAGGGTAAGGCGCCTGTGGCGCAAGGCCCAGCCAAGGCTTCGGTCATAGACATCGACCATGCGCTGGTGCGCCTTGTCGCTCCAGCGCTGCAGGCGTGTCGGCTCGGCGCGGTGAGGCTTGAGCCAGCGGGCGCAGAGCATCGGCGTGAGGGTCAGCGAGACCACCAGCGAGACGATGATCGCCGCCGCCAGGGTGACAGAGAACTCCTGGAACAGGTTGCGCACGATGCCGCCCATGAACAGGATCGAGACGAACACCGCCACCAGCGATACGTTCATCGACAGCAAGGTGAAGCCGACTTCCCTGGCGCCCAGGAACGCCGCACGCATCGGCGGCTGGCCATCCTCGATGTGCCGGGAGATGTTCTCCAGCACCACGATGGCATCGTCGACCACCAGGCCGGTGGCAAGGATCAACGCCATCAGCGACAGGTTGTTCAGCGAAAAACCGCACAGGTACATCACCGCGAAGGTGCCCACCAGCGACACCGGCACCGCCAGGCTGGGGATCAGCGAGGCGCGCAAGCTGCCGAGGAACAGGTAGACCACCAGGATCACCAGCACCACGGCAATCAGCAGCGTGTGCTCGGCCTCCTTCAGGGTCGCCTTGATCACAGGCGAGCGGTCCATGGCCACGTTCAACTGCACGCTGGCCGGCAGCAATGACTGCAGGGCCGGCAGCTGCGCCTTGATCTGGTCGACGGTTTCGATGATGTTGGCGCCGCTCTGGCGGTTGACCACCAGCAGCACGGCGCTCTGGTCGTTGAAGAAACCGCTGTTGTAGCGGTTCTCGACGCCATCGGTAATGGTGGCCACGTCCGACAGCCGCAGGATGGTGCCATTGGACTGGCGGATCACGATCGGCTCATAGTCCTTGGCGGTTTCCAGCTGGTCGTTGGCGCGCACCTGCCAGTTGCGCTCGGCATCCTCGACAAAGCCCATGGGCCGGCGCTGGTTGGCGTTGGAGACCGCCGTGCGCACCTCGTCCAGCGACAGGCTGTACTGGTTGAGCAACTGCGGCTCCACGGCGATGCGCACCGCTGGCAGCGAGCTGCCACCGATCTGCACTTCGCCGACCCCGCTGACCTGCGCCAGGCTCTGCGACAGGATGGTATCGGCCAGGTCGTACAGCTGGCCCTTCTGCAGCACGCTGGAGGTCAGCGAGAGCACCATGATCGGCGCCTGCGACGGGTTGATCTTCTTGTAGGTGGGCATGCTGCGCATGCCGCTGGGCAACAGGTTGCGCGTGGCATTGATCGCCGCCTGCACCTCCCGTGCGGCACCGTCGATGTCACGCCCCATCTCGAAACCGATGATCACCCGGGTCGAGCCCTGGTTGGAGCTGCTGGTCAGGGTGGTGACGCCGGCGATGCTGCCAAGCTTGCGTTCCAGCGGCGTGGCCACGGTGGCGGCCATGACCTCCGGGCTGGCCCCGGACAGGTTGGCTTGCACCACGATCACCGGGAAGTCCATCTGCGGCAACGGCGCCACCGGCAGCAAACCGAAGCTGACACCACCGAGCAGCATGATCGCCAGGCTCAGCAGCATGGTCGCCACAGGCCGGCGGATGAAAGGTCCGGACAGGTTCATGCCTCGGCCTGCTGTGCGTCATCGGCCGGGCGCCAGCGGCGGGCCAGGCGGTTGAAATACAGGTAGATGACCGGTGTGGTGAACAGCGTCAGCACCTGGCTGACCAGCAGGCCGCCGACCATCACCAGGCCCAGCGGCTGGCGCAGTTCGGCACCGGAGCCGGTGGCCAGCATCAACGGTACGGCGCCGAACAGCGCGGCCAGGGTGGTCATCAGGATCGGCCGGAAGCGCAACAGCGCCGCCTGGTAGATCGCATCGCGCGGGCTCATGCCCTGGTTGCGCTCGGCCTCCAGGGCAAAGTCGATCATCATGATCGCGTTTTTCTTGACGATGCCGATCAGCAGGATGATGCCGATGATGGCGATCATGCCCAGGTCGTTGCCGCTGAGGATCAGTGCCAGCAACGCGCCGACCGCCGCCGACGGCAAGGTCGAAAGGATGGTCACCGGGTGAATGTAGCTCTCGTAGAGCACGCCGAGCACGATGTACATGGTCACCACGGCCGCCAGGATCAGCAGCAAGGTGCTCGACAGCGATGCCTGGAAGGCTTCGGCGGCGCCCTGGAAGCGGGTCTGCACACCGAGCGGCATGCCGATGTCCTGCTGCACCTGCTCGATCACCTTGACCGCCTCGCCCAGCGACGCACCCCGGGCCAGGTTGAACGACAGGGTCACTGCCGGGAACTGGCCGATGTGCGAGATGGCCAGCTGCGCCTGGCGCTGCTCGATCCGCGCCAGTGCCGACAGCCGCACCTGGCCGCCATCGGTGGCCTTGACGTGGATCGATTCCAGCGCCTGCGGGCCGATGACTGCCGCGTCCTGCGACTGCAGCACCACGCGGTACTGGCTGGCCTGGGTGTAGATGGTGGAAATCTGCCGCTGGCCGAAGGCATCGTACAGGGCGTTGGTGATCTGCGACACGCTGATGCCCAGGCGGCTGGCCATGTCACGGTCGATCACCAGGTACACCTGCAGGCCCTTGTCCTGCAGGTCACTGGCCACATCCTGCAACTCCGGGCGCTGCTGCAGGGCGTGCACCAGCTTGCCGCTCCACTGCGCCAGCAAGTCGGCGTCAGGTGAAGACAGGCTGAACTGGTATTGGGTGCGGCTGACCCGGTCCTCGATGCTCAGGTCCTGCACCGGTTGCATGAACAGGCGGATACCGACCAGCTTGTCGAGCTGCGGTTGCAGGCGGCTGATCACTTCCGCGGCGCTGACATCACGCTCGCCGTGGGGCTTGAGGTTGATCAGCAGGCGGCCACTGTTGAGCGTGGCGTTGTCGCCGTCGACACCGATGTAGGACGACAGGCTCTGCACCGCCGGGTCTTGCAGGATCACCTTGCTCAGCGCCTGCTGGCGCTCGCTCATGGCGGCGAACGAGGTGGATTGCGGCGCTTCGGAAATCCCCTGGATCACCCCGGTGTCCTGCGCCGGGAAGAAGCCCTTGGGCACCACCATGTACAGCAGCACGGTGAGCGCCAGGGTCGCCACGGCCACCAGCAAGGTCAGCGGCTGGTGCTTGAGCACCCACTGCAGGCCGCGGCCGTAGTGTTCGATCATCCAGTCGATCCAGGCACCGCTGGCGCGGTAGAAGCGGCCCTGCTCTTCCTCCTTGGGCTCGCGCTTGAGCAGGCGCGCGCACATCATCGGCGTCAAGGTCAGCGACACCACCAGGGAAATCAGGATGGCCACCGCCAGGGTGATGGCGAATTCGCGGAACAGCCGGCCGACCACATCGGCCATGAACAGCAACGGGATCAAGACGGCGATCAACGAGAAGGTCAGCGAAATCAGGGTGAAGCCGATCTGCCTGGCACCTTTGAGTGCCGCCTGCAGCGGCGTTTCGCCTTCCTCGATGTGGCGCGAGATGTTCTCGAGCATGACGATGGCGTCGTCAACCACGAAACCGGTGGCAATGGTCAGGGCCATGAGCGTCAGGTTGTTCACCGAGAAGCCGGCCAGGTACATCACGCCGAAGGTGCCGATCAGCGACAGCGGTACGGCAATCGAAGGAATGATCGTGGCGCTGAAGCGGCGCAGGAACACGAAAGTGACCATCACCACCAGCACGATGGCGATCAGCAGTTCATGTTGCACGTCCTTGACTGCGGCACGGATGGTTTGCGTACGATCGGTCAGCACCGACACATCGAGGCCGGCCGGCAGGTTGTCGGTGACCGATGGCAGCAGCGCCTTGATGCGGTCGACCACGTCGATGACGTTGGCCCCAGGCTGGCGCTGGATATTGAGCAGCACGGCCTGATTCTGGTTGGCCCAGGCAGCCAGGCGTTCGTTCTCGGCGCCGTCGACGATCTCGGCGACGTCCTTCAGGCGCAGCGGCGCGCCATTGTTGTAGGCGAGGATGAGGTTGGCGTATTCCTCGGGCGAACGCAGCTGGTCGTTGGCGTCGAGCATCGACACCCGGGTCGGGCCGTCGAAGTTGCCCTTGGGCTGGTTGACGTTGGACGCGCCGATCAGGGTACGCACATCGTCGAGGTTGAGGCCGTTGGCTGCCAGAGCGTCGACGTTCACTTTGATCCGCACCGCCTGGCGCTGGCCGCCGGCGATGCTGACCATGCCTACGCCGCTGATCTGCGCGAGCTTCTGCGCCACACGGGTGTCGACCAGGTCGTTGAGCTTGGGCAGCGGCATGGTCTTGCTGGAAATGGCCAGGGTCAGCACCGGGGTGTCGGCCGGGTTGACCTTGTTGTATACCGGCGGCGCAGGCAGGTCGCTGGGCAACAGGTTGCTGGCGGCGTTGATCGCGGCCTGCACCTGTTGCTCGGCGACGTCCATGTTCATGTCCAGGCTGAAACGAAGGGTCAGCACCGAGGCGCCGCCGGAGCTGGTCGAGGCCATTTGCTCAAGGCCGGGCATCTGGCCGAACTGGCGCTCCAACGGTGCGGTGACCGCACTGGTCATCACCTGTGGGCTGGCGCCCGGGTACAGGGTCATGACCCGGATGGTCGGGTAGTCGACCTGGGGCAAGGCGGAAACGGGCAACAGCTTGTAGGCAATCAGCCCGGCCAGGACGATGGCCAGCATGGTCAGCGTGGTAGCGACCGGGCGCAGGATGAACAGGCGTGACAGGTTCATGCGCCCGCCTTGGCTGCCGTTTTGCCGGAAGGCGCCTCATCGCTCTGGGCTGATCCCTTGGCGTCCTGGCCCTGCAGGTGCTGACCGGGGGTGGTCGGCACTTGCGAGCTGTCTTCGACCACTTCGACCTTGGTCCCTTCGCGCAGGCGGTCGGTGCCTTCCAGCACCAGGCGCTCACCGGCCTTGAGGCCCTCGAGGATGACACTGTTCTGGCCATCGCTGGCGCCAACCTTGAGCTTGCGGATGTTGACCGTGCTCTGGTCATTGACCACGTAGGCGAAGGTGCCCTCGTTGCCGAACTGCACGGCCGCGGCCGGCGCCATCACCACCTGCTTGAGGGTGTCGGCCAGCAGACGCACGTTGACGAACTGATTGGGGAACAGGGCCAGGTCCTTGTTCTCGAAGCGGCCTTTGAACTTCAGGGTACCGGTGGTGGTGTCGATCTGGTTGTCGATGCTGCCCAGCACGCCGGTCGACTGCAGTTTGCTGTCAGTGCGGTCCCAGGCCTCGACCGGCAGGCTGGCGCCGCTGCGGTAACGGTCAAGCACGGTGTTCAGCTCGGTCTCGGGCAAGGTGAAGGCGACGCTGATCGGCTCGGTCTGGGTGATCACCACCAGGGCGGTGGTGTCGTTGGCCGCCACCAGGTTGCCCAGGTCGAGCTGGCGCAGGCCCACGCGGCCGTTGATCGGGGCGCGGATCTGGGTGAAATCGAGGTTCAGGCGGGCATCGTTGACCTGGGCCTGGTTGGTCTTGACCAGCCCCTGGAACTGCGCAACCTGGGCTTCGGCGGTATCGAGGGTCTGCTTGGCGATGCTGTCCTGGGCATACAGGCCCTTGTAACGCGCCAAGTCGACCTGGGCGTTCTTCAGTTGCGCCTGGTTCTGTGCCAGGGTGCCTTCGGCCTGCTGCAAGGCAATGCGGTAAGGGCGTGGGTCGATTTCCGCGAGCAGGTCGCCTGCCTTGACCTGCTGGCCCTCCTTGAACAGGATTTTCACCAGCTCGCCGGCCACCCGGCTGCGCACATTCACCGTGTTGGTCGCCGTGACAGTGCCCAAGGCCTTGTAGTAGAGCGGAAAGTCGCCCACTCGCACCGGCTCGACACGCACCGGCACCGGGTCGGTGGAGCCGCCGAAGCCCGGCCGGCCCATGCCCATCCCCATGCCCTTGCCGCCGCGCCCTGCGCTGGCCGCTTTGTGGGCAGGCGTTGCCGCAGGCCACAGCCACCAGGTCAGCAGGGCCACCAGCAGCAGGATCAGCAGGCCGACGAGCCAGCGACGAGGGGATCGGGAATTGGACACTTGCATGGGTTGAACGAACCTTGTTCAGAAATGGCGGCTTGGGAAGGTTGAACGATAAGCACTGGCACTGTTTTAGCAAAGGCCCTTTACCAGAGGTTTACCTTTGCCTGACGTTGCCAAAAGGCTGAACTTTAAACGAAAACGGCCCGGAAAGCGTTCCGGGCCGTTACAGGGTGTTGCTTGGAGAGGGGCCAGGCAGAAGAGTTCCTATACCCCCAGGCAACCCTTACTTCAGTACCGCCAGGGCTGCTTCGTAGTTCGGCTCGTCGGCGATCTCGCCAACCAGCTCGCTGTGCAGCACCTTGTCGTTCTCATCCAGTACCACCACAGCACGGGCAGCCAGGCCGGCCAGCGGGCCGTCGGCAATGGCAACGCCATAGTTCTTGAGGAATTCGGCGCCACGCAGGGTGGACAGGTTCTTCACGTTGTCCAGGCCTTCGGCACCGCAGAAGCGCGCCTGGGCGAACGGCAGGTCGGCCGAGATGCACAGTACGACGGTGTTGGCCACGTCGTTGGCCTGGGCGTTGAACTTGCGAACCGACGTGGCGCAGGTCGGGGTGTCGACGCTCGGGAAGATGTTCAGCACCTTGCGCTTGCCGGCGAAGTCCTTCAGCGACTTGTCAGCCAGGCCTTCACCGACCAGGGAGAAAGCCGGAGCCTGGGCACCGACCTGTGGCAGAGTGCCGTTGACCTGAACCGGGTTGCCTTTGAGGGTCACTTGAGCCATGACGAAATCCTTATGCGGGGTTTTGAAAAGGACACTGAGTTAATCATGAAGGCGGCCGGGTGCCTATGGGGGCATTGAAATTGTTCTATTTCCGGACTGTTCCTGTGGACAAAAAAAAGCCCGGATGGCGACAAACACCCCGGGCTTTTTCCGATTCAGGCAGTGAGTCAGCTGATCAGGCTATACACCACGGAGGTCAGCGCAACCAGGCCGACCACCACCACGAACACGTTCGACAGCGCACCACTGTATTGGCGCATCGACGGCACGCGACGGATGGCGTACATCGGCATCAGGAACAACAGCACGGCGAGGATCGGGCCGCCGAGCGATTCGATCATGCCAAGGATGCTCGGATTGAGGGTGGCGACGATCCAGCAGACCACCAGCATCAGCGCGGCGACCACGCGGTCCAGGGTCTTGGCGCCTGGGCGGGCACCGGCCTTGGCGATGATGCCCTTGAGGCCTTCACTGGCACCGATGTAGTGGCCCAGGAACGACTTGGCAATGGCGACAAAGGCGATCAGTGGCGCGGCAAAGGCAATGGTCGGGTTGCTGAAGTGGTTGGCCAGGTACGACAGGATCGACAGGTTCTGCGCCTTCGCCTCGGCCAGCTGGGTGCTGCTCAGGGTGAGCACGCAGCTGAACACGAAGAACAGCACCATGACCACCATCAGCAGGTGGGCACGGCGCAGTATCTGGCCGCTGCGCTCGTCGGCGTGTTCGCCATAGCTGCGCTTCTGGTCGACGGCGAAGGCAGAAATGATCGGCGAATGGTTGAACGAGAACACCATCACCGGAATGGCCAGCCACAGGGTGTGCAGGAAGGCCGAGCCCGACGGCACCTGGGCGGCGCTGTCGAGGATGCCACCGGTCCAGTGCGGAATCAGGTACAGGCCCAGTAGCCCCAACGCAACGATGAACGGGTACACCAGCAGGCTCATGACCTTGACCGTGGCCTGCTCGCCGCAGCGCACGATCGCCAGCAGGCCGAGGATCAGCACGAATGACAGCACTGCCCGTGGTGGCGGCGCCATGTGCAGTTGGTGCTCCATGAAGCTGCTGACGGTGTTGGTCAGCGCCACGCTATAGATAAGCAGGATCGGGAAGATGGCGAAGAAGTACAGCACGGTAATCAGCGCACCGGCCTTGATGCCGAAGTGCTCTTCGACCACTTGGGTGATGTCGCCGCCGCTGCGCCCGGACAGCACGAAGCGGGTCAGGCCACGGTGCGAGAAATAGGTCATCGGGAAGGCCAGCGCGGCCAGGATCAGCAGCGGCCAGAAGCCGCCCAGACCGGCGTTGATCGGCAGGAACAAGGTGCCTGCGCCGATGGCTGTGCCGAACAGGCCCAGCATCCAGGTGGTGTCGTTACGCGACCAGCTGCCGAGGGTGGCGGGGGTCGATTCTGCAAAGCGTTGTTCAACGCTTGGGGCCTGCTCATTCATTCCGGGTGAAGCTCCACTCGCAAGACTGCAACAGGCTGAGAATGGCGAAATTGCGTGATCGCCCAACTCAACCGGGAAAGAGGGGCGCGATTGTGCACCGAAAGGTTGCACTTGCGAAGCCCCTTTCCGAGAGGCGGTTGCACTTGTCTTTACAAGCAGGTTGTGCCGGGGGGCTGCGCTGCAGCCCCCGACAGCCTTACTTCTGTACTGCGGCGAAGGCTTCGGCAACCCGCTGCAGGTTGGCCGGGCGCAGGCCGGACATGCACACCCGGCCGCTGTCGATCAGGTACACGCCGAACTCGTCACGCAGGCGACGCACCTGCTCGACGCTGAAGCCGGTGTAGCTGAACATGCCGCGCTGGCGCAGGAAGAACTGGAAATCCTGGCCTGGCAGCAGCACCGCCAGGGCATCGACCAGCGCCTGGCGCATGTCGAGGATGCGCTTGCGCATCACTTCCACTTCTGCGGCCCACTGGGCGTTGAGCGCGGCATCGCCGAGCACGCCCGCCACCAGCTGGGCACCGAAGTTGGGCGGGCTGGAGTAGTTGCGACGCACGGTGGCCTTGAGCTGGCCGAGCACGCTCTGGGTGGTGGTTTCGTCGTCGCAGACCACCGACAGGCCCCCTACTCGCTCGCCGTACAGCGAGAAGATCTTGGAGAACGAGTTGCTGACCAGGCATGGCACGCCGGCACGGGCCATTTCGCGGATGGCGTAGGCGTCTTCCACCAGGCCTGCGCCGAAGCCTTGGTAGGCGATGTCGAGGAACGGGATCAGCTGGCGCGCCTTGACCACTTCGACCACCTGCTGCCACTGGGCCGGCTCGAGGTCGGCACCGGTCGGGTTGTGGCAGCACGGGTGCAGCAGCACGATGCTGTTGGCCGGCAGGCCTTGCAGGGCCTGCAGCATGCCCTCGAAGTCGACGCCACGGCTGGCCTGGTCGAAGTACGGGTAGGTGTGCACCTTGAACCCGGCACCTTCGAAGATGGCGCGGTGGTTGTCCCAGGTCGGGTTGCTGACCCAGACTTCCGACTGCGGGAAGTAGCGCTTGAGGAAGTCGGCACCGACTTTCAGCGCGCCGGAGCCGCCAACGGTCTGCACGGTGGCCACGCGCTTGCCGGTCACGGCCGGGTGGTCGGCACCGAACAGCAGCGCCTGGATCGCCTGGCGGTAGCTGGCCAGGCCTTCCATCGGCAGGTACAGCGAGGCTTCATGGGCCTGGCCGGCAATGCGTTTTTCCACCGCATCCACCGCTGCCAGCTGCGGCACCACACCGGCCTCATCGTAATACAGGCCGATACTCAGGTTGACCTTGTCGGCGCGCGGGTCGGCCTTGAAGGTTTCCATCAACGAGAGGATCGGGTCGCCGGCATAGGCATCGACATGTTTGAACACAGCGTGCAGCTCCTTGGATCAGGACAGTTCGGAAAGACTGCCCTGAGGATACCCGGACTCAGGCCCAAGGAACATCACATAAGTGCAAGGTTGTCTATGCAACTTTGCACAGCCGGAGATTCGTGCTGGATTCTTCGCGGGTAAACCCGCGAAAGGGCCGGATCAGCCAAGCAATTCCTTCAGTCCTTGCAACTCTTTTTCAGTCACCGCCACCCCTTCCCGCTCGGCCTGTTCCCGCTCGCGGTAGCGACGCTCGCCTGGCATGCGCGACAACCCGGCGGCTTGCATGTGCTCGACCAGTTCGCGGCTGCGCTGGGCAAACCGCTCACCTTCGGCCTTGCTCGGGTCGATGACGATGATCAGTTGCCCGGTCCACGGCGTTTTCGCCCCCGGGTGGCCGGACCAGTCGAATTCCCAGGAGAAATGCCCGCCGGTCAGCGCCGCCGCCAGCAATTCGACCATCATCGACAGCGCCGAGCCCTTGTGCCCGCCAAATGGCAACAGCGCGCCGCCTTCGAGGATGGCCTTGGGGTCGGTGGTCGGCTGGCCTTGCGCATCCACGCCCATGCCCTCGGGCAATGCCTGGCCGGCCCGCGCAGCGATCTGCACGTCGCCGTGGGCCATGGCGCTGGTGGCCATGTCGAAAACGATCGGGTCATGCCCGGCGCACGGCGCGGCAAAGGCGATCGGGTTGGTGCCGAACAGCGGTTTGCGCGCACCGTGCGGCACTACGCAGGTCATGCTGTTGACCACGCTCAGCGCCACCAGGCCCTCATCGGCAAAGGGCTCGACATCCGGCCACAGTGCAGCGAAATGGTGCGAGTTGTGGATCGCCAGCACGGCAATGCCGGCGCTGCGGGCCTTTTCCACCAGCAACCCACGCGCTGCGGCCAGGGCGGGCTGGGCGAAACCACCGGCGGCATCCACGCGCACGTAGCCTGGCGCCAGGTCGGTTACCTGGGGGATGGCACGCCCGTCGACCCAGCCACTGGCCAGGGTCGAAACGTAACCGGGAATACGGAACACGCCATGGCTGTGGGCGCCATCGCGCTGGGCACTGGCGCAGTTGTGGGCCAGCACGTTGGCTACCGCCTCGCTGCAACCGTGCTGCTGGAGGATCGCTTGCAACAGCCCCTGCAGCTCGGCGAAGGGCAGGCGCACGAGCGGGCTGGTGGAAGGTGCGGACATCTGTAGCTCCTTTCTTGGAATTGGAATGGCAACAGCGTATGCAACGACAAAAACTTTCCGATAAGTGACAGCTATCTGTCAAATGTTGACGAGATGACAGAAAACAGCCATTTTCTATTCCACGCCTCACCTGGAGCCGCAGCATGAGCCAACCGATCAAGCAACGCCTGGAAAACAGCCTGCAAGGGGCCGCAGCCTCAGGCCGCAAGATCGCCAGCTACATGCTCGCCAACCTGCACGAACTGCCGTTCCAGACCTCGGCCAGCATTGCCGCCAAGCTGGGTGTCAGCGAGTCCAGCGTCGGGCGTTTCTGCCGCTCCCTCGGTTATGCCCATCTCAAAGCGCTCAAGCAAGACCTGCAGAGCGACCTCGGCGACGGCCCCTGGCTGATGGGTGATCGCCTGCAAGAATACCGCCAGAACCAGGATGTCAGCGACAACGCCGGCAGCCTGGAACGGGAAATCGCCGCGCTGGTACGCGTCCACGAGTACCGTCAGAGCGACGCCTGGCACGCCGTGGCCCAGCGCCTGGCAGCAAAGCCACGGGTGTGCATCGCCGGCTTCCAGACCGAGCGCGGCATCGCCATGTGCATGAGCCACCTGCTGCAATACCTGCGCGATGGCGTGCAACTGGTCGATGGCAGCGCCGGGCACTTCGGCGAGGTGCTGCTCGGCCGCAGTGAAGACACCGCGCTGGTGGTGTTCGAGGCCCGCCGCTATTCGCGCCACGCCCTGCAGCTGTGCCAGAAGGCACGCGCCGCCGGCATCCCGGTCACCCTGGTGACCGACACCTTCTGCGACTGGGCCGAGGCCCATGCCGACGAAGTGTTCCGCATCCCCACCGAATTCAACCTGTTCTGGGAGTCCACCGCGACCATGCTGTCGTGGGTGCACCTGATGGTCAACGAGGTCTGCAAGAAGCTCGGGCCTGATGTTGAAAAACGCTTGGAAGCAACTGCCGCTCTACATAACGAGTTCGTCGGCTACACCTCGTGGCCCGCGGGCAAACAACAATAGCAAGAGTGCAAGAGGTGCGAGATGAACAAGACCATGGCAATGCTGGGTGCGTGTGCCCTGCTGCTGGCCGCTAACGCCAGCGCCGAGACCCTGCGCTTCGCCACCGAAGGGGCCTACCCGCCCTTCAACTATGTCGATGCCGATAATCAGCTGCACGGCTTCGACATCGACATCACCCATGCCCTGTGCGAGCAGATGAAAGTCGAATGCACCCTGGTTGCCCAGGACTGGGAAGGCATCATTCCCGCCTTGATGGCGCGCAAGTACGACGCGGTGGTGGCCTCGATGATCGACACCGAGGAACGGCGCAAGAAAATCGCCTTCACCGACCACTACTACCGCACCCCGCTGACCGTCGCCGTGGCCAAGGACAGCAAGATCAGCGACGCGCAAACCACGTTCGATGGCTATACCGTCGGCGCCCAGTCGTCCTCGACCCAGGCCATCTATGCCGAAGACGTTTACGCCAAGGCCGGTGCCGAGGTGAAGCTCTACCCGACCATGGACGAGGCCAACGCCGACCTCGCCGCCGGTCGCCTGGACGGGGTGATCGCCGACAAGTTCCCGCTGCACGAGTGGATGAACAAGAACGGCGGCGACTGCTGCAAGATCCTTGGCGATGTAGCCAACACCAAGGCCGACGCTGCGATTGCCGTGCGCAAGGACGATGACGCGCTGCGCCAGCGGCTGAACACCGCACTGGCCGAGATCGTTGCCAACGGCACATACCAGAAGATCGCCAGCAAGTACTTTGCCTTCGATATCTACAACTGATCTTCGGAAAACTGCGCAATTTGTGTAGGAGCGGCCTGTGGGAGCGGCCTTGCGTCGCGAAAGGGCCGCAAGGCGGCCCCGGCATTCTGTGCTGATGCATAAATCCTGGGGCTGCTGCGCAGCCCTTTCGCGACGCAAGGCCGCTCCCACAGGCATTCCCACAGGCATTCCCACACAGACACCGCATTACCCGTCAAAGGGGCTCGTCATGCTCGATCAATTGTCCTTGCTGTCCTTCGCCAGTGGCGGCTGGGGCCAGGCGCTGCTGGCCGGCGCGCTGGTTACCGTGTCGCTGGCCCTCGCCTGCCTGCCCATCGGCCTGCCGCTGGGCCTGGCCGTCGCCCTGGCGGCGCGCTCGCGCAAACGCCTGGCCCGAGCCTGGGCCACCAGCTTTTCCACGGTGTTCCGCGGGCTGCCCGAGTTGCTGACCTTGCTGATCATCTATTACGGCTGCCAGATCGCTGCTCAAAAGCTGCTGGCGGCCATGGGTTATGAAGGCGAATTCCTGATCAACACCTTCCTGGCCGCCATGATCGCCTTCAGCCTGGTCTTCGCAGCGTTCTCCAGCGAAATCTGGCTGGCGGCGTTCAAGACCCTGCCCAAGGGCCAGCTGGAGGCCTGCTCGGCGCTGGGCCTGAGCAAGCGCACCGGGTTCTTCAAGGTGGTGCTGCCGCAACTGACGCGCATCGCCCTGCCGGGCCTGTCGAACAACTGGCTGTCGTTGCTCAAGGACACTTCGCTGGTATCCACCATCTCGCTGGTCGACCTGATGCGCCAGACCAACCTTGCGGTCAGCGTGACCAAGGAGCCGATGTTCTTCTATGGCGTCGCCTGCCTCGGCTACCTGCTGTTCTCGGCGGTCTCCGGGCGGGTCTTCGCCTATATCGAGCGCCGCAGCAACCGCCACCTGCAAGGAGCACGCGCATGAGTGCCGAACAACTGCTGGGCCTGGTACTGGACCCGGACCTGCTGGAGCGCTATGGCCCGCGCTTCGTCGATGGCCTGCTGGTGACCGCCAAGCTGGTGGCGATCTCCTTCAGCCTGGGCGCCGTGCTCGGCCTGCTGCTGGCGCTGGCGCGCCTCTCGCACCACCGCTTGCTGCAACGCATGGCGGCCGGCTACATCTACTTCTTCCGCGGTTCGCCATTGCTGGCACAGCTGTTTCTGCTGTATTACGGCCTGGGCTCGCTCAAGGGCTTCTGGCAGGACCTGGGCCTCTGGTGGTTCTTCCGTGAAGCCTGGTTCTGCACCTTGCTGGCGTTCACCCTGAACACCGCCGCCTACCAGGCCGAGATCTTCCGCGGCAGCCTGATGGCCGTGGCGCCGGGGCAGTACGAAGCGGCACGGGCACTGAACCTCAAGCGTTCGACCACCTTCTTCAAGGTCATCCTGCCGCAATCGTTGCTGGTGGCCATCGGGCCGCTGGGCAACGAGCTGATCCTGATGATCAAGGCCAGCGCCATCGCCTCGCTGGTGACCCTCTACGACTTGATGGGCGTGACCAAGCTGGCGTTCTCGCGCAGTTTCGACTTCCAGATCTACCTCTGGGCCGCGGTGCTCTACCTGGTGATCGTCGAGCTGGTCCGACGCGTGCTCAAACACCTGGAAGCCCGCCTGGGCCGCCACCTGAACTGATCGAAGGATACATCCATGCACTGCCAGACCCTTGTCCTCGGCGCCGGCATCGTCGGCGTCAGTACCGCGCTGCACCTGCAGGCCCGCGGGCGCCAGGTGATCTTGCTCGACCGCGATGACCCCGGCACCGGCACCAGCCATGGCAACGCCGGGCTGATCGAGCGCTCCAGCGTGATCCCCTATGCCTTCCCGCGGCAATTCGGCGCCTTGCTGCGCTATGGGCTGAACCGCCAGCCCGATGTGCGCTACAGCGTGCTGCACTTGCCCAAGGCGGCGCCGTGGCTGCTGCGCTACTGGCAACAGTCGGCGCCCGGGCGCCTGGCCGGGGCGGCGGCCGACATGCTGCCGCTGGTTCAGCGCAGCGTCGAGGAACATGATGCGCTGGTCCAGGCGGCCGGCCTTGAAGGGCTGATCCAGGCCAAAGGCTGGATCGAAGTCTATCGCGACCCGGCGCTGTTCGAGAAGGCCAAGGCCGAGCTCAAAGGCCTGGCCCGTTACGGCCTGCAGTACCAGATTCTCGAACGTGGCCAGCTGCAGGCGTGCGAGCACCAGCTCGACAGCACCGTGGTCGGCGGCATCCACTGGCTCGATCCGAAGACCGTCACCAACCCCGGCGCCCTCACCCGTGGCTATGCCGCACTGTTCGTGCAGCGCGGCGGGCAGTTCGTGCATGGCGATGCGCGCAGCCTGCGCCAGGTCGACGGCCGGTGGCAGGTCGACAGCCAACGGGGGCTGATTACCGCCGAGGAGGTGGTGGCCTGCCTCGGGCCGCAGTCGGGCGACCTGTTCGAGCGCCTGGGCTACCGCATTCCGCTGGGCATCAAGCGTGGCTACCACATGCACTACAGCACCCGCGAGGGTGCGCAGCTGCGGCATGCGATCTGCGACACCCAGGGTGGCTATGTACTGGCGCCGATGGCCCGCGGCGTACGCCTGACCACCGGTATCGAGTTCGCCGCCAGTGACGCACCGGGCAACGAGATCCAGCTCAAGCGCTGCGAAGCGCTGGCCCGCAAGCTGTTCCCGGCGCTGGGCGAGCGCCTTGATGACAAGCCCTGGCTCGGTCGCCGGCCATGCCTGCCCGACATGCGCCCGGTAATCGGCCCTGCGCCACGGCATGAAGGCCTATGGTTCAATTTCGGCCACGCCCACCACGGCCTCACCCTGGGCCCGGTCAGCGGCCGCCTGGTGGCCGAGCTGCTCACAGGCGAGCGCCCTTTCACCGACCCTGCGCCTTACAGCGCGGCACGTTTCGACTGACACCCAGCGGGAGAACAACAACATGACCGCCCCCTTGAGCGTTGCCAGCCTTGCCCCCGAAACTGACCCTCGTCCGGAGCTGATCCGCATCGAGGGGCTGAACAAGCACTATGGCGCCTTCCACGTGCTGCGCGACATCGACCTGCAGGTGCGCGAAGGTGAGCGCATTGTCCTGTGTGGCCCGTCCGGTTCGGGCAAATCGACGCTGATCCGTTGCATCAACCGCCTGGAAATCGCCCAACAGGGCAGCATCCGGGTTGCCGGCACCGACCTGGCCGCCAACACCCGCCAGGCGGCCCAGGTGCGCAGCGAGATCGGCATGGTGTTCCAGCACTTCAACCTGTTCCCGCACATGAGCGTGCTGGACAACTGCCTGCTCGCCCCCACCAGCGTGCGCGGCCTGTCGCGCCAGGACGCCGAGGAACGGGCGCGCATGTACCTGAGCAAGGTCGGTATCGAGAGCCAGGCGCACAAATACCCCAGCCAGTTGTCCGGCGGCCAGCAGCAGCGCGTGGCCATCGCCCGGGCGCTGTGCATGAAACCGCGGATCATGCTGTTCGACGAGCCGACCTCGGCGCTCGACCCCGAGATGGTCGCCGAGGTGCTGGACGTACTGGTGCAACTGGCAGGCACCGGCATGACCATGCTCTGCGTCACCCATGAAATGGGCTTTGCCCGCCAGGTGGCGGAGCGGGTGCTGTTCCTCGAAGGCGGGCAGATCATCGAGGACAGCCCGCCCCAGGTGTTCTTCAACCAGCCGCGCACTGCACGGGCCAAGGCCTTCCTGGCGCAGATACTGCACTGAACGGTCGATCATTGCAGCGCTGCAATGAACCGACTGCGTCGTTAAATATAATTGACCATAGCCCCCGCCAAACCCTTGCCGGCTCAGGCTCGCAAGGGTTATGGCCCCGTAATTCGGCGCCTTAACCGCTTTTTGCTCGTTTGACATATCGAACGGCTCTGGCAAGCTATCTACAAGCCCCGACCGGAATCGTCCAGTGATGAGCCGGCAGTGCTCGGGACTTCAGGTAGCACATCAAGGCCACGGGCCGTGCACCTGCACAACAACGACAGGCAGAGCCCTGTCATAAGGTGACATATGTCCAACAGCAACATTGGCAACAAGCAACCTTCCCTGCGCAAACCCGTCGTCCTGATGACCATGGGCAGCCAAGAGCGCAAAGGCCATGACTATCAGGTCATGACCCACAAATACATCACCCCGCTGGTCGACTTCGCCGATTGCGTCCCGGTACTGGTGCCCACCTGCTGTGGCATCGATGACCTGGAGACCTATCTGGACATGGCCGACGGCGTGTACCTGACCGGCGCCGGTAGTAACATCGACCCGACCCTGTACGGCCAGGAAAACGAAACCCCTGGCAAAGGCCAGGACAAGAACCGCGACCTGTTCGACATCCCCCTGGTGAAGGCAGCGCTCAAGCGCGGCCTGCCGATTTTCGGCATCTGCCGCGGCATGCAGGAAATCAACGTTGCCCTGGGCGGCGACATTTACCAGAAGGTCTACGCCGAGCCTGGCTTCAACGACCACCGGGAAAACCCGGAAGACCCGGTCGATGTGCAATACGCCCAGGTGCATGGCGTGAAGATCAAGCCGGACAGCTGGCTGCGTGAAACCCTGGGCACCGACGAGATCCGCGTCAATTCGCTGCATGGCCAGGGCCTGCGCAATCTCGGCGCAGGCATCGAGCCGATCGCCCACGCCGAAGATGGCCTGGTCGAGGCGATCCACGCGCCAAGCATCTCGCCGTTCCTGTTTGCCGTGCAGTGGCACCCGGAATGGCAAGCGGCGAAGAACCCTGATTCGATCAAGATCTTCCAGGCCTTCGGCGATGCCTGCCGCGCGCAGGTGCGCAAAAGCCAGATCAAGCGCCAGCAGGCTGCCTGATACCCGGTTTCAGCTTCGTTAGCTTTGATCGCGGGGCGGCGCAAGGTCGCCCCCGCTTCCCCGGTCACCCTCTGCTGGTCCCAGAACACTTCCCGTGGAAGCGGGCGGCGGGCTTGTGCCTGTCTCCGCGATCGTTTTTTTGCCCTTCCCCTTAGAGATACGATGACTGCCGAGTGGTTGTCGTCAGATTTTCTGCGCCTGTGAGATCGAGCGCCGCCCGCGCGGCGCTTCGCGGGGCAAGCCCGCTCCCACAGTCTATTTCGGGCCAATCTCTCCTGCGCAAGTACCGGCGCCTGCCTTGGTGCATGACTGAAGACAGATGAAAAGCTACTGCGCACCCCTCAGATATCAAAGGGGAACAAGGCGGACAGTGGAGACTTCACAGGCGTAACTGGCCCGAAACAGACTTGTGGGAGCGGGCTTGCCCCGCGAAGCGCCGCGCGGGCGGCGCTCGATTTCTGCACCAACACAAACCTTGAACCGATCACCTGGGCGCCCTCAGCAAAAATTTCTGCAAGGGGACTAGTCATCGTACAAGTTGTACGATAACTTACCTCCAACGCAAAACAACACCCTTTCACCCCAAGCGCCACAGGATGCCTACAACAATGACTCCACAAGAACTGAAATCCATCCTCTCCCACGGCCTGCTGTCTTTCCCGGTCACCGACTTCAATGCCCAGGGCGACTTCAACCAGGCTGGCTACATCAAGCGCCTGGAGTGGCTCGCCCCTTACGGCGCCAGCGCGCTGTTCGCCGCCGGTGGCACCGGTGAGTTCTTCTCCCTGGCTGCCAGTGAGTACAGCCAAGTGATCAAGACGGCAGTCGACACCTGCGCCAAGTCGGTGCCAATCCTCGCCGGCGTCGGCGGTTCCACCCGCCAGGCCATCGAATACGCACAAGAAGCCGAGCGCCTGGGCGCCAAGGGCCTGCTGCTGCTGCCGCACTACCTCACCGAAGCCAGCCAGGACGGCGTTGCCGCCCACGTCGAAGCGGTGTGCAAGTCGGTCAACATCGGCGTGGTGGTGTACAACCGCAATGTCTGCCGCCTGAATGCCAACCTGCTGGAGCAGCTGGCCGAGCGCTGCCCGAACCTGATCGGCTACAAGGACGGCCTGGGCGATATCGAACTGATGGTGTCGATCCGTCGCCGCCTGGGTGATCGTTTCAGCTACCTGGGTGGCCTGCCGACTGCCGAGGTGTATGCAGCGGCCTACAAGGCATTGGGTGTGCCGGTATACTCTTCGGCAGTGTTCAACTTCATTCCGAAGACCGCGATGGACTTCTACCACGCCATCGCCCGTGACGATCACGCCACCGTGGCCAAGCTGATCGACGACTTCTTCCTGCCGTACCTGGACATCCGTAACCGCAAGGCCGGCTACGCCGTGAGCATCGTCAAGGCCGGCGCCAGGATCGCCGGTTACGACGCAGGCCCGGTGCGCACCCCGCTGACCGACCTGAGCGCCGAAGAGTACGAGCTGCTCGCAGCACTGATGGACAAGATGGGTCCGCAATAAGCGCCCCCGCGCGGCCTGCCATTGCCGCCTCCGGAGTGGGCCTGCCCCACTCCGGCTACAACGCGTCAGCCCGCACAAAAATAACTAGTGGGAGAATTACCAGCATGCAAGCGACTAAAAAGACGCATGTGCGCTACCTGATCCTGTTCATGCTGTTCCTGGTGACCACGATCAACTACGCAGACCGAGCAACCATCGCTATCGCAGGCTCCAGCCTGCAGAAAGACCTCGGCATCGACGCCGTTACCCTTGGTTATATTTTCTCCGCCTTCGGCTGGGCTTACGTGGCCGGGCAGATCCCCGGTGGCTGGCTGCTGGACCGCTTCGGCTCGAAGAATGTCTACGCCTTCAGCATCTTCACCTGGTCGCTGTTCACTCTGCTGCAGGGCTTTGTCGGCGGCCTGCCGGTGGCCTGGGCGGTGGTGACCCTGTTCACCCTGCGCTTCCTCGTCGGCTTCGCCGAAGCCCCGTCGTTCCCGGGTAATGCCCGTATCGTCGCGGCCTGGTTCCCGACCCAGGAACGCGGCACCGCCTCGGCGATCTTCAACTCGGCGCAGTACTTTGCCACCGCGCTGTTCGCCCCGATCATGGGCTGGATCGTGTTCAGCTTTGGCTGGGAGCACGTGTTCGTGGTCATGGGTGCACTGGGCATCGCGTTCTCCATGGTGTGGCTGAAGACCATCTACAACCCACGGCAGCACCCGCGCATCAGCAGGGACGAACTCGAGCACATCGAGCAGAACGGCGGCCTGGTCGACATGGACCAGAAGCGTGGCAACGACGGGCCGAAATGGGGCTATGTCAAGCAACTGCTGACCAGCCGCATGCTGCTGGGCGTGTACCTGGGCCAGTACTGCATCAACGCCATCACCTACTTCTTCCTCACCTGGTTCCCGGTGTACCTGGTGCAGGAACGTGGCATGACCATCCTCAAGGCCGGCTTCATCGCCTCGTTGCCGGCGGTGTGCGGCTTCATTGGTGGTGTATTGGGTGGGGTGATCTCTGACTGGCTGCTGCGCCGCGGCAATTCGCTGACCTTCTCGCGCAAGCTGCCGATCGTCTGCGGCCTGTTGCTGTCGACCACCATGGTCTTCTGCAACTATGTCGACGCCGAGTGGATGGTGGTCGGTTTCATGACCCTGGCTTTCTTCGGCAAAGGCATCGGCGCATTGGGCTGGGCGGTGGTGGCCGATACCTCGCCCAAGCAGATCGCCGGGCTGTCCGGTGGCCTGTTCAACACCTTTGGCAACATCGCCTCGATCACCACTCCCATCGTCATCGGCTACATCATCAGCGCCACCGGCTCGTTCAAGTGGGCCCTGGTATACGTGGGCGCCAACGCCCTGGTGGCGGTGTTCAGCTACCTGGTGATCGTCGGCCCGATCAAGCGTATCGAGTTGCGCGACGATGCGCCAAAGCCACAGCCTGAGCCGGCCGCCCGTGGCGAACTGGCCAGCTCGCGGCACTGACCGAGCACGCCTGCGCCGGTAGAAGCCTGCGCGGGCGGATGTACAAAAGCCTGAGAACCTGACAAGTAGGGCCCAAACATGCAGTTGATCGAACATTCCGACTCGCCCCGCTACGTCCGCCTGCACGAGGACGACAACGTCGTGGTCGTGGTCAATGACGGCGGCCTGGGCGAAGGCGCCCGCTTCGCCGATGGCCTGACCCTGGTCGAAGGCGTGCCCCAGAGCCACAAGGTTGCCACCGTGCCGATCGCCAAGGGCGAGCCGGTGCGTCGCTACGGGCAAATCATCGGGTACGCACTGGAAGACCTGCGCCAGGGCAGCTGGGTGCAGGAAAGCCAGCTGGCCATGCCAGCCGCCCCCGAACTGGACAGCCTGCCGCGCTGCGATGCCGTACCCGATGCCCTGCCACCGCTGGACGGCTTCACTTTCGAAGGCTACCGCAACGCCGACGGCACCGTCGGCACCCGCAATATCCTCGGCATCACCACTACCGTGCAGTGCGTGACCGGCGTGCTGGAACACGCGGTCAAACGCATCCGCGCCGAACTCTTGCCCAAATACCCCAATGTCGATGACGTGGTCGCCCTGACCCACAGCTACGGCTGCGGCGTGGCGATCAATGCCCGCGATGCCTACATCCCGATCCGCACCGTGCGCAACCTGGCGCGCAACCCCAACCTCGGTGGCGAAGCGCTGGTGATCAGCCTGGGTTGCGAAAAGCTCCAGGCCGGCCAGGTGATGCACGACAACGACCCGTCGGTCGACCTCAGCGAGCCTTGGCTGTATCGGCTTCAGGATGCCAGCCTCGGCTTCGGCGAAATGATCGAACAGATCATGGGCCTTGCTGAAACCCGCCTGAAGAAGCTCGACCAGCGCCGCCGCGAAACCGTGCCGGCCAGCGAGTTGATCCTTGGCATGCAGTGCGGCGGCAGTGACGCCTTCTCCGGCATCACCGCCAACCCGGCGCTCGGCTTTGCCGCTGACCTGCTGGTGCGCGCTGGCGCCACCGTGCTGTTCTCGGAAGTGACCGAAGTGCGCGACGCCATCTACATGCTCACCTCACGCGCCGAAAACCAGGAAGTCGCCGCTGCCCTGGTGCGCGAGATGGACTGGTACGACCGCTACCTGCAGCAAGGGGCTGCAGACCGCAGCGCCAACACCACGCCGGGCAACAAGAAAGGCGGCCTGTCGAACATTGTCGAGAAGTCCCTCGGTTCGATCGTCAAGTCCGGCAGTGGCGCCATCCAGGGCGTACTCGGCCCAGGCGAGCGGGTCAACCGCAAGGGCCTGATCTTCTGCGCCACCCCGGCCAGCGATTTCGTCTGCGGCACGTTGCAACTGGCCGCCGGCATGAACCTGCACGTGTTCACTACCGGCCGTGGCACGCCGTACGGCCTGGCCATGGCGCCGGTGGTCAAGGTCTGCACCCGCACCGAGCTGGCCCAGCGCTGGCCGGACCTGATCGACATCGACGCCGGGCGCATCGCCAGCGGCCGCGCGACCATCGAGGAGCTGGGCTGGGAGCTGTTCCACTACTACCTGGACGTGGCCAGCGGCCGCAAACAGACCTGGGCCGAACAGCACCGCCTGCACAACGACATCACCCTGTTCAATCCGGCACCGATAACCTGATCATTCAACCCTAGGAGCCCCACATGCCAGAGATCCTCGGCCACAACTTCATCGCCGGCCAGCGCAGCGCCGCTGGCTCGCAACGCCTGCAGAGCCTGGACGCCACCACCGGCGAGGCCCTGCCCTACAGCTTCGCCCAGGCTACCGAGGCCGAAGTGGACCAGGCCGCCAAGGCTGCCGCCGGCGCATTTGTCGAATTCCGCAACCTGCAACCGGCTCGCCGCGCCGAGTTCCTCGACGCCATCGCTGCCGAACTGGACGAACTGGACGACGCCTTCGTCGCCATCGTCTGCCGCGAAACCGCCCTGCCCGCCGCCCGTATCCAGGGCGAACGCGGCCGCACCAGCGGGCAGATGCGCCTGTTCGCCCAGGTGCTGCGCCGCGGCGATTTCCTCGGTGCGCGCATCGACCTCGCCCTGCCCGAGCGCCAACCGCTGCCACGTGTGGACCTGCGCCAGATGCGCATCGGCGTCGGCCCGGTCGCCGTGTTCGGTGCCAGCAACTTCCCGCTGGCCTTCTCCACCGCCGGTGGTGACACCGCCGCCGCCCTGGCCGCCGGTTGCCCGGTAGTGTTCAAGGCGCACAGCGGCCACATGGCCACCGCCGACCTGGTCGGCTGCGCCATCCAGCGCGCCGCCGAGCGCACCGGCATGCCCAAGGGTGTGTTCAACATGGTGTTCGGCGCTGGCGTTGGCGAGCCGCTGGTCAAGCACCCGGCTATCCAGGCCGTCGGCTTCACCGGTTCGCTGAAGGGCGGTGACGCCCTGTGCCGCATGGCTGCCGAGCGCGCGCAACCGATTCCGGTGTTCGCCGAGATGTCCAGCATCAACCCGGTGATCATCCTCCCAGGCGCCCTGGCCAAGCGTGGCGAGGCCATCGCCCGCGAGCTGGCCGGCTCGGTCTGCATGGGTGCCGGGCAGTTCTGCACCAACCCGGGCCTGGTGATCGGCCTGCAGTCGGCGCAGTACAGCCAGCTGCTCGCCGACCTTGGCCAGCACCTGGACCAGCAGGCCGGGCAGACCATGCTCAATGCTGGCGGCCTGCGCAGCTACGTCGGCGGCCTCGAGCACCTGCACGCGCACGCTGGCATCGAGCACCTGGCCGGCCAGGCTCAGCAAGGCAGCCAGGCCCGCGCCCAGCTGTTCAAGGCCGATGCCCGCCTGCTGGTAGAAGCCGACCCGTTGCTGCAGGAAGAAGTGTTCGGCCCGACCACCGTGGCGGTCGAGGTCAAGGACAACGCGCAACTGCGTGACGCCCTGCTCGGCCTGCGCGGCCAGCTGACCGCAACGCTGATCGGCGAGCCAGAGGACTTCGAAGCCTACGCCTGGCTGGTGCCGCTGCTGGAAGAGAAAGTCGGCCGCATTCTGGTCAATGGCTACCCGACCGGCGTGGAAGTGTGCGACGCGATGGTCCACGGCGGGCCGTACCCGGCCACCTCCGATGCCCGTGGCACCTCGGTCGGCACCCTGGCCATCGACCGCTTCCTGCGCCCGGTGTGCTACCAGAACTACCCGCAAGCGCTGTTGCCGGAGGCGCTGCGTGACGGCAACCCGCTGGGGCTGCGTCGCCTGGTGAATGGGCAGTGGAGCGAAGGCTCGATCTGAGTGCTCTGAAACTAGAAAGCCCCGCACATGCGGGGCTTTTCTTTATCGCCTGTACCGGCCTCTTCGCGGGTGAACCCGCTCCCACAGGGATGGCGCCAAGCCTGAGGGCTGTGCAGTACTTGTGGGAGCGGGTTCACCCGCGAAGTGGCCGGTACAGGTTATGAAGGGCTCAGGCCCCCTGGGCCTCGGCTTCTTCATGAGCCTGGCGCAAGCGCTCGCGGCTATTGCTCAGGTGCATGCGCATGGCCATCTTCGCCCCTTCGCTGTCGCGCCGGGCGATGGCTTCATAAATCGCTTCATGCTCATGCATCAGGCGGCTCATGTAGTGCGCCTGGTCATCATGGGCCAACCGCGCCGAATTCAACCGGGTACGCGGAATGATGCTGGTCCCCAGGTGGTTGATGATATCGGCGAAATAATGGTTGCCGCTGGCCTGGGCAATGCGCAGGTGGAACTGGAAGTCCGCCGACACTGCATCGGTGGCATGCGCCGCGCCCTCGTTGAGTTCGTCCAGCGCTGCACGCATGCCAGCCAGCTCTTCATCGCTGCGCCGTTGCGCCGCCAAGCCCGCCGACTCGATTTCCAGGGCGATGCGCAACTCCAGCACCGCCAGCACTTCGCGCAAGGTCACCACGGTCGCTGGGTCGATACGGAAGCCTCCGGTCGCCGGTGCATCCAGCACGAAAGTGCCGATGCCATGGCGCGTCTCGACCTGCCCGGCCGCTTGCAGCCTGGAGATCGCCTCACGCACCACGGTGCGGCTGACGCCCTCCTCGGCCATGATCTGCGATTCGGTCGGCAGCTTGTCGCCGCGCTTGAGCTGGCCGCTGCGAATGCGCTCGGTCAGCACCGTGACCAGTTCCTGGGCCAGACTGCGCGGCTTGCGCCGGGTCCTTGCCTGTACCTGCTGCTCTGTCATGCCCTGTATTTCACCTTGAAAGACAGCCGTCATGATAGCGCAAGCAGTTGTACGATCACATACGCCCGATGCGGTATTTCATCAAGGCGCTGCGTCAGGTGCACGCGCCAGCACTGGTACACTGCCAAACGGCGCATCTGACCGGACTCACCGAAGGCATGAACGAAACGCGATACACCCGGGTGGCGAAAGACTTGATGAAAGGCATCGCCAATGGCCGATACCCAGTGGGCAGCCTGCTGCCGACCGAATTTGAACTGTGCGATCTGTATGGGGTGAGCCGGCATACGGTGCGGGCGGCGATCAACCAGCTGCTCAACCAAGGGCTGGTGTCACGCCGCAAGCGGGTCGGCACCCGGGTCGAGGCCAGCAGCCCGCGTGGTGGCTATTCCCAGACGCTGGCGACAGTGGCCGACCTTGCGCAGCTGACGCAAACCCAGCAACGCAGGATCCGGCAAATGCGCCACTTCGTCGCCAACGTGAGTGAAGCAGAACGCCTTGGACTGGTGCCGGGGGAACACTACTTCTGCCTATCGAGCATCCGCGTCGACCGCCAGCACGATGCCGCGCCGCTGTGCTGGAGCGATGTCTACGCCCAGCGCGACTACGCCGACGTCATCGAACTGGCCCATGAGCACCCCGACCAGCTGATCGCAGCGCTGATCGAACAGCACTACGGCCGGTCGATCGCAGTCGTTGATCAGCAGGTACGGGCCGTGTTGCTGACCGCAGAGATGGCGCTCGAACTGAAGGCCGAGACGGGTTCGCCGGGGCTGAAGATCATCCGCCATTACCGCGAAAAAAACGGCGACCTGATGGCCGTTTCCGAGACGGTGCACCCGGATGACCGGTTCACCCTGGTGACCCAGATGCGCCGGGACACGCAGGGCTGAAACCGCTACAGTAGGTGCTTTCCATGGAAGGAACACGCGCATGAAACCGCTCGACCGTGCCCTGCTGACCTGTGGCCTGCTCATCCCGTTCTGGCTGCTGATCGGCGTCTGGTTCACCGCACAGGCCTACCCCGGCTACGACCACCTGCAACAGGCCATGAGCCAGCTTGGCGCCCAGGGTTCGCCCACCCAGCCCTGGTCGCCCCTGGTCAACAACTTCCCGCTCGCCCTGCTATTCGCCTTGTTTGCCTGGGGCCTTGCACGGCGTTGGCGCGCATCGAAACTTGCGCTGCTGAGCGCTGCCTTGGTCCTGCTGCATGGCCTGGGCAGCCTCGGCACTGGCCTGTTTCCGTGCGACCAGGGTTGCGCACCTGCCGAGCCGTCGAGCTCGCAGCAACTGCACAACCTCTGCGGCCTGCTGATGTTTCTCTCGTTGACCCTGGCCAGTGCGCTGTGGGCCAGGCTCGGCAAATGCCTGGCCGGCTCGAGGGCTCTGGGCTGGTTTTCCCTGGCGTGCCTGATGACTGCGGTGGTCACCGTTGTGCTCATGGCTCAGGCCGCCAAGAGCGGCCAGCTGTTCGGGTTGTATCAGCGGCTGAACTACGGGGTGTCGGCGATTTGGATCGCAGGCCTGGCGCTCACCAGCCTGCGCCCCGCACTGGCAAATCGCATTCGCATCGCCACTACCTGATTGGAAAATGCTGGCCCACAGGCATCTTTAGCCAAGGCAAACTCCCTTCATCTTCAGATGCTTAGGACAGCAACATGCGAGTATTTCTAGCAATGATGACCGGCTGCCTGCTGGCCACCGCCGCCTTCGGCGCCCAGGCCAAAGCGCTTAGCCAGAATGACCGCGAAACCTGTGGATGGGGCTCGCAGATCGCCGCCGAGGCGCAGCAGGCCAAGCTCTCCGGCGTCACCCTTTACGCCACGCGCAAGAAGCTGCAGGTACGCCGGTTCGCCAAACCCTGGATGCGCATGACCGCCATGGGCATCACCGAACAAACCTACAACAGCCGCTCACGACTCAAGCCAGCGGCGATCAAGCAGACCTACTACGAGCAGTGTGTCCAGCACACGCTTGCCAGGCGATAAACGTTAATAATCAATAGGTTAGAATATAAAGCTAATTTGATTTATTTAAGAATTCAGCTGAGATACACCGGCTCGCAGCGCACCTCGGTCTTCACCGAATTGGCGATGAAGCATTCTTCGTGGGCCAGGTGATGCAGGTGCTCGAGTTGCTCCGCCGTGGGCTGGCGCTCACCGGAGAACTCAACCCGCGGCCGCAGGGTGACCACAGTCATGGCCATCCGCCCTGCCTCATTGCGCGCCATCACCCCCTCTGCGTCGTCGGCATAGTGCTCGACGCAGAACCGCTGCTTGGCCGCCAGCGACAGGAACCACAGCATGTGGCAACTGGACAGCGCCGCGATGAATGCCTCTTCAGGGTCCACGGCCGAGGCATCGGACATCGGCAGTGGCACCACATGGGGCGACGAAGAGCCCGGCACCTCGATGCCGCCATCGAAGCGCCACAGGTGCCGGCGGCTGTACTGGTTACCGAGAAAATCCTGACCTTCTCGAGCCCAGGCCACATGGGCGGTGTATTGCGCCATTCGAACCTCCTTGTTCAATTGATCGGGTGATATCAGCAGCCGCTGAGCGCCACCGGGCGGCGTTCGCCAGCAAAGAACAGTGGGCGCAGGCGCACGCCGATCAGGTTGCCGGCATAGGCGGCGATCAGCCACAGCCAACCGTGCACGCTACCCGAAGCGATGCCGCTGAAGTAGGCGCCGATGTTACAGCCATACGCCAGGCGCGAACCATAGCCCAGCAACAGGCCACCGATGACTGCGGCAATCAGCGATGGCAGCGGAATCCTCAGGCTTGGTGCGAAGCGGCCAGCCAGGCCTGCCGCCAGCAGTGCACCAAGCACGATGCCGATGTCCATCACCGTGGTGATGTCCTGCCACAGCGGCGCGGCCAGTGCCTTGGCATTGGCCGGCGCCTGCCAGAACACCCAGCTGCCGACATCGACACCGAAGCTGGACAAAGTTTTCGCCCCCCACAGGGCAAACGCGGAAGTGATGCCCCACGGGCGCCCGGCCAGGGCCAGGGTGGCGTAGTTGAGCAAGGCCAGGGCAATTGCCCCCCACAGCAGCGGCCACGGGCCACGCAGGAAGCGGCGCAGGCCCTGGTGCTCACTGCTCACAGGGGCTTCCAGGGCGCCATGGCGACGCTTCTCCATCACCACTGTGGCCCAGGCGATCAGCGCGAACAGCGCAACGCTGGCCAGCAGCGCTGGCGCCACACCCCAGGCCTGGACAATCGAAGTGGCCGGGAACGACGGCAGCGCGAACCACCAGTCGGCATGGTGGGTAGCGGTGACCGAGCCGACGATGAAGAACAGCAGGGTTACCAGCATCCGTGCATTGCCGCCACCCACGGTGAACAGCGTGCCCGAGGCGCAGCCACCGCCCAGTTGCATGCCGATGCCGAAGATGAACGCACCGAACACCACCGACACGCCAGCCGGCGCGACCAGGCCGGTGACCGGGGTGCCGAACAGGCTGCCGGCCGACAGCGCCGGGAAGAACAACAGCGCGGCCAGGGTCAGCATGACCATCTGTGCACGCAGGCCGGCGCCGCGGCGTTCGTTGATGAACACGCGCCAGGCCGAGGTGAAGCCGAAAGCGGCGTGATAGAGCGTCAAACCCAGGGCAGCGCCGACCATCAGCAGCAGCATTTGCTTGAAGCCGGCGTTGAGGTTGAGGAACCAGGCGCCGGCCAGCAGCAGGGCCAAGGCGATCAAGGGCGCGCCAAGGCGGCGCGGTTCGGGTGTGGCGGTTGCGGAAAGACCCATCGGAGTACTCGGATTACAGTGAAACGGGGGGCGAGTATAAACCCCAAAGCTGGAATGTGTTGCCCGCAATGGGGCCAGCACATCTGTTAGGCTGATAATCACCTGCCAAAGCCAACCGAAGCATTCGCCCCATGGATGAACTGCGCAAGATCGACCTCAACCTGCTGCTGACCCTGCACGCCCTGCTCAGCGAAAAGCACGTGACCCGCGCCGCCCTGCGTGTGCACCGCAGCCAACCCGCCGTCAGCCATGCCCTGGCGCAATTGCGTGCACACTTCGACGACCCGTTGCTGATCCGCCAACAGGGACAGATGGCCCTGACGCCTCGTGCCCAAGCCCTGGCCAAGCCGCTGCAGGATGCCCTCGGCAGCCTCAACGGCCTGCTGGCCGCGCCGCAGTTCGACCCGGCCCAGGCCCAGCGCCGCTTCAGGCTGTCATTGTCGGACTATTCCTCGCGCATCATCCTGCCACCCCTGGTCCGCCATCTGCGCCAGCTCGCCCCCGGCGTCGACCTTGCGATCAGCCAAGCCAGCCGCGAGACCATGCTCGCGCAGCTGCTCGATGGCGAACTCGACCTGGCCCTGGGCATCTTCCCGGAACTGCCAGCCGACATCACCGCCCAGACCTTGTTCGAAGACAGCTTCATCAGCGTCGCCGATCGCCAGGAGCTGCCAGCCAAGGGCGGGCTCACCCTGGAGGACTGGCTGACGCGCCCACACGTGCTCATGGCCATGCATCCGGATGCCCACGATGAGATCGAGCGGGCCCTGGCCGAACAAGGCCTGCGCCGGCATATCGCACTGGCGCTGCCCCATTGGAGCGCCGCAGTTGAAGTGCTCGCCGGCACCGACCTGATTCTCACCGTGGCCAGGCGAGCGGTTGGCCCGATGCGCCAGCACCCGTCACTGCGCCAGTTCATGCCACCGCTGCCTATCCCCGCCCTCGCCTATCAACAGGCCTGGCACGCCAGGAAGGACAGCGATCCTGGCCACCGCTGGCTGCGCGAAGCAGTCTGGGCCTGCAGCCAGCCCGGGCATTGATCAGCGCTCGGCCACCGCTTGGCCAGACGGCGGCGTCGAGGCCCAGCCGCCTTGTACCAGCAAAACGCCGCCGAGGATCAGCAGCACGCCGGCCACCCGGGCCAGGTTCACCGGCTTGCTGGCAACGCCCATCAGCCCGAAGTGATCGACGATCACCGAGGTCAGGATCTGCCCCGCCACTACCAGCACCAGGAAGCCCGCCGTGCCCAGCTTCGGTGTCAATGCCGCAGCGCCGGCCACATACAGCGCACCCAGCACGCCACCGATCCACAGCCACCAGGGGCCTTGCAACGCCTTGCCCAGGTCAGGCATGGGCACCCGCAGGATCAGCAGCGCCGTGATGACCACCACCGAACTGACCGTCAATGAGGTGAAGGCGCCCCACAACCAGTGCCCCAGCGCACGGCCGACGGCCGCGTTGCTGGCGGCCTGGTAAGGCAGCACGAAGCCCGCCAGCAGGGCCATCATCACGGGAAGGATTGCAAGCGACAGGGTCTTGTAGGGCATGAAAGGTCTCATCTGAGGAGTGGATGAGACCATGATGAGTAAATCGACCACGGTTATGGAAATCGAAAGGATGCACAGGGTGTATTCGCCACACGCATACAGCCAGATGCGGGCCAGCCGAAGCGTGCCCGCTGCCCGACCTCAACGCCAGGTATCGACCCGCAGCACTTCGGTGTAGATCGCATCGACGGTCTGGCCAACCTTGAGGTTCTTCATGCGCGCCTGCAGGTCAGGGTTTTCGACCTTGACCACCTGCAGCTTGCCTTCCGGCGGCAGCAGGCTGACTTCATGTTTCTTCAGGTCGATCTTCTTGATTTGCGAGGTCACCCGCACCTGGCGGAAGGCTTCGCCGCCGGGGTTGGGGTTGTCCTTGGTGGCGCGAATTTCCCCGGATTCCTCGGTGGCCTTTGGCGCACCACCCACGTCGCTGTTGAGCACATAGGCGATGGCCCGGGTGACATAGATATCGACGTTGTCGCCGACCTTGAGGTTGGGCAGCGCCTTGGCCTTTTCCGTCAGTTGCAGGGTCACATCCTTATCGTTCGGCCCTTTTACCGTGACTTGGCGGTTGGCCAGGTCAATGGCGGTGACCTGGGTTTTGACATGGCTTTCCAGCGCCTGGCTGCCAATCGGGATCTCGGCAGCCTGCACCGTGAAGGCGGCAGCGGACACCAGGGTGGCAAGAGCAACAGCGCGAGCGAGGGTGCAAATAGGATTCATAGGCCTGCTTCCATGTGATCAAGACCGGATAAGTGCGTGAAATGTTTACGCGCAAACAAGCATAGTCATTGCCCGCCACTCTGCAGGCAAACGCCCCGCCCGCGACATATTTCAACCCCTTCCCGTCAAGGCGGAGGTTGTTTTAGCGAATACGAATTCTTTACACTTGCTTTACATTTACAAATCATTACTATTCGCAACCCTCCAAAACAACAATGAGTCATCCATAATGGCAAAAAAGTCTGTTGCCCCGGCATCCCTATCGGTGCTGGGCCTGCTGGTGGTCCCTGCTGTTCACGCTGAAAGCCAAGGCGAAGTCGCCCTGCCCGCCACTGCGGTCACCAGTGCCTATGAGCAACAAAGCTACAAGGCCACGGAAAGCCGCAGCGCCTTGAAGATCGACGCGCCGCTGCGCGATATCCCGCAAACCGTCAACGTCGTGCCGGAAAGCGTGATCAAGGACCAGGGTGCGCAGTCCATGGAAGACGTACTGAAGAACGTGCCCGGGGTTGGCCTGTCCAACGGCGACGGCCAGCGCGACCAGGTGACGATCCGCGGTTTCAGTGCAATTGGCGACATGTACATCGATGGCGTGCGCGACGACGCCTTGTACTTCCGCGACCTGTCCAACATCGAACGGGTCGAAGTGATCAAGGGCCCTGCGGCCGTGCTCTACGGCCGCGGCTCTTCCGGTGGCCTGATCAACAGCATCAGCAAGAAGCCCGGCTCTGCGCCCAAGCAGGAAGTCGGCGTGACCTTCGACAGCGAAGGCAAGCGTCGCACCCAGTTCGACAGCGGCTGGGCCGACTCGCAAGGCAACCAGGCCTACCGCATGACCGGTGCCTTCGAAGACAGCGACACCTTCCGCGACGACGGCTATATCGACCGCAAGGCCATCGCCCCGTCGGCCTACTTCAAGCTGTCCGACGACCTTGACCTGAACCTCGGCGCCACCTACCTGTACGACAAGCGCCTGATCGACTTCGGCATTCCGGCCCTGGGCAATCGCCCGGTGGATGTCGACCGTGACAAGCGCTTCGGCTCCGGCGATGCCGACCAGGACTATGCGCGCAGCGAAGTGTTCTCGCTCACCGCCAGCCTCGACTATCGCATCAACGACGACTTCACCCTGACCAACACCAGCCGCTACTACCGTTACGACCTGGACCGCAACAACACCCTGGCCGACAGCAGCCCGACCCGCTTCGTCACCGCGCCCAATGGCGAGTTGCTGGTCAAGCTCAACCGCGGTAACGTCGCCCGTGACGAATACGGCGTGTTCAACCAGACCGAGCTCAAGCAACAGGCTCAATTGCTGGGCATGCAGCACAACCTGTTGTACGGCGTGGAAGTCGGCTACCAGGACAAGCACCAGCGGGTGCTGAGCCAGAACAATGTGGCCCAGGTGCCGGTGTTCCGCGACGGCCTGGTACCGGTGCCGGACCATGCAGCCAACCTGAGCTCCAAAGGCACCAACTACCAGCAGACCACTGGCCTGTATGTGCAGGACCTGATTACCCTGAGCGAGCAGTGGAAGGCGCTGGTCGGCGTGCGTTACGACATCTTCGGCCAGGAATACGACGACGAACGTGTGCAGAATGTCGACCTCGACCGCACCGACAAGACCTGGAGCCCACGCGCCGGTCTGGTCTATCAGCCGGATGCGATCCAGTCGTACTACGTGTCGGTCAGCCGTAGCTACCAGCCTTCTGGCGAAGTGTTCGCGGTCAGCCCGAGCAACGAGCACCTGGAGCCTGAAGAAACCACCAACTACGAAATCGGTGCCAAGTGGGACCTGCTCGACAGCCGCCTGGCGGTGACGGCGGCGATCTTCCGCCTCGAACGCACCAACATGAAAACAGCCGACCCGGCCAACCCGAACCTGACCGTGCTCGCCGGCGAACAGCGCACCGATGGTTTCGAGGCCACCGTCAGCGGGCAGCTCACCGACAAGTGGCAGGTTTATGCCGGTTACGCGTACCTTGATGCCGAGATCACCAAGTCCAACAGCAAGACCAACGGTGTCGCCAACGAGGGCCAGACGCCAACCCTGACGCCGCGCAACAGTGCCAACGTCTGGCTGGTGCGCACGCTGACGCCGCAATGGCGCGTGGCCGCTGGCGCCAACTACGTCGACCAGCGCTACACCGCGCTGGATAACGTGGTGGTGATGCCGAGCTACACCACGGTCGACACCGCCTTGCTGTACAGCGAGGCGCACTGGGACGGCGCGCTGCGGTTGAAGAACGTGTTCGACCGCGACTATTACGCCTCGGCACACGGTTCGGTGAACCTGATAACCCCGGGTGCGCCGCGCACGCTGGAAGCCAGCCTCAGTTACCGCTTCTAAGCCTGGACTTGTGGGAGCGGGCAAGCCCGCGAACACCGGCGCAGCCGGTGCCATGCACCGCGGCGCCTGCTTCGCGGGCGTGCCCGCTCCCACACGGACTGAGTAGACCTTGGAGACTCGTACAAAACCAAGGCCCTCGCTCCGCTCCTCAGTTACGCGTCACCCGCCAGATGGTGTTGGCCAGGTCATCAGCGATGATCAACGCCCCGCGCGGATCGACGGTCACCCCTACAGGCCGGCCGCGGGTCTTGCCATCATCCCCGCGGAATCCGGTGGCAAAGTCGATCGGTTCACCGGCCGGCCTACCCGCCTTGAACGGCACGAAGATCACCTTGTAACCCACCGGGTTCGGGCGATTCCAGCTACCGTGCTCGCCCACGAACACCCCGTCGGCAAAGCGCTCGCCCATGGCCGGGATGGAGAAGTCCACACCCAGCGCGGCAACATGCGACCCCAGGCTGTAATCCGGCTTGATGGCAGCCGCCACCTTGTCCGGGTTCTGCGGCTTCACCCGCTCATCGACATTCTGCCCCCAGTAGCTGTATGGCCAACCATAGAAGCCACCTTCACGCACCGAAGTGAGGTAGTCCGGCACCAGGTCCGGCCCCAGTTCGTCACGCTCGTTGACTACCGTCCACAACTGCCCGGTGTCCGGCTGAATGGTCAGCGCCGTCGGGTTGCGCAAACCGGTGGCATAAGGCCTGTGCGCCCCGGTCACGGCGTCGATCTGCCAGACCATGGCGCGGTCGATCTCCACTTCCATGCCACGCTCGGTGATGTTGCTGTTCGAGCCGATGCCCACGTAGAGGTAGCGGCCATCGGGGCTGATCGTCAGCGCCTTGGTCCAGTGGTGGTTGATCTCGGCCGGCAGGTCGGTGACCTTGGTCGGCGGGCCGCCGGCCTTGGTCTGGCCGTCCTGGTAATCGAAGCGCACCAACGCGTCCTGGTTGGCCACGTACAGCTTGCCGTCGGCAAAGGCCAGCCCGTAGGGCGCGTTGAGGCCTTCGGCGAACACCGTCTGCACCTCGTAGTTGCCATCACCATCGGCGTCACGCAGCAAGGTCAGGCGGTTGCCGCCCTTCACCTGGGTATTGCCCTTGGCCTTGATCTGGCTGGCAATCACGTCCTTGGGCTTGAGCTTGGCCGCACTGCCGCCCCGCCCTTCGGCGACCAGGATATCGCCATTGGGCAGCACCAGGCTCTGGCGCGGGATGTTCAGGCCCGTGGCGATGGCCGTGATGCGATAGCCCTCAGGCACGGTGGGTTTCTGATCCCCCCACTGCGCCGGTTGTGCAATCTTCATGCTCGGCAGCAGGCCGCGCTCCGGGGCCGGCAGTTTCGGGTCAGGCCCCAGTGCCTGGGTCGGCTCACCGTCCCCCCCGCAGGCGGCCAACAGTACCGCAACACTCAACAACGACAGTCCTTGCAACGGCTTCATGCCTCACCTCCCGAACCCAGGTCGCTCATGCCCAGCCATGCCGCCACGCAGGCCAGTAAGGTGACGATGACCGACAGCACCAGGCCCGCGGGCATGACCGCCCAGGCATCCTTGGCATGTTCGAACGCGTTGATCAGTCCCAACACCCAGGTCACCAGCAACAGCAGGAAGTACAGGGTTGGCCGCCCGCCCTTGCGCGGGGCGCGGATCAGGTTGGCCAGGGCGAACAACAACGTCAGCCCACAAAACAGCAAGCCACCGGCAATCAGCCAGGCGGCGAAGTTGCTCCACTGGATCTGGTAGCTCTTGAAGTAGGCAATGTCGCTCAGCAGCGCGCCGAGAAACAGCGGGACCGTGCCAGCCAGCAGGATCGCATGCAGCGGTCCGGGCGTGCATCGGTAGAGGGTTTGCTCTGTAGCGGTCACGGCGCCTCCTTATTCATCGGTGACCCAAGGCTGACAGACAGGCGCGTGGGCCTGGTCCATCAGGCGTGCGCAGGGTGCGCTTAAGAAGGGATCACCTTGACGTTCGGATAGTTCACCGCTTGGCTTGAGAGAAATATCCTGAAAGACTTGATGGGTCGGGATGAGGGATAGCATGAAGACTCGCAACACACGACCGTACGCGTACTGGACCGCGCATGCCTTGCTGGCCGTCAGCCTGGCACTCAATGCCGGCTGTTCGAGCAAAACCGGCAAGGCACGCTATTACGCCGCCGCGCCGGGCGCCAACTGCTACGCCAAGGCGCTTCCGAGCAGCGGTGAAGGCGGCCTGGCCTGGGGCAACACACTGGGCATTGCCCGGCAGAAGTCGCTGAACAACTGCATCCGCTATGCGGGGCGCTCAGGCGGTACGCCTGACACCTGCCAAGTGGTGCTGGCCAAGTGCAAGAACTGACGCCTGCACCGGTGCTGCGCCCCCCAGGGTCGGTCAGGCAAACCTGGCCCGCGCGGCATGCAGCTTCTTGTAGCTCTCGATCAGCCGCAGATGGCGGTCCAGCCCTTCAAGCTTCATGCTGGTCGGGGTCAGCCCATGGAAGCGCACGCTACCGTCGACCGAACCCAGCACCGCGTCCATCCGCGGGTTGCCGAACATGCGGCGGAAGTTGGCCTCGTAATCGGCCAGTTGCAGCTCATCATCCAGCTGCACTTCCAGCACCACGTTCAGCGCCTGGTAGAACAGGCCGCGCTCGACGGTGTTGTCGTTGAACTGCAAGAACGCCTCGACCAGTTCCTTGGCATCCTCGAAGCGCTTGAGCGCCAGGCAGATCAGCAGTTTCAGCTCCAGTATGGTCAGCTGGCCCCACACCGTGTTTTCGTCGAACTCGACGCCGATCAAGGTGGTGATCGTGGTGTAGTCATCCACCTCGCATTTATCCAGGCGCCGGCGCAGCGCGCGCAGGGCGCGGTCATCCAGGCTGTGCAGGTTGAGGATGTCGGCACGGAACTCCAGGGCGCGGTTGGTATTGTCCCAGATCAGGTCTTCGACCGGATAGATCTCGGAATAACCCGGCACCAGGATGCGGCAGGCCGTGGCGCCAAGGTTGTCGTACACGGCCATGTACACCTCTTTGCCAAGGTCTTCGAGGATGCCGAACAGGGTCGCGGCTTCCTGCGCGTTGGAGTCCTCGCCCTGGCCGGAGAAGTCCCATTCGACGAACTCGAAATCGGCCTTGGCACTGAAGAAACGCCACGACACCACACCGCTGGAGTCGATGAAGTGCTCGACGAAGTTGTTCGGCTCGGTCAGCGCATGGCTTTCGAAGGTCGGTTGCGGCAGGTCGTTGAGGCCTTCGAAGCTGCGGCCTTGCAACAGTTCGGTGAGGCTGCGCTCCAGCGCCACTTCAAAGCTTGGGTGCGCGCCGAACGAGGCGAACACGCCGCCCGTGCGCGGGTTCATCAAGGTCACGCACATCACCGGGAACTCACCGCCCAGCGAGGCGTCCTTGACCAGCACCGGGAAGCCCTGCTCTTCCAGGCCCTGGATGCCGGCGAGAATGCTTGGGTACTTGGCCAGCACCTCCTGGGGGACATCCGGCAGGGCCAGCTCGCCTTCGAGGATTTCGCGTTTCACCGCGCGCTCGAAGATTTCCGACAGGCACTGCACCTGGGCTTCGGCCAGGGTGTTGCCGGCGCTCATGCCGTTGCTGAGGAACAGGTTCTCGATCAGGTTGGACGGGAAGTACACTACCTGGCCATCGGACTGGCGCACGAACGGCAGCGAGCAGATGCCGCGCTCGGTGTTGCCCGAGTTGGTGTCGTACAGGTGCGAACCGCGCAATTCGCCGTCCGCGTTGTAGATCGCCAGGCAGTGTGGGTCGAGGATCTCGGCCGGCAGTTCGTCCTTCGGCCCTGGCTTGAACCACTGCTCGTTCGGGTAATGTACGAACGGCGCGTTGGCAATGTCTTCGCCCCAGAACTGGTCGTTGTAGAAGAAGTTGCAGTTCAGCCGCTCGATGAACTCACCCAGCGCCGAGGCCAGTGCGGCTTCCTTGGTCGAACCCTTGCCGTTGGTGAAGCACATGGGCGACTGCGCGTCGCGCACGTGCAGCGACCAGACGTTGGGCACGATGTTGCGCCACGAGGCGATCTCGATCTTCATGCCCAGGCCGGCAAGGATGCCGGACATGTTGGCGATGGTCTGCTCCAGCGGCAGGTCCTTGCCGGGGATGTAGGTGGTGGTGTCGGCCACCGGCATCAGCAGGCCCTGGGCATCGGCATCGAGGTTGTCGACTTCCTCGATGATGAACTCGGGGCCGGTCTGCACCACTTTTTTCACGGTGCAGCGGTCGATGGAGCGCAGGATGCCCTGGCGGTCTTTCTCGGAAATATCCTCGGGCAATTCGACCTGGATCTTGAAGATCTGGTTGTAGCGGTTCTCCGGGTCGACGATGTTGTTCTGCGACAGGCGGATATTCTCGGTGGGGATATCGCGGGTCTGGCAGTACAGCTTGACGAAGTACGCCGCGCACAGGGCCGACGAGGCCAGGAAATAGTCGAACGGGCCCGGGGCCGAACCGTCGCCCTTGTAGCGGATCGGCTGGTCGGCGATCACCGTGAAGTCGTCGAACTTGGCTTCAAGACGAAGGTTGTCGAGAAAATTGACCTTGATTTCCATGCGGGGATTACCGTGATTTAAGCGTGCAAAACGAAATTGGCCGGCATTATCCGGGTTTTCGCCGCGGAAGTCCTGTTTGTCTGTGCTGCCCCGTGGCCAGGGCTGGCTTGCGCATTCCGCCGGATTGCTTGCCTGATCCTCTGAACCTGCGCCTGCCACGGGCCCCGTGCGGGGCCCCCTGTGCTAGCGTTTCTGGATCGGGGAACAACGGACTCCCCGGCAGACAATAAAACGCCATCAACCGATGATCAGCAGGTAAGCCATGGAACTTCATATCAACCAGAAGACCTACCAGGTCGACGCCGATGCCGACACGCCCCTGCTGTGGGTGCTGCGTGACGATCTGGGCATGACCGGCACCAAGTATGGCTGTGGCCTGGCCCAGTGTGGCGCCTGCTCGGTGCTGGTGGATGGCAATGTCGTACGCGCCTGCGTCACTCCCGTGGCCGGCGTGGTCGGGCGGGAGGTGACCACCATCGAAGCGGTCGAGGCCGACGCGGTGGGCAAGCGAGTGGTGGCGGCCTGGGTCGAGCACCAGGTGGCCCAATGCGGCTACTGCCAGTCCGGCCAGGTGATGGCGGCCACCGCGCTGCTCAAGCACACCCCCAAGCCCAGCGATGAACAGATCAGCGCGGCGATGGTCAACCTTTGCCGCTGCGGCACCTACAACGCCATCCATGCCGCCGTGCATGCACTGGCCCAAGGGGAGCAGGCCTGATGAACACGCCCGTCGACACCCCCGCAGAACTGCTCAGGCTGCAACTGGGCGAAACCGTCAACCTGTCGCGCCGACGCTTTCTGGCCAGCACCGCGGTCGGTGCCCTGGTGCTGGGTTTCGGCCTGCCGATGGCCGCGCCCCGCGCGCAGGCAGCGGCGGCAGCCACCCCTGAGCGCGGCACCCAGGTGCCGGCATTCCTGGAGATCCGCCCGGACGGCACGGTGCGCCTGCTCAGCCCGTTCATGGAAGGTGGCCAAGGCCCGTTCACGGCCATGGCCCAGATCGTCGGTGAAGAACTCGACGTCGACCCCGCCAGCTTCCTGGTGGAAAGCGCGCCGCCCGGTGAAGCCTACGTGGTGATGGAGAATGGCATGCGCATTACCGGTGGCAGCATGTCGGTGCGCATGAGCTACCCGACCATGCGCCGCCTCGGCGGCCTGGCCCGTGCCATGTTGCTGCAGGCAGCGGCCGAACAATGGGGGGTACCGGTCGGCGAGCTGTCCACCGAGCCTGGCAAGGTCATTCACGCCGCCTCGGGCCGTTCGCTGGCCTATGGCGAGCTGGCCAGCCGTGCCATGGACCTGCCAGTACCGGACCCTGCCAGCATCAAGCTGCGCGACCCCAGCCAGTTCCGCTGGATCGGCAAACCGGTGCGGCGCCTGGACGCCTATGACAAATCCACCGGCAGGGCCCAATACTGCATCGACCTCAAGGTCGACGGCATGCTCCACGCCGCCGTGCAGCACGCGCCCCGCCTGGGCATGACCGTGGGCAGCCTGCGCAACGAGGAGCAGGTCAAGGGCATGAAAGGGGTGCACTCGGTGCACCAGTTGCCGGGCGCGGTGGCCGTGGTAGCCGAACGCTGGTGGCACGCCAAGCGCGCAGTGGAAGCGATCCAGGTGGACTGGAAAGAACCGGGCGCCGACAGCAAGGTCCGGCCGATGCCGGCAGATTTTTCCAGCGACGGCTGGCGCGAGCACCTGGCCAGCGTTGAAGGGCCGGCCCGCGACGAAGAAAACCAAGGCGACATCGCCGGTGCCCTGGCCAATGCCAAGACCAAGGTCGAGGCCAGCTACCACAACCAGTACCTCAACCATGCCCAGCTGGAGCCGCCGTCTGCCCTCGCTCGCTTCAACCCGGACGGCACCCTGGAGGTCTGGCTGCCCAACCAGGCGCCAGACATGTTCCGCGACGACATCGCCAAGCGCACCGGCCTGGATGCCGCGCAAATCACCCTGCACTCGCCGCTGCTCGGCGGCTTCTTCGGCCGCCATTTCCTCTATGACTCGGCCAATCCGTATCCCCAGGCCATCGCCCTGGCCAAGGCCGTCGGCCGCCCGGTCAAGCTGATCTGGAGCCGCGAAGAGGAGTTTCTGCGCGACGTGCTGCGCCCCGTCGCGGTGGTCAAGTTCCGCGCCGGGCTGGATGCCGACGGCCTGCCGGTGGCCATCGAAGCGGTAAGTGCCACCGAAGGCCCGACCGAAGCCCTGGCCGGCAAGCAAGGCGACAAGATCGACCCCACGGCGCTCGAAGGGCTGTCGGGCAAGTCCTACGCCATAGCCAACAAACGCATCGCCCAGATCTACGTCAAAGGCCCGGCCATGCTTGGCTACTGGCGCTCGGTAGGCAATTCGCTGAACGACTTCTTCTATGAGTCGTTCCTTGACGAGCTGGCCGACAAGGGTGGCAAGGACCCCTACGAACTGCGCCTGCACCTGCTGCGTGACAATCAGCGCCTGACCAACCTGCTGCATGCGGTGGCCGAGTTGTCTGGCGGCTGGAAGCGTGGGCCGTTCACCGCAGAAGACGGCAGCAAGCGCGCCCGGGGCATTGCCATGGCCTCGCCGTTCGGCTCCGAGGCTGCGGCAATCGCCGAAGTGTCGATCGACAATGGCCAGGTCAAAGTGCACGACATCTGGCAGGCGATCGATCCTGGCAGCATCGTCAACCCGGCGATCATCGAGCATCAGGTCAACGGTGCGGTAGCCCTGGGCCTGTCGCAGACATTGGTGGAAGAAGCGGTGTTCATCGACGGCAAGCCGCGCGCGCGCAACTATGACCTGTACCCGATCCTGCCGCCCTCGCGCATGGCCCGGGTGCATGTGCGCATCGTCGAGAGCGGGGCGAAGATGGGCGGTATCGGCGAGCCGCCGTTGCCCGCGGTAGCGCCTGCCGTGGCCAACGCCGTGGCGCAGCTCACCGGCCAGCGCGTGCGTAGCCTGCCGCTTAGCCGCCACACCTTCAGCTGACCGGACAAGGACTGCCCCATGACCCACAGCCGTTTTGCCCGCACTGCGGGCTGGCTGGCCGTGCCGTGCCTGGTCGCGGCCGGCCTGCTGGCCTGGTACGTGACCCGCGAACCCGCCTCGCCATTCGCTGCCGAACAGCCCCCCCGCTTTGACCCCGCATTGGTCAGCCAGGGCGAATATGTCGCCCGCCTCAGCGACTGCGTAGCCTGCCACAGCCTGCCCGACGGCAAGCCGTTTGCGGGCGGCCTGCAGATGGCCACGCCGCTGGGAACGATCCACGCCACCAACGTCACGCCCGACCGCGAGACCGGCATCGGCAACTACAGCCTGGCCGACTTCGACCGCGCCGTACGCCATGGCGTCGCGCCGGGTGGCCGGCGCTTGTACCCGGCAATGCCCTACCCTTCGTACGCCAAGCTCAGCGATAACGATGTGAAGGCGCTGTACGCCTTCTTCATGAAGGGTGTACAGCCGGCACAACAGCCGAACATCCCCAGCGATATTCCCTGGCCGCTGAACCTGCGCTGGCCCATCGCATTGTGGAACGGCGTGTTTGCCGCCGACACGCCTTACGCGCCCAAGGCCGGCCAGGATGCGTCGTGGAACCGCGGCGCCTATATCGTCCAGGGGCCTGGCCATTGCGGCAGCTGCCATACGCCACGGGGCCTGGCCTTCAACGAGAAAGCCCTGGATGAAGCCGGGGCGCCATTCCTCGCCGGCGCCCTGCTCGATGGCTGGTACGCCCCCAGTCTGCGCAGTGACCCTAACACCGGGCTTGGCCGCTGGAGCGAGGCCGAGATCGTCCAGTTCCTCAAGACCGGGCGCAACCAGCACGCCGTGGTGTATGGGTCGATGACCGAGGCCTTCAACAACTCCACGCAGTTCATGAGCGATGACGACCTGAGCGCCATTGCCCGCTACCTCAAGTCGCTGCCCGGAGATCCACAGCGTGACGGTGCGCCCTGGCAGTACCAGGCGCTTTCCGCGGCCACGCGCCCGGACAGCCCTGGTGCTCACCTCTACGTCACCCGCTGCGCCAGTTGCCACGGCCTGGACGGCAAGGGCCAGGCCGAATGGATGCCCCCGCTGGCCGGTGCCACCTCGGCGTTGGCCAGGGAAGACGCCTCGGCGATCAACATTACCCTCAATGGTTCGCAGCGCATCGTCGCCGCCGGTCTGCCGGATGCCTACCGCATGCCAGCGTTCCGCGAACAGCTGTCGGACCAGGAAATCGCTGATGTGCTGAGTTTCGTACGCAGCACCTGGGGCAATAAGGGCGCCGCGGTGGATGCGCAAGCGGTCGGCAAACTGCGCGGGCACACCGACCCGGCCAGCAGCAGCCCGATCATCTTGCACATGCGGTAAATGATGGTGCCTGTACTGGCCTCTTCGCGGCCAAAGCCGCTCCTACAGGGGCATCGCAAGGCTCAAGTGCTGCGCTGTACCTCTGCGAGCGCTTTAGCCGCGAACAGGCCGGCGCAGGTATCAACCGAATCTGGATTTTCAAGAGGCTCCCATGGAAAGCATCGACCTGTTGGTCTTGCGCACCGCCCGTGACTGGCTGTTGGCCGGGCAACGGGTTCTGCTGGCCACCGTGGCCCGCACCTGGGGCTCATCACCGCGGCCCGTGGGTTCGATGATGGCCCTGCGCGGCGACGGCCGCGTGGTCGGCAGCGTCTCCGGCGGCTGCATCGAGGACGACCTCATCCACCGCTACACCACGGCCTATCAGGGCGGCGGCATGCCGCATGGCCTGCCGCACGTGGTGCAATATGGCGTCAGCGCCGATGAAGCGCAGCGCTTCGGCCTGCCCTGCGGCGGCACCCTCGAGCTGATCCTCGAATTCGAGCCGGCGCTGGCAAGCCTGGAGCAACTGCTGCCCCTGCTGGACAGCGGCAACCTGGTGCGCCGCGAACTGGACCTGGACAACGGCCAGGTCCACCTGACCACCACCGGCGCACCGGAGCAGTTCGGTTTCGATGGCCGGCACATGCTCAATACCTTGGGCCCGGGTTATCGCATGCTGCTGATCGGCGCCGGGGTGCTGGCCGAGTACCTGGCGACCATGGCCCTGTTCAATGGCTTCAAGGTGGCAGTCTGCGACCCGCGCCCCGAATACATGGATGGCTGGAACGTGGCGGGCGTGGAGAAGATCGTCGGCATGCCGGATGACGTGGTGCGTGCGTTCGCCCCGGACCTGCGCAGCTGCATCGTCGGCCTCAGCCACGACCCCAAGCTGGACGACCTGGCCCTGCTCGAAGCCTTGCACAGCCCGGCGTTCTACATCGGCGTGATCGGTTCGCGGCGCAATAACCAGTCGCGCCGGGAACGCCTGATCGAGCACTTCGGGGTAAGCGAGGCCTCGTTACGACGCTTGCACGGGCCGATCGGTATCTATATCGGCAGCAAGACGCCGGCCGAGATTGCCGTCAGTGTCATGGCCGAGATCCTGGCGACCAAGAACGGCGTCGCCTTGCCTGGCGAGGTCACCGTGAGCGAGGCCAAGCGGGCGCTGGAGATGGATGGGTAGTCGACGCCGTCAGGGCTGCCCACCGGCTTGCTGCCGCCGCCATAACTCCAGGTTCTTTTCGACCAGTTGTTCCGGTATCGGGCCATCCACCAGCGCTTTCATTTTCAGTGCCAGCCGCTCGCGCAGCTCGGGTCGATTGCACTTCGACTGATGCGACAGCGCCAGGTACAGTCCCTCGCTGGACACCGGCGGGTCGAGCAGCTTCAACTGCGTATCCCAACCCTGCGTGCGCGCCAGGGCCATGCCGGGGTACTGCTCGTAGATCAGGTAATCATTGCGCTTGAGCAACAGTTTTTCGAACGCCTGCCTGGCGCTGGGCACCGCTTCGAGCTGGAGGTTGGTCCTGGCGTAGTCGTCGAACTGCTGGCCGTGACTGTTACCGACCAGCGTCCCGCCGTTGCGGCCCTTGAGGTCCGCCCAACCCTGATAGGCAAAGGCACCGTCCTGGCGGACCCAGACCACACTGCGGGTCCGCAGGAACGGCGGGCTGATGAAGTCCATCCGCTGCTGACGCTCCTGGGTCATGAAGTACCCCGCCATCAGGTCGATACGCCCGGTACGCACCTCTTCCTGAGCCCTTGACCAAGGCCCGCCATAGATCACCTTCACCTCCAGCCCCAGTGCCTGGCCGACCTCCTTGAGCAAGTCGGCATTGGCTCCGATCAGTTGCTCAGGGTTGCTCGGGTCACGCCAGAGATACGGCGGGTATTCCGGATTGCCAGTCGCAGTCAGCTGGCCGCACGACGGCTCTGCCAGCGCGAGGTCGGGCAGCAGGAGCATCAACAGCGGCAACAGCCAGGACTGGCAACGACAACGCTCGACCATCGACACCCTCCTGGGCTGATCACTCGGCAGGCTGGTACACGCAGACCCGCCCGCGCTCACGCTTGGCCTCGTACATCGCCTGATCGGCTGCCTTGATCAGGGCATCCACCTCGCTGGCATGGGCAGGCGCAAAGGCAACGCCGATGCTTGGCGTGACGAAATCGATGCTCACTCCCCTGACGCTGACCGGCTCGCCCAACACCTTTAGCAAGCGCTGGGCCAGCGCGCTGGCCGCCTGGCACCCGGGTGCCGGGACAATCACGGTGAATTCGTCTCCGCCCAAACGATAGGCCTTGTTCGGTTGACGCAGCGCATTGCGAAGGCGCTCGGCCATGCACGCCAGCAAGGCATCACCGACGTCGTGGCCAAAGCGGTCATTGACCTGCTTGAAACGGTCCAGATCGAGAAAGATCAGCGCCAGCGGCATGCTGGCGCTGTGCAGGTACCGGGCAAGGTCCTCATGAAACGCCTTGCGATTGCCCAACCCGGTCAGGGCATCCTGATAGGCCAGGTCAAACAGTTGCTGTTGATGCAGCACATGCTCACTGACGTCATGCAGGATGCCGCGGTAGCCGATCAGCCGCCCCCCGGCGTTGTGGCGCCTGGAGATCTGCGTCTCGAAGTGACCGATGCTGCCGTCGGCACGCCGCAGGCGAGCCGAAAGTGGCGCGCCGGGCTCGGTTTCGGCGATCACCGGTTCTGTCGTCGTGGTGGGCGCTGGTTGTGCCTGCAGCGATGCAAAGGTGCGTCCCAGCACCTGCGCCGCCGAATACCCAAGCAGCCTGCAGAAAGCCGGGTTGACCGACTCGATCCTGGCCTGATCGTCGAGTTCGAAGTAGCCGTCCTCAATGGCATCGAGGATCGCCCGGTCACGCGTTTCGCTTTGCTCCAGGCGGTCCAGCGCACGGTTTGCCTCGCGCGCCAGTTGGCCCAGCTCATCACGGCCGTCATCGGTCAGGCGCCGCCCTGCCGCCGCCGGGCCAATGGCCAGAAGCTCGTGATGCAAGCGGGCAATGCGCCGCAGCAAGGTGACGTCCAGGGCGAGGTAGATCAGCAGCCAGGCCAGGCCGATGAGCCCGCCGGTCACGCCTAGGAATACAGCGAGCTGCTGTTCGCCTTCCAGGTACAGATGGCGCTCGCGGGTCAGTTGCAGGCGCAGCTGAGGCTCGCCCAGGCTGTCCTGGAACAGCAGGTCGATACTCTGAAGGCGGGCATCGACCACCCGACGGTTGCCGATGCTCATCAGTTCAGCCTGCAGCACGGGCCGCTCCTGCCCGCTGGTCGACGGCAACCAGGTGAGCTCACCGCCCAGCTGTTGCTGCAACATGGCGATGCGCTTGCTGTCGAGGAAGGTGCCCGCCAGCAGCACACCGCTGGCCCTGTCGCCGCTGCGCGCGGTATCCACGGCGACCAGGATCAGCGGCACCCTGAGCACGGCCAGCAGTTGCGCAGGCGGCGCCACATCCTGAGGCTGCAGCAGGCGCGCCAATTGCTGGGCAACGCCGTCATGCAGCGCCTTCAGGTTCAGCGCCGGCGCGCCGGCCGGGCGCTCAAGCGCTGCGAGGTCCAGCGGACGCCAGCTCACCCGCTGCTCACCATTGGCAAAGTACAGGATGAAGTCGAAGCCACTGCGGCCCAGCGTGGCGGCATCGAGCGGAAAAGCCGACGGCACCGTACCCGGCATCGCCTGGGCCCATTGCCGCAGGCGGTTGGCGTCGCGCTCGAAGCTGTTGCCCAGCAAGGCACGCAGGCGCTCGGCCTCGGCCACCAGCAGCCGCTCGTCCTGCTTGTCCAGCCGTGCCAGCAGCATGCCCTGGGCTGCGAAGTAGACAAGCGACAACACCAGCAGCAACGGCGGTACGAACAGCCAGAGCAATCTCGTGCGTAACGTCATGCGGGCTCCCCGTACCCGTGTTCACCTGCATCAGGTGGTTGGGCAGGGCCTGCCTGGCGCCGCCGTTGCGCGCACCGCTTCGGCCAGCTTGCGCAGGTTGGCCTGGTGGGCGTTGACCAGGTTGTTGATGCTGTTGTCGGCGGCGGTCTGCACCGACGTCCGGCAGGTGATTGCGGGCTCGCCTGGCCGTTTCAGGCGCCACAAGGTATCGAGCGAGGCGTATTGGCCGGGCACGCTGTCGAATCGCTGCACCTCGACCCTCAACACAGTGCCGGGGCCAGACACCGGGCCGCCCAGCATGTCCTGCAGGGCACTGCGAAACTCGTCCACCAGGTTGGCGCCCCACCACTCCGTTTCCAGGATGGCCAGGCCGCTGCTGCCCTGGCGCACCACCAGTTGCGGACGGTCCACTTGCGGCGGCAGGCTGACCCGGCTCACCAGCACATGCTGGCTACCCCCTTGCACCGGCTGGGCCGGGACCAGGGTGTGGTAGTTGTTCGGGGTACTGCTGCAGCCGCTCAGCCAGATCAGCAGGCTGGCCCCACACAGGTTGCGCACTCGATGCATCAGCTGACACTCCTTTGGCCTGCCAGTTTCAAGGTCTCAAGTCTTGCGCCCCGGCCGCCTTCGGCCGGCCTTGAATCAGCGACTCGGGGTGGCGCCCCAGGTAGTCGGTCAGGTCGCGCAGCGAACGCGACATGCGTTCCAGCTCGTCCAGTGTTTCACCCAGCCGTTCGCGCTCCGGTGAGTTGTCGGCAATGGTCGCGTTGGCCGTCTTCAAGGTTTGCTGCATATCGTCGAGGGTGGCTTTCACCCCAGGCAGCGTCTGGCTGTTGAATGTCTTCAGGTTGGCGCGCAGGTCGCGCAGGGTGCCATCGAGGTTGCTGGCAATGCTCTCCAACGGCAACTTGCCGATGCGCTCGACGAAATGCTGCAACTGCTCCTGCAGCATCTCCAGGCTGCCGGGCATCGTCGGGATGACGATAGGGTTGGCCTCGCGGTCGAACGCGACCTTGGGCGCGTTCGGATAGAAGTCCAGGGAGACGAACATCTGCCCGGTGATCAGGTTGCCGCTGCGCGCCTGCGCCCGCAGGCCATGCTCGACGAAGGTACCAATCAACTGCCGGGCACCATTGAGGTCACCCTCGGTGTGCTTGAACACTGCCAGCATCTTCTGATGCACAGGGCCCAGGCGTTGCGGGTAGACCACTGCATCCACCACCACCGGGAATATCTGCTTCACCGGGTCGTAATCCAGCTTGATCGCCGTGACCCGGCCAAACTCGACGCCCTTGAATTCCACCGGGGCCCCCACCGACAGACCGCGCATGGACTGGTCGAAGCGCAGCTGCAGGTACTGGCCCTTGCCGAAAGGCGGTGCCAGGGCAGCGTCGCGGTCGGCGATCAGTTGGAAGCGCGCCTGGTCTGCGGCCGGCTGAGCATCGGCGCTGAAGTCCGGTGAACCGAATGCCAGCCCGCCGACCAGGATGGACGACAGCGACTCGGTATCGACCTTCAGGCCATTGGCGCCGATCTGCATGTCGACGCCGCTGGCATTCCAGAACCGGGTATCGCCAGTGACGAAGCTATCGTAGGGCGACTGCACGAATATGCCGATATCCACGCCCTTGCCATCATCCTGCAACGCATAGGACACCACCTCACCCACCGGGATCTTGCGGTAATAGATGGAGGCGCCGATATCCAGCGAACCGAGGTCATCGGCGCTTAGCATAAAACGCTTGCCCTTCTCGCCATAGGTGATCGCCGGTGGCAGTTCCAGGCCCGTAAAGTTCTTTTCAGCGCCTTTCGATTCACCGGCATCGGCGCCGATGAAGCTGCCAGAGAGCAAGGTGTCGACCCCGGATACCCCGCCCGCGCCGATCCGCGGGCGGACTACCCAGAAGCGCGCGCCCTGGGTGGCGAACGAGCGCGCGTCATTGGACAGCTGCACCTTGACGATGACGCTGTTGTGGTCCTCGGCAAGGTCCACGGTGGTCACTTCGCCAATCACCACGCTGCGGTACTTGACCTGTGTCTTGTGCGCCACCAGCCCTTCACCGGAGCGAAAGGAAATCGAGATCACCGGCCCCTGCTGCATCCAGTTGCGTACCACCAGCGATGCCCCGACCAGGATCGCCAGGATCGGCACGATCCACACCAGTGAAACATTCCAGCGCCGGGTGCGTACATCTGCCTGCCCGGCGCCATTTCGCGCGTCACTCGCTTGCGCCATCGGTGCGGCCTCCCTCATTGCCAGGGTGATCCCAGATCAAGCGTGGGTCGAAGCTCATTGCCGAAAACATGGTCAGCACCACGACCATGCCGAAAAACAGGATGCCCGGGCGCGGCTCGATGGTGCCCAGCCCGCGCAGCTGCACCAACGCGGCCACCAGTGCGACGACGATGACATCGAGCATCGACCAGTAGCCGATCAGCTCGACGCCGCGATACAGTTGCGAGCGCTGCCGGCAAGCCCAGCTCGAACGACGCTGGGCGGTGTACAGCAGCAGCCCGAGGGAAAAGAACTTGATGGCCGGTACGCCCATGCTGGCGATGAAGATGATCAGGGCGATGTCCCAGGCACCGTGTTCCCAGAATTCCACCACGCCGCCACCGATGGTGCTGTCGCTGCCACTGCCCAGCATTTCGGTATGCATCACCGGCAGCAGGTTGGCCGGCACGTAGAACACCAGCGCGGCCACCAGAAAGGCCCAGCCACGGGCGATGGCATTGGTCTTGCGCCGATGCAGGGGCGCGCCGCAGCGCGCGCAGGTGTGCACATGACCGCCCTGCTCGCAGGCATACCCGCAGCCATGGCACAGGCACAGGCCCAGTTCGTCTGCCAGCGCGGGCGAACTCATAGCGGGTCCCACAGGTCACGGATATCGCGCCCGGCAATGTAGATGATCAGCATGCTCAGCGCTGCCAATGCGATCAGGCCGATGCCCGGGATCACATCGAGCAGGCCGGCCAGCTTGATCACCGCCACCAGTGCGCCCAGCAGGCCGACTTCCAGCATGCTCCAGGGCCGCAGCCCTTCCAGGCAGCGCATGCACATGGCAAAGCCAGGCGCCCGCTGCCCGGCCAGGGCGAAGCTCAGCACCCAGCAAAGCAAGGCAATCTGCAGGACTGGCGCGAAGATGATGGCCAAGGCCATGACCAGCGCAATGAAGGTGATGCTGCCGTTGCTGAGGATCAGCACCGAATCCCAGAGCGTCGCAGAGTTGGTCAGCCCCTGCATGCCAATGGTCATGACCGGATAGGCATTGGCGAATATCAACAGAATCGCACCGGTGACACTGAGCGCCAGACGCTGCTGGATGGTCAGACTTGCATGGCGATACAGTACGCCGCCACAACGCACGCACAATGCACGTTGATGTTTGTGCACCGGCGTACGTTCATACACCGCGTCGCAGTATTCACAGATGATCAGTGTCTGGCTCTGGCTCATGGTCTTCCCCAAAGGCCCGCGTCACTCCATGCCGTCACTCAAAGCCACTACTCAATGCGCGTGATACATGAAGATTTGACCGCAGCGCCTCTCCAGTAAAGTCGATAAACGGCGGATGCGCTCGTCTTCACCGGAAGGGAAAAGCCTGTTTCGAAAGTTCGGCCCTGGCGGCTTAGCTGGTTGACCCTGAAGGGTTTTTTGCGCGGATCTGCCGACGATCGCGACAGCGCTTGAAAAACAGGAAGTTAGCCAATGGCATAAGGCATTGGCGAGAAAGCCATTGCCTTAGAGTCATGTATGCGCAGGTTGCCGCTATCCATTGCGAAGAGCGGCAAGGTCAATAAAGCGGTAGTTACCTGCACATACGCTTGATCGCGCGCTCCGCTGCGGCCTGGAACACTCGGCGCAGTGCTTCCAGTTGCTCCTGGGTAAGTGCCTTGGCGCAGGTCAGCCCCTGCAGAAAACCGATCCCCCAGCCTTTGGTTTCAGCCAGTTCCTGACGGTTTTCGGCGTCAGCGATATCACCCAGGTGCAGGGCGGCGGGATGTTCATAGCGGTCTTCGAGCGCCAGTTTACGCAGCTCCTCCAGAGCCACCTTGAACTCGGCAGCGGCAACATCGTCCAGGCCCAGGTGCTCGTACTGCAGCAGGCTCAGACGGTCGGTGGCGGTCATCTTCGAATCTCCGTTTCACAGTAAAAGGAGCAGGTGCAAGGGAATCACCAGCCGGCCGCGACGCATCCGGGCGCCTGCGAGGCTGGTGTCAACTAGCGTGTTGTACCACAACTGAGGGTGCTCTCCCTAGTGGCGTGCGCCATCCGGGCGCAGTGCAGCGACACCTTCTGTCGGCCGCCCGTGGCAATCATTAAATTTAAATTGAATTTAGATTCAGCCTGAATCAGGCTGACTTCCATTCCACCGATCCGAGCGCCCGCCCATGGCCATTACTCAACGTGAACCGCGCAAGGACGGCGAAGCGACTCGCACGCGCATCCTCCAGGCCGCCGGCGAGCTGTTCGCCGCTGTGGGTTATGCCGAGGCCAGCAACAAAGCCGTCGCTGCCAAGGCCGAGGTCGACCTGGCCTCGATCAACTACCACTTCGGTAGCCGCAGTGGCTTGTACCTGGCCGTGCTCGATGAAGCGCGGCGGCGCTTTCTGGACATCAGCGACCTGCAGCGGATCACCGCCGGCGAGCAACCGGCAGCGCAGAAGCTGCGGGCACTGGTCGAACTGGTCGTACGCAAGGCCACGCAGCGCCGCGACATCTGGCACCTGCGGGTGCTCGCGGCGGAAATCCTCGCCCCCAGCCCGCACGGCCAGGCGCACCTGCAGGCTGAGGCACCGCTGAAGCTGTCGCTGCTCAAGGGCCTGTTCAGCGAAATCACAGGCATTCCCCAGAGCGACCCGGCACTGACCCGCTGCATCCTCTGTGTCACCGCGCCTTGGGCGATGCTGTTGATCGGCCCGCGCGGGTCCACCGGGACCCTGCACGAAATCCTCGGCATGCCAACCGCAGACGTGTCTGCCCAGTTGTTCAGCTTCGCCCTGGCCGGCCTGCAGGAAGCCGGCCGCCAGCATGCCCAGGGCAAAGGCTGCTGACGCCCATGGACACTCAGTCGCCCTCACAGGCTCAAGGCAACCGCATGCAACCGACATCTGCTGACGCGCCCTCCTCCGTACAGGCCGAACCCGGCACTCAAGCCTCCATCCCGCTGCTGCTCGGCGCCCTGATGCTGGTGATGTTCCTCGCGGCACTGGACCAGACCATTGTCTCTACCGCGCTGCCCACCATCGTCAGCGACCTCGGCGGGCTACGCTGGCTGTCCTGGGTGGTCACCGCCTATTTGCTGGCCTCCACCGTCGTCGTGCCGCTGTATGGCAAGTTCGGCGACCTCTACGGGCGCAAGCGCGTCCTGCAGATTGCGATTGCCTTGTTCCTGCTCGGCTCGGCGCTGTGCGGGCTGGCCCAGGACATGACCCAGCTGATCCTGTTCCGCACGCTGCAGGGCTTGGGCGGCGGCGGCCTGATGGTGGTGGCCATGGCGGCCATCGGCGACGTCATTCCACCCGCCGAACGGGGCCGCTACCAGGGCCTGTTCGGCGGCGTGTTCGGCCTGGCCACCGTGGTGGGCCCGTTGATCGGCGGGTTTCTGGTCGAACACCTGTCATGGCACTGGATCTTCTTCATCAACCTGCCGCTGGGCCTGTTGGCGGTGCTGGTGATCGGCGGCGTGTTTCGTCCCTCTGTGGCGCCGGTCAAGCATGTGGTCGACTACATCGGCGCGTTCTTCCTCACCATTACCCTGGGCGCGCTGGTGCTGATCACCAGCCTGGGCGGCAGCTTGCTGCCCTGGGCCTCGCTGGATGTGCTGTGCCTGGCACTGTTCGCGGTCATCGGCCTGGTCGGTTTCGTGTTCGAACAACGCCGCGCGGCCGAACCGATCATGCCGCTGCACCTGTTCCGCCACCGCACCTTCGTGCTGGCCGGGTTGATCGGGCTGATCGTCGGCGTGTCGCTGTTCGGTTCGGTGACGTTCTTGCCGTTGTACATGCAGGTGGTGAAAAACGCCTCGCCCACCAGCGCCGGCCTGCAGATGCTGCCATTGATGGGGGGCTTGCTGGTGGTGTCGGCAATCACCGGGCGTTTGATCAGCCGCTGGGGGCGCTACCGGGTGTTCCCCATCGTCGGCACGCTGCTGCAGGTGGTCGCGCTGGGGCTGCTGAGCCGCCTGGAACTGGGCACGTCGATGTGGCGCATGAACCTGTACATGGGGCTGCTTGGCGCAGGCCTGGGCATGGTGATGCAGGTGCTGATCCTGGCAGTGCAGAACAGTGTCGAACGCCGGCACATGGGGGTGGCAACATCAGGGGCCACGCTGTTCCGTTCGATTGGTGGTTCGGTGGGCGTTTCGGTGTTTGGCGCGTTGTTTTCCCATGCCCTGCTCGACGGCCTGCCGAGTGATTTCGCGGCCAGCAGTGGCGGTGCCGCAAGCCTTTCGCCAACGGCGGTGCACGCCTTGTCGGCACCGCAGCAGCAGGCCTATCTCGAGGCCTTCTGCGCAGCCATGCAGGGGGTATTTCTGCTGGCGGCGATCGTTACCTGTGTGGCTTTTGCCTTGTCGTGGCTGTTGCGCGAGGTGCCACTGCGTACTGCCCATTGAGCCTTGCACAGCCGGTACCCGCCAAAAGGCCAGTACCGGCAAACGCTACAGATCAACTGGCCACTGCACACCGCCAGCTACCGTAGCCCCGGCTATCCTGTGAGATGCAATTCCCATCCGCTGGAGGTGTGCGATGCGTGCGTTCACGTGGAGTTACCTGCTGATGCTGCTGTGCGCGGCGTCTGCAGCCCAGGCCCAGTCGGTGGTGCCGCTCAAGGGCCAGAGCAGCCAACAGATGCAGCTGGACATCAACGACTGCAACACCGTGGCGAACAACGCCGCAAACAGCGCCGGCAGCAGTTCCACCGGCAGCCATGTCGGCGGCAGGGTCAAGGGCGCGGCGGCCGGTGCCGCAGCGGGTGCGGTTGGCGCCCAGGTGCGGGGCAACCAGCACGAGGAGGTGTATGACCGGGTCGGCGACGATGCCAAGGAGCAATATCGGCAGAACCGTGCAAGCCAGGGGGCAGCCGCCGGCGCTGCGGTAGGTGCCTCGCGGCAACGCCAGGAGCGCCGCGAAGACCGGCGCAACCAGGGCCAGGCGCAAAGTTCGGCGCACGCCAGTGCTTACAGCGGTTGCCTGCAGGGGCGTGGCTATCAGGTCAACCCTTGAGGCCTCAGGCACTGTCTGCACGGCAACAGCCGATCAACAGAAAGTACAGCTGCGTACAGCCCAGGCGCCCAGCCACGTAGCCTGTGGGAGCAGGTCACCCGCGTATGCGTCGGTCTCTACCACACGGCATGCGTGGGTCAACCGGCTCCCACAGGGTTAGCGCCAACGCCTGGGGCAAGTGCATGGCCAAATGGCATGCCCCCTGCAATCGAATGAACACACCTTCATTCGACTGGATTCTGCAATGCGCCTCCCTCTCAAGACCCTCGCCGCTGGCCTGGCCGCGCTCCTTCTCAACCTCACCGCCCACGCTGAAGACGCACCCAAGGAAGTACGCCTGGACTACGCCTACTACTCGCCGGTCAGCCTGGTGCTGAAGCACTTCGGCTGGCTGGAGCAAGCCTTGCCCGGCGCCAAGGTCAGCTGGGTGTTCAGCCAGGGCAGCAACCGCTCGCTGGAGTACCTCAATAGCGGCGGTGCCGACTTCGGTTCCTCCGCCAGCCTCTCCGCCGTATTGGCCCGCGCCAACGGCAGCCCGATCAAATCGGTGTATGTGTACAGCCGCGCGGAATGGACCGCGCTGGTGGTGGCCAAGGACTCACCGCTGAACAGCGTCAATGACCTCAAGGGCAAGAAGATCGCCGCCACCAAAGGCACCGACCCGTACCTGTTCACCTTGCGCGCCCTGGAACAGGCCGGCCTGCAAAAGGACGACGTCGAACTGTTGCACCTGCAGCACCCGGACGGCCGTACCGCCCTGGAAAAAGGCGATGTCGACGCCTGGGCGGGCCTCGACCCACACATGGCCGCCAGCGAGCTGCAGGCGGGCTCGCGCCTGCTGTACCGCAACAAGGACTTCAACAGCTACGGCGTGATCAGCGTCACCGAGACCTTTGCCAAACAGCACCCGCAAACCATCGCCACGGTCATCAAGGCGTATGAAAAGGCCCGCCACTGGGCAATCGCGCATCCAGGCGAATTCGCCCAGTTGTTGGCTGACGAGTCCAAACTGCCGCTGGACGTCGCCAAGCTCCAGCTGTCGCGCACCGACCTCTCCGCCCCGCAGCTGACTGCCGACGATGCCAAGGCCTCCAAGGCGGCGGCGCCCATCCTGGTCTCCGAGGAACTGGTCAAGCGCGGTGCCGACGTCAACCAGGTGATTGACCAGTTGATCGATCCGTCCTTCGGCGAGGCCAACATCGAATGACCGCCACCACCTTGCCCGTGCCTGCACGGCGCCAGTGGCCGCGCCGGGCCAAGGGCCTGGCCTTGCCGCTGGCGCTGATCGTTGTGCTGGAGGCCGTGGTACGCCTTGGCTGGATAGCGTCCTACCAAATGCCAGCCCCCAGCGAGGTTGCCCAGACCTTGCTGCAACTGGCGGACGGTGCCTTGTGGAAACATATCGGCGCCAGCCTGAGCCGCGTGCTGGCCGGGTTCGCCATTGGCGCCCTGCTCGGCCTGGTGTTTGCCGCCTGGGTCGGGCTCAGCCGCGAAGCCGAAGCCTGGCTCGAACCGACCTTCGCCAGCCTGCGGGCTATTCCCAGCCTGGCCTGGGTGCCGCTGTTGCTGCTGTGGCTAGGTATTGGTGAAACCTCCAAAGTCACGCTGATTGCCATCGGCGCATTCTTCCCGGTGTACCTCAACGGCGTAGCGGCGATCCGCAACATCGACCGCAAACTGGTCGAGGTGGCCCGCATGTACGGCTTCGGCCCGCTGCGCCTGGCCCGGCGGGTGCTGTTGCCAGCCGCCATCCCCGGTGTATTCACCGGCCTGCGCAGTGCACTGAGCCTGAGCTGGATGTTCCTCGTGGCCGCCGAGCTGATCGCCGCCACCCGCGGCCTGGGCTACCTGCTCAGCGACGGGCGGGAAACCTCCCGGCCAGACCTGGTGCTGGCGGCAATCATCGCCCTGGCCCTGCTCGGCAAGCTAAGCGACGGGCTACTGGCCGGGCTGGAGAGACGCTGGCTGGCCTGGCGCGACACCTTCGACGGCACCGACACAAAGGCCTGAACCGATGAACCAACCCCTAAGCACACTGCCCGTTGCGCCGCTGCTCGACTTACAGGTCGAAGCCAAGTCCTTCGGTGCAACCCCGGTCCTCGGGCAGATCGACCTGCAGTTGCAGCCCGGCGAAATCGTCAGCCTGCTCGGCCCCAGTGGCTGCGGCAAGAGCACATTGCTGCGGCTGGTGGCGCAGCTTGACCCGCACTTCAGCGGCTGCCTGCACCGGCGCCCTGAGCAAGTGGGTTTCGTATTCCAGGAACCCAGGCTGATGCCCTGGCTGAGCGTGGCCGACAATATCGGCTTCAGCGAGGACAACCGCTACGACCGCGCCAGGGTTGCGGCGCTGCTCGAAGAAGTCGGGCTTACGGGCTTCGCTGATGCGCTACCCAAAGCCCTGTCGGGCGGCATGGCGCAACGCGTGGCCATCGCCCGCGGCTTGTATGGCCAGCCGCAACTGTTGCTGCTCGATGAACCGTTCAGCGCGGTGGACGCGTTTACCCGGTTCAAGCTGCAGGACTTGCTGTTGCAACTGGCCCACCGGCACGGGATTGCCTTGCTCGTGGTGACCCACGATGTGGACGAGGCGCTGTACTTGAGTGATCGGGTATTGGTGATCGGCAACCGGCCCGGCACGGTCTGCCGGGCATTGCGGGTCGGGCTGGAATACCCGCGTGACCGGCGCGACGAACGCCTCTCGCGGCTGCGCGGGGAAGCGCTGGAAGCCCTGCATCAGGCTCGGGTGATTTAATTCCGGTGCATTGAGTGATGGCTTGCGGGGGTTCGCTGCAAATACCGCGGCGAACACCACAACGCAAGTTGGATCCAGTCCTGAAAAAGCGCTACCCTTGCCCGCCGCGCGAGCCATTGCGCTGGCGCCCCTCCCCCCTACGGAGTTTCATCGACATGAACGTCTCATTCCGCCGCAACTGGTTACTCGCCCTCGCCCTGCCCCTCGCCCTTGCCGCCTGTGGCGACAATGAACCCAAGCAGCGCGCTGCCTTCAGCGAATTCCTGCAAACCCGTATCATCGACAAGCCCGGCGTTCACGTGCCCAAGCCGAGCGCCGACGAGTCCAAGGCGTTTGGCCCCTACAACGACCATTACGCGGTGATCACCGATTTCAACGGTGCCATGGATAGCGCGGTGAAACCGCTGGGCAGCCTGCTGCAGAAAGGTGCGGTGCGGTCGCTGAACGATATCACCAGTCGCCGTGACGACATCAAGGCGGTACAGACCGGTCTGAACGACATGGGTGTCCAGCTGCAGGCGCAAAAAGCCAAGGCCGACAGCGCCCATGCCCAGCTCAAGCAGCCCGATGACCTCAAGCTGGTCTACGACAAAGCCTACGACCGCACCGTCAGCGTCCCGGCCGAGACCTTCCTGCAGGTGCTGCCACAGATCAACGGCACCCTCGACAGCAGCCTGAAAGTCGCCGACTACGTGGATGCCCACAAGGCGCAGATCGAGATCAACGGGCCGATCGTCAAGGTCAACGACCCCAAGGTGCAGGCTGAACTGAATGCCTTGCTGCAAGACCTCACGGCTCAGGCGAAGACCGTACAGCAGGCTCAGGCGCAACTGCAGACCGTGATGCTCGGCCGCTGACCCCAGGCGCTCAGACGCATCAACCCAGGCGTGGCAACAGCGTTGTCACGCACAAGCCATCGGCGCCGCTCTGCCCACCCCGGTCGAACGGCTGGAAGATGCTTTGCAGGCGGGCCATTGGTCTGGTTCAGCGACGTGTAGAAGCTAAGGCGCTGAACGAACAGAACTTTTCCCCAATTACTTGTCTATCTGGACATGCTCACGCTCGCGGTGGGCGCCGCCTTACGGTGCTGCCCAACCGCATGTTCAATGACAACCTGGGGTTGCCTACGCCGATGAAACGCCATATCCCGAGAATCCTCTTTGCCGGCCTGTTCGCCTTGGTAGCCATGGGCGCTGCCTCAGCGACACCGATCCACGCGTCGAATGCGGCCCTGGCCACTGAAACCATCGCCCCGTCGCCGGCCAAGCCGGCCCAGAGCCCTTGGCCGAACCTGGCCCGCATCGCCGACGGCCAGCCAGGGCCACTGCTCGCCCATGATGATGACCGCTACTGGCGCGACGGTCGCTGGCACTACCACAGCGAAGACCGCCGCCGCGAAGAATGGCGCCGGGCCCAATGGCGGCGGGAAGAGGCGCGCCGTGAGGCGGAGCGCCGCCGCGACTGGGAGCGCCGACACGAGCGGGCCCACCATTACGATGCTGACCATCGCTACTACCGCCGCTGACCCTCAGTGGCAATTTGTGCCCTACACTCCCTTCGACTCTGTTCACTGCAGCCAGCCACTGGCAGCCTATGTCGAAGGGCCATTGTGGGATCGTGATATCCGCAGTGTCGAAGGGCGCACGCTCAAGGCGATCGTGATCAAGTATCAGTAAACGCTTCACCGCTCGCACCTATCGGGTGCCGAGCACGACGCCCTGGGCTTTCAGGCTCTGCAGCAGCGCCAGGCCAGGTGCCGCGATGGCAGCGGGTTCGACGCCGGCAGCTGCGGCCAAGACCGCCAGATGTTCACGCCCGCTCACGGGCTGGTCTTGCAACGACTGCAACAGCGCATGGGCCAGCGGCGCAAGGCGCGAAAAGGCCACCTTGTGGTCTTTACCTCGATGAGCCAGCAGCAAGGTGGGCTCATCGGGCGCCTCGCCCGGCAGATGGTCCGGCCCGATATGGCTGACCGGCCAGGCATAGGCCAATGGCATAGCCAGGCTGGACAGCACCGGCACGCCAACCAGCAGATCACCCTCCGGGGCATGCTCAGGTTCGGCGGCATCACTGAGCAACAATGCCGTTTCTATCCACTCGTAATGGGCAAGCTCGGCGATCCACCCGGGCTGCTCGCCTCGCCCTCGCAGGTATTCGACCCACTCGCTGCCCACTTCGGTGAACAGCGGCGTGTGGCAGCGATGGTTGGCGTAAAAGTCTTCGCACAACCCCTGCCAGTGCTCGGCAGCGAGACTGGCGTGCAGCACCGGAAAGCTGCCGGCCAGCAGTGCCTGCAGGTTGCCGAAGAACAGCTGCCGATAGACCGCCAGGCGCCGCGCTTCGATACCAGGCGGTGGCGGATTGGCGTGCGGATCGCGGATATGGCCAGCCATGCGCAGCAGCTGTTCATGCAGTGAATCAGCCATGGCGCACCGCCAAGGCCTGCGCTGTAGATTGCAGGCTGCGAATGTGCTCCACCTCGACCAGCAGTTCGGCCAGCGGTGGCAGGTTGAAGTCGCGCTCGAGCAAGGTCGGCACCGGCCCCAAGTGCTGGTAGGCACTGGCCAGCAGGCCCCAGACATCAGGCCTGACGCTGGCACCATGGGTGTCGATCTTCAGGTCCGGCGCTTGGTCGTAGTGCCCGGCCACATGCAGGCAGACCACCCGTTCGGCCGGCACCTGGGCCAGGAACCCGGCAGCGTCGTAGCGATGGTTGCAGGCATTGACCACGATATTGTTGATGTCCAGCAGCAGGTCGCAGTCGGCTTCACTCAACACCGCCTGCAGAAACTCGATTTCGCTCATCGCCTGATACGGTGCGGCGTAGTAAGAGATATTCTCCACGGCAATCCGCCGACCCAGGGCATCCTGGACCTCAGCAATGCGCTGGGCAGTGTGGCGCACGGCTGCTTCGGTGAACGGCATGGGGATGAGGTCGTACAGATGGCCGTCATCGGCGCAGTAGCTCAGGTGTTCGCTGAACAGCGGCACCTGGTGACGGTCGAGAAAGGCGCGAATCTGGCGCAGGAAGCCATGGTCCAGCGGTGCCGGGCCGCCCAGCGACAATGACAGGCCATGACAAGCCAGCGGATAGCGCTCGGCCAGCTGCGCCAGGCCTTCGCCGAAGGCGCCGCCGACGCCGATCCAGTTGTCTGGCGCGCATTCGAGAAAGTCCACGGCTGTGCTGTCCATGCTCAGCAGCTCTGGCAGCAGCGCACGGCGCAAGCCCAGGCCGGCGCCCTGCAGGTTGGTTTGAGTGCTCATCGCAGGCTCCTTGAGGTGCAGCGCCCTCCCCGGCTGGCAGCCTGGGGAGGATGCCGCTGCGGGTCAGTGCTTTGCCTGGCTCAGCTTGCTGTACAGGTCGGTCGGGAAGGGTTTGCCGTTGGCGTCGAACTGATGCTTGCGGAACTGGTAGACCTCGGCTTCGGAAAGGTAGCCGTCGTGGTTGGCATCGATGGCATCGAACTCGGCACCGGCCTTCGGCGCGACCGCCAGCAGTTCGGCGCGGGACACGCGGCCGTCATGGTCGGCGTCCGTGCGGGCAAACGAAGCGTCGCCGCACTTGCCTTCACCGCATTTGCCTTCAGCCTGGGTAGCCTTGGCCCCGCTGGCGCCACACTTGCCCTCGCCGCACTTGCCTTCGGCCTGGGTGGCTTTGGCCTTGGCGCCACTGGCACCGCACTTGCCTTCGCCGCACTTGCCCTCGCCGGCCTTTTCCGCAGCCGCCAGCTGGTAGCCTTGCGGCAGTGCCTCGACGGCAAATGCCGAAGACGCCAGGTTGATACCGCCCACCAGGGCGATGCTCAGCAGGCCGAGGCGAGTCTTGTTGGGGAATTGAATACGGGACATGGTGTTTCTCCTGATAGTCGTACGGTCATGCCTCAAGGGCGAAGCGCCAGGGAACGCGAGCCGTAGGGCTTGTTCGTTCGGGCTGGTTCATTTGGCCCCAGGGATGTATCCCGGGCGTATCAGCAGAGCGAAGGTTTTGTAAGCAAGTAGGCGTGGCAGGCGCCTTGATACAGAACGATACAAGCGCCTGCCTGGGTGCAGAGGTCAGCGGCGGTCCAGCAGCCTGGCCAGGGCAAAGGTGGCCGCCACGGCCAGCACCACGGCGGCGGCAATGGCCGGCACGCTGCCCCACTGCTCGATGAAGCTGTTGACTGTCAGGTAGAACCCCAGCACGCCCACGCCGCCAATGGCGTTGCCGCGCACGATCGCCCCCAATTCAGGGTGCCCGCCCTGAACATGGGCGAACACCGCCAGCGGCCAGGCGATCACCGGGATCGGCGCCAGCAGGCCGCTGGCCACCGGCCCGAGCCATTCGGCGCTGGCGGTGATCGCCACCAGCAGCGCGGTGGCCGTGAGCATGCGCATCGGGATCACCCAGCGCAGCAGTTGCACCACCTTGGCATCAGCGGCCGGCGCCGGTTGCGAGGTGACGATGATGATCAGGGTGAGCAGTGCCAGGGTCACCAGCACCGACAGCGCGAGCCAACCCAGGTGGCTCATCAAGGCTGCCATGGCCGCGTAAACCGCCAGCGCGGCGATGCAACCGGGCAATGCACCGATCCGTCGCGTCACCTGGTAGTAGAACAGGTAGGTCGCCTGCACCGCCGCCAGGCCGGCCAACGCGCCAGGCACTGCCTGCAAGGCAAAACCAGGGCCCTGTTCGAGGCTCAGGAACAGCACGACCAAGGCTGAGGTAACCGGCAGCCCGGACAGCAGCCCGCCGATTTGCGTGCCCCAGCGCTTGGCCGCCAGCGAGATGGCCAACATGAGCGTGGGGGTGATCAGAAACTTGAGGTAGAAGGCAGTCATGGCAAGCCAGAGCATTTCGATAAGAGGGGGGGCCAGGTAAATCGGCGCCCCCATGCTAAACGATGCGCGCTGGCTTTTCGCGGTTTTCTCAGCAGCCCGACTGCGCGAGCTCGGCCATTACCTCGGCCCGCGTGGTCACGTTGCCGAAGTGGTGCTTCCACAGGTCGGTCCCCAGTTTGCCAGAGCGGTCCAGTGATGAGCCGACGGTCAGGTCGGTCACCAGTGTCGGGCAGAGCCCGGCATCGAACAGCGCAAAACCTGCTGCCAGGACGCAGGTTTCGGTCTGCATGCCGCATACCAGCACGCGCTCCACGCCCAGTTGGCGGATCTGGGCGATGGTCTCGGCGGTCTGGCCATAGCCATGCTTGATGAACACCTGGTCCACCTCGACCAGGCACTCGTCCTCGGCTGCCGGGTGCCAGCCGAGCTGGCGCTGGAACGGCGTCACCTGCTCATCGTGCAATTCGATCGAGGCGAACGACGGAATCCTCGCTGACAACAGACGAATCCCGTCCACCAGCCACTCGGGGGGGCTGAAGGTGGACTGGACATCAACGATGAGCAGAACCTGCTGCATGAACGACTCCTGAATGCTCGAAACGGCCGCGGAGTATATCTGTTTGCATGGCAGCAGGTGGGCGCTTCAGACCCTGAACCGTCCCACCAGGGCGGTCATCTCCCCGACCAGCCCTGACAACGCCTGGCTGGCCTCGCTGGTCTGCTGCGCACCCGCCGCAGACTGGCTCGACAGCTCGCGGATGTTCAGCAGGTTGCGGTCCACCTCACGCGCCACCTGCGCCTGCTCTTCGGCTGCACTGGCGATCACCAGGTTGCGCTCGTTGATCTCGCCAATGGCACTGTAGATCCCCTCCAGCACCTGGCCTGAAGCCAGGGTTACGTCGAGTGTCGACTGCGCCCGGCTGGTGCTGGCCTGCATCGAGGCGACCGCCGCCTCGGTCCCCTGCTGCACGCGGCCGATCATCTGCTCGATTTCCTGGGTCGAGGCCTGGGTGCGGTAGGCCAGCGTGCGCACCTCATCGGCCACCACCGCAAAACCGCGCCCGGCATCCCCGGCGCGAGCCGCCTCGATGGCTGCGTTGAGTGCCAGCAGGTTGGTCTGCTCGGACACCGAACGGATCACCTCAAGCACCTTGCCGATATCGCGCACCTGCCCCACCAGCTGCTCGAGATGGCCGCTGCTGGTCTGGATCTCGCGGGTCATGGCCTGGGTGCCATCGATGTTGTCGCTGACCTGCTGACGGCTTTGCTCCGCCAGCTGATTGGATTCATGGGTCGCCTGGGAGGTCGTCACGGCATTGCGTGCGACCTCTTCCACCGCCGTGGTCATTTCGGTGACGGCGGTGGCCGCCTGTTCCAGCTCCTGGCCCTGCTGGCGCAGGTTGTTGGCGCTTTCCTCGGTGACGGCATTCAACGCTTGCGCCGCGTCGGCCAGCTGCCGGGTGCAACTGCTGATCTTGCCCAAGGTATCGCGCTGGCTCTGCTGCATACGCTCCAGTTCATGGAACAGCTGGCCGATCTCGTTGCGTTGCTGAGCCTGCACCGGCACGCTCAGGTCGCCACTGGCAATGCGCTGGAAGTGCCGGCCCGCTTCACGCAATGGGTGCAGCACACGCTGGGCGATGAAGGCCCAGCACAGGCCGGCAAGCAACAATGTCACCGCCAACAACCCCAGGCTCAGCTGTTGCGCACGCTCCAGGCGACGGTCGGATTCCTGCATGATCTGCTGCCCGCGCTCGGTCAAGGCTGCAACCAGTTGCTGGCGCAGCGCCTGCAACCGGCCCATGGCATTGCCAGCATCGGTATTGACCCTGAAATACTGCTCCAGCGAGCGTTGCCGCGTGGCTTCGCGCTGCCCGTCTACCGCCCTGGCGTACTCGGCAAAGGTGGCTTGCAGCTCGCTGGCCACTGCGTGCAGCGCCGGCTCGCGGGTGTTTTCGACGAACTCGTCGACCAGCTTCTGGCTCTTGTCGTTCAGCTCGACCGACATCGCCATGCGCTTGTTCGCACTCTCGTCGTGGCCACCCAGCTGCTCGATGAAGCCCGAAGACACGTTGGCACTGGAGCGGATCGCCATCAGCAGGGCATTGTTCAGCCGGTCCGACTGGTGCGCGGTCCGATCCAGCTCGGTGATCTGCTCGTCGCTGCCCAGCGCCGCCCGCCAGGCACTGACGGTGGAAAACAACAAGGTCAGGCTGAACAACAACAGCACCCAGAACATTCCGGTACGGATCTTCAGGTCGGCAAACATGCGTGCGGTACTCCTTTTGTGCTGGTTGACGCCACTTCGGGTCGAGGTTTCGACGGTGGGTCAGCAGCTATCGGAGTCGCCGCCGCAGGCTTGAGCGCGCCCATACGGTTTGTGTTCGGTGACCGAACAGATGTTGCGTGCCGTGCGCTTAGGGCTAGGGCTTCAGTGCCGGCACCGCGTTGCTCGGCCCGAGCCGTTCGTCATAACGCAACAGGCGCCCGGCGTTGGTCAGCACCAACAGCGTACTGAGGTTGTGCAGCAGCGCGGCGATCATCGCACCGGCTGCACCCAGCAGGCCGAACGCGGCGGCTACCACAATCGCCAAGGTCCAACCCAGGCCGATCAGTACATTCACCTGCAGCGTGCGGCGGCACTGGCGGCTGAGGCGAATGCAGGTGGCCAGGCGCCGCAGGTCGCCGTTGATCAGCACGATATCCGCCGCAGCCAGGGCAATGTCGGCACCGTTAGCCCCCATGGCCACCCCGACCACACCGGCCTTCAGCGCCAGCGAATCATTGATGCCGTCCCCCACCACCAACGGGCGGAAGCCCAGCTGCAGCTCCTGGTTGACGTGGTGCATCTTGTCTTCCGGCAGCGCTTCGGCCACCACGCGCGTCATGCCGACCTGCTCGGCAATGGCTTCGGCGACACGGCTACGGTCGCCGGTCAGCAGCAACTGGCGCTGCAGGCCGAGCTCGCGCAGCTGCTGCATGGCCTCGGCAGACTCTGCCCGCAGGTTGTCGGCCAGCAGCAGCCAGGCGAGGAACTGCCCGTTTCGCGCCAGGCCGGCAATCGGGCCGTCATGCTCGGGCACGGGCGGCACCTGCAGACCGAGCTGGCGGAACAGCTCCGGGCGGCCCAGAGCCGCTTCACCCTCGACCGTGTGCGCCACCACACCAAAGCCCTGGCGTTCCTGGATGTCCAGCAGCGCCAGGTGCTGCTCATGGGGTACCAGCGCCGCCAGGGCGCGGCTGACCGGGTGGCTGCTGGCGGCGCCAAGGCTGGCCGCGAGCTTGACGATTTCGCCCTGCGGCACGGTCGCCGCAGTACCGACCACACTGCGCAGACGCAGGTCGCCGTAGGTCAGCGTGCCGGTCTTGTCGATCACCAGTGACGACAGGTCGGCCAGTTCCTCGAGGAAGGCCGAACCGCGGATCAGGATGCCATGCCGGGCAGCGACGGCTATCCCCGCCACCGCTGTCGCCGGCGCCGACAGCACCAGCGCGCACGGGCAGGCAGCCACCAGCACGGCCAGCATGGCCTGGGCATCGCGGGTGATGAACCAGGTCACGGCGGCAATCAGCAAGACCAGCACCAGGTAGCGCCCGGCGTGGCGTTCGAGCAGCCGGGTGATGGGCGGCTTGGCCTGCTCGGCGCGCTGCATCAGGGCGATGACCTTGCCCAAGGTGGAATCATCGCCCACCCGGGTGACTTCTACCCGCAGCAACCCATCCAGGTTGATCGAACCACCGTGGATATCCATGCCACTGGCGACTTCCAGCGGCACCGCCTCACCAGTGATCGGCGCGGTATCCAGGCTGGCCTGGCCTTGCAGGACGCGGCCGTCGGCCGGCACACGGTCACCGGCGCGCACCTCGACCTGGTCGCCTGGCTTGAGGCTGGCATTATCGACCTCGCGCACCTGGCCATCGGCATCGATCAGCCGCGCATGGCTGCGGGTCAGTTGCCCCAACGCGGCAATGGCCTCTTGCGAACCCAGCACACTGCGCTCTTCGAGCATGTGACCGAAGATCATGATGATCGGCAGCAGCGCCGCCGTGGCCAGGTCGCCGGTCGCCCAGGCGCCCAGCATGGCCAGGGCGATCAGTTGATCGGTGAGGCCATGCAGGCTGGGGTGCAGCAGGCTGTACCAGGCCGAGCGCAATACCGGGACGGCAACCAGCAACGAGGCGCCGCCGAGCAGCAACTGGCTGATCCCCTCCTGGGTCGGCGCCAGCCAGCGCCAGGCCAGCCCCAGTGCCAGCAACCCCAGGGCCAGCATCGCCAGGCTCAACTGGCGTGCGGCTGAGCGCTGCTCGGCCTGCGACAGCAAACCGGAGGTGAGGTGAGTATGGGCGTGGTGATGGTGCCCGTGACCATGACAATGATGAGTACTCATCGCGAGCCGCTCCAGAAATGGGAATAAAGCGTCGAACTCATTGCGCTGGCCCCTGCAGGATCATGTGCCCGGTGTCATCCTTGTTGACGGTGGTGACCGAGCCGGCGCGCGCCAGTATCGCCGGTACCCGCTCGCGGTAGAGCCGCAGCAGCAATTGCGGATCCTGCTGCTGGGCCAGGCCAACGATCGTCGCGGTGGCGGCCTGGGCGCGGGACAGCCGCTCGCTGGCTTCGGCCTGGGCCACTTGCACGGTGCGGTCGGCGGCCTGGGTGGCCTGCTGCAGTTGCCGCGCAGCATCATTACGGGCCTTGGCCACTGCCTGCTCGGCCTGCTGGCTGGCGGTGAGCACCGCATTGAAGGCGCTGACGGCCGACCATGGCAGCGACGACTGGATGTCGACCCGCACCACCTCGACTCCCAGGCTGGCACCGGCCGAACGCAGCCGGGCAAGGCTAGCGTTTATGCCCTGTTGCAGGTCGCCACGCAGACGCTCACGCTGGCTGGCCAGCCCGGCATCCGCGCCAACCAGCTCAGGGCGCGCGACCAGGATCGCGTCCATGTCGCGCGAAGCGCAGATTTGCACCGCATTGCGCTCCACCAGGCGGTCCAGCGCGGGCTCCACATGCTGCCCCTGGCGCGCATAGGCGTAGGGATCGCTGACGGTATAGAACACCCGGACGTCCAGCTGCACCGCCCCGGCATCGCCAGTCAGCAGGTAACCGGAGCCCGCCGTGGCATCGCTGGCCAACGTGCCGTCCTTGTCGGACTTCTGTGCAAGTTCCGAGCGCAGCAGCAGCTCCACCCGGCGTTCGCTGACCCGCGCTGCCGAGGGCAACATCACCACCTGCTCGAAGGGCTCGGGCCAGGCCAGCAGCAAGCCTGCATTCTGGATGCGCTCCTCGGCTCCCAGGCGCAACACCACCGCACGGTTTTCCGGCCCTATCTGACGCACATTGCCGAACAGCCATCCCACCGCCGCCAACAACGCCACCCCATACAGCGCCACGAAACCGATGCGCCCGGATTGCAGCCAGGGGCCGGCGGGCAGCCCGCCCGACAATGGCTCACGGCCGGCCATGGTCAACCCCCGCAGGCTGCACAGGCCCCTCAACCAGCGCGCGGAACGGTGCCGCGTCGGTGCGCAGCACCAGCTTCGTGCCGGGGTTGATGACCGACCCGAGGGTGTCGAGCGAACGCAGCAAGGTGTACAGCTGCGGCGCACCGGCATAGGCCTTGGCGTAGATGTCCGCGGCCTGCACCTGCGATTGTGCCTGGATCTGCGCGGCCTTCACGCTGGCATCGGCCTGCAGGATGCGCGCATCACGCTCGGCGGCCGACTGGATCTCGGCCGCTTTTCGTTTGCCTTCGGCCGTGCGTTCGGTGGCGATGGTCTCGCGCTCGGCGCGCATGCGGTCGACGGTGGCTTCGAGGGTGACCTTGGGCAAGGTCAGGCGCTCGATGCCCACCTGCACCACGCGTACGCCATAGCTGGTGATCAGTTGCTGCTCGATCTGCTCGCGCAGGCGCTGCTCGAAAGCATCGATGCGCACCCGGCTGGCATCGACGTTGACCAGGTCGGCCAGTTCGAAACCGCTGGCCGTGGTTTCCAGGGCCGAACCGACCAGGGTGCGGATCTGCCGCGCCGCCTCGTCGGGCTGGTTCTGCACCGCGCGCATGAACAGCTGGATGCTCTGCGGATCCGCTGCCACCTGCCAGGCGACATAGGCCTGCACGATGATGCGCAGGCCATCCCGCGTGCCGACATCCTGCAGCCCGCTGGAGGTAGTGCGCAGGCGCAGGTCGACCGGTACCGCAGCCTCGAACGGCACGGGCCAACGCCAGTTGAGCCCGGGCTCGATGAGCACCCGCGACGGGTTGCCGAAGCGCGTGATGACCGTTGCTTCGCCGACACGAACCTGCACCAGACAGGCCGTTGCGGCCATGATCAAGACCAGCAGCAACGCTACCCCGATCCGTACCCAGGCGGGCCGGGCACGGTCGGGGGTCTCAACATGATCTCGATGGTGATGGTGATCGTGGTCGTGGTCGTGGTCGTGGTCATGACCATGTGCGGTATGGGAACTCACGGGTTACGCTCCTGGGTACGGCCGGATGCGGGTTTCGGTTGCGAAGGGTCGATGGGTACGGCAAAGCTGCGCAGGTCCAGGGTCGGTGCCTGGTTTGCCGCCAGCCGGTGATCGATGATCAGGCTGCTCGAGTGCGCCATGCCTTGGGACAGCCGCTCCAGGTACTGTTCCAGGATGAACGCCTGGCCTGCATGCCGCCAGGCGGTATGCTCGGCGTCGAAGCGCAGCGCGGCAGTGTCGGCGCTGGTCTGGGTTTCATGGGCGTCGGCCACGGCCTTGTCGGTCAACGACGTGGCGCTCTGGCGGGCTTCGTCAAGCTTCTGTGCAGCCCGACCACGGTCACGGGCGACCAACGCCTGGGCGGTGATCTGCGCGGCCTGCACGGCATGATAGGCGTTGGCCGCACCGGCTGGCGGGTGGATCGCCTCCACCGAGGTCGCCAGCAGCTCCACCCCGGTGTCCATACGGTCGAGGTCGGCCTGCACCGCACGACCGATGTCACGGCCAAGTTCGGCACGTTCGGCCCCTAGCAGGCCATCCAGCGAGCGACTGGCAAAATCATGGACCAGCACCCGATTGGCGACGCTGCGCAGCAGTTGCTCGACATTCGCCGTGTGATAGGCCGCCGCCAGCGCGGCTGCGTCGCTCAGGCCGATGCGGTAGATGAAGCGCACATCCATGTTGACGATCTGGAAGCCCTGACGCCCGCCATCGGCACCGGCGATGACTTGCGAATTCTCGCTCAGGTGGGTGGCGTCCCACAGCCGGTTGGCGGTTGTCGGCGGCGCACCATCGGCAGCGGCCAAGGGTTCGCTGACGCCCTCGGCCGTCGTGGTCGCCAGTTCATGGACGATGCTGTTGTCCACCTGCAACACCTTGCCAAACGGCCATGGCAAGCCGACATGCAGGCCAGGGGGATACACCGCCACAGGGTTGCCAAAGCGTTCGTAGACGCCGCGATTGTTGGTCGGCACCTCGATAATGCCGGTCAGCAACCAGCCGACCAAGGCCACCAGCGCGGCCACCGGCAGGAACGCCCGGCGCATGAAAGCGAAAGCCCATACCTGGCGCAGGTCGATGCCCAGGCGCTCATGCAGTTCATCCTGCAACACGGCCAATGGCCGCGGCGGCCATTGCAGCAAGTCGCCCGCAAGACTGCGCGCCACCAGCGCCGGCTCTTCACCCGGGCGCGAAGGGCGGAACATGGCCAGCACTGCCCGGGTCAGCAGTTCGAGCGCTGCCAGGCCGGGCAACAGGCCGATCAGCACGGCCACACGGGCCGGCCACAGGCGCTCGCCGTCAACACAGACCAGGCAGGCAATGCTCAGTACCTGCACAGCGATGACCAGCCGCAAGCTAGCGGCAAGCGCTGCGGCTTCGGGCCAGGTCGCCTCGCTTTCAGCCATCAGGTGGCGTTCGAGCACGACCAGGCAGAACGCAAAAACGGCCAACAGGCCGATGGCAACCCAGGTCACCTGCCCTGCCGCCGTCGGTGTCGGCAGGTCGAAGCGCCAGCTCCCCGTCACCAGCAGCAGTGCCAGGCACGCCAGGCCAATCAGCCAGGGGGCTTCTGCACCGAGCCTGCGCCATTGCCGTCGGCAGGCATCGGCCATTTGCCGGCACCAGCGATCGAAGCGGCTGAGCGACTCGGGCTCGACGCTTTCGCTGGCTGTGCGCCAGAACAGCAGCGGGGCCGGCACCTGGCCCATGGCGGTCGCGCGCCAGCTGGCCACCTGCCACGCCGACTGCGCGGCGCCCGCCAACAGCAGCAACACCGCGCTGTTGACCGCCAGCAGGACGCGCCAGTGCGAGTCAGGGCTGAAAATGCCGATCAGCCCCTGCACAAGCGCCAGCAGCAGCGCAACCGCCAGCGCCAGGTACATCAATTGCCTCAACGTGCGCGCATGGACCGTCGCACGCTGAAATCGCGGGTAAGCATCGAGGTCGGCGGCCTCAGTGTCTAGATCGACTCTCATTAAGACTCCAGGAATACCAGGCTTTGCCAGTCATGAGCCGAGGGCGCTGACGGCCACCGCTGACGAGCGGCGTAACGTTATAACGACAAACGTAAAAAATTTGTCGCAAAACGTAAAATCGGTATCTGGGCTTATAGGTGTATGCGCAAGGGATGTAGCGCCATGGCGAACACCTCCCGGCCACACCCAAAACAACCTGCTCAGACGCTGCGCGTCACGCCACCATCCACCTTGATGTTCTGCCCGGTGATATAGGCAGCGCCATCGCTGGCGAGGAAGGCGATGGTGGCGGCGATTTCCTCGCTGGTACCGTAGCGCTTGAGCGGCACGCTGTCGCGGCGCTGCTCGGTGGCCGGCAGGCTGTCGATCCAGCCGGGGAGCACGTTGTTCATGCGCACATTATCCCCGGCGAAACTGTCGGCGAAAATCTTGGTGAAGGCGGCCAGGCCTGAACGGAACACAGCCGATGTAGGAAACAGGTCAACCGGCTCGAACGCCCAGGCGGTGGAGATGTTGATGATTACCCCGCCCTGTTGTTTCTGCATATGAGGCGTCACCAGCCGCGTCGGGCGGATGACATTGAGCAGGTAGGTGTCCATGCCCTTGTGCCAGTCCTCGTCGCTGATTTCCAGGATGGGTGCGCGCGGGCCGTGGCCGGCGCTGTTGACCAGCACGTCGATGCGCCCCCATTGCTCGACCACGGCCTCTACCAGGCGCTGCAGGTCCTCGACCGACTGGTTGCTGCCAGTGACGCCAATGCCGCCAAGCTCGGCGGCCAGCGCCTCGCCCTTGCCCGATGAGGACAGGATGCCAACCTTGAACCCGTCAGCGGCCAGGCGACGTGCCGCTGCTGCGCCCATGCCGCTGCCACCGGCGGTGATGATTGCCACTTTTTCTACAGACATGTTGCCTCCTGGGGTAATGGAACTGTGCGGTTGCGAGTCCCATCACACTAGCAGCGACCCACTGATCGAGGGAGGCAGTCAAGATTTGCGCATGCAGTAGATTAACTATCGCCTATCTGGCTTTTCAGCCACGCTCTGACAAAGCCCAGCGCTGGCGCCTCCTGCGTCTTGCGTGGCCAGACCAGGTAGAAGGCCTTGTCCAGCCGCAGCTGCTGAGCAAACACCTGTTGCAGCCTGCCTGCTGCGATGTCGTCCTTGACGAAGGCATGGCTGGCGAGTGCTACACCCTGCCCGCCGACGGCAGCATCGATGGCCAGCGATGTCTGGTTGAAGCGCACACTCTTGGCCGTCGGCTTCGGATGCGCTGGGAACAAGGCGGCGGTGAACTGCGGCCAGAAGTTGTGCCCATCGTGCAAGGCGACGTATCGCTGCAACGCGGCAAAGCTGTCTGGCCTGCCCATTTCAGCCACCAGTGCCGGGCTCGCCACCGCGACGATGCGCTGCTCCATCAGCAGCTCTGCGTTCAGCCCGCCAGCGAATGGCGGCTGGCCGTAGCGCACGGCGATGTCGACGCCATCGGTATGGAAGTGTGCGAGGCGTTCGCTGGCCAGCAGGCGCAGATCGATGTCGGGGTAGGCCTCGGCGAAGTGGCCGAGCCTTGGAATCAGCCACTTCGAAGCAAAGGTAGGCGTCACGCTGACCGTGAGCTGCGAAGGCGCCGGGCGCAGCAGCCGGGTGGCTTCGTCGATCATGCCCAAGGCGCTGCGGATACTCGCGGCATAGCCACGCCCGGCATCGGTCAGCCTGACGCCCCGCGGCAGACGCTCGAACAGGCGTACCTGCAGGCTGGCTTCCAGCCCGCGCACCTGCTGGGCGACAGCCGCCTGGGTCACGCCCAGCTCCTCGGCGGCGAGGCGGAAGTTCAACTGACGCGCCACCACTTCGAACACACGCAGCGCATTGAGTGACGGCAACCCGGGAAAACCAGCAGGCATGGGAATGGAATTTCTATCGGCGAAGGTCTACCGAGGCTACCGCCGTCACCGCAGGTTTGGAAGCGGTGCCAGTCGATCATTCATCGCAAAGGCCCCGACCAGGGGGTATCCTGCCCCCGAGGCTGGGTCAGGGTTTGCTGCGCCAATAAAGGGTGAGCGCCACCGCATCCACGGCCAGCACGATCATCACCACGAGGAACATGAAGCAGTGGTCTTCCACGAGCATGGGCGTATCCCCCGCCTGGTCAGCTTTACAGCATTGCCAGCAATTCCTGTTCCATGGCGCTCAACCGGGGACGCGAATGTTTTCATCTGAACGATTGAAGGGTCTCGACGTCTTTGTCGCGGTCGCTGACCTGGGCAGCTTCACTGCCGCGGCCGAACGGCTGAACCTCACGGGGTCGGCTGTGAGCAAGAGTGTCGCGCGCCTGGAGGAACGCCTTGGGGTACGGCTGTTCAACCGTACCACCCGCACCTTGGCGCTGACCGAGGCGGGTATCACGTTCTACCGCACCTGTACGTCGGTACTGGCCGACCTGGAGCAGGTCGAGCATGCGCTCAGCGCCGAGGGCGACGAGCCTCACGGCAAGGTGCGGATCGATTTGCCAGCCTCGTATGGCCGGTTGCATGTGCTGCCGCTGATCCTGGATTTCATCCACCAGCATCCGTTGCTGCGACCGCACATCTCGTTTACCGACCGCTTTATCGACCCGCAGCACGAAGGCATCGACATCGTCGTGCGCATCGGCGGCGCGGATGCCTGGCCAGCCAGCCTTGGCCATCAGTATTTCGGCGCCCAGCGCCTGATCTTCTGCGCCTCACCCGGCTACCTTGCGCAGCACGGCACCCCGCAAAGCGAAGATGATCTCGATCAGCATCACTGCGTCGGCTATGGGCACGGCGACGGCCAGGTCAGCCCGTGGTTCTTCAAAGGCCGGCAGCCGGGAGAGATGGAGCGGCGTACGCCGCAGGCACGCATCGCAGTCGGCGATGGCGAGGGTGAAGTGGCCGCTGTGCTCGCCGGGCATGGCATTGGCCAGCTGCCGACCTGGCTGACCCAACGGCACCTCGACCAAGGCACGCTGGTCGAGGTGCTGCCAGAACTGGCAACGGACGGCCTGCCCATGAACCTGGTCTGGCTGAAAAGCCGCGAGAACCAGCCCAAGGTCCGCGCACTGCTGGACTACTTGCTGCCGCGGCTGACGCCCCATGGCAGCCGGCGTGGTGACAGCTGACCGCCCTGCCCTAACGCTCAAGGCGGAGAATGACCAGCGCCAGCAGCATCGCGAACAGCGCAACAGCTGCAGCCACATAGCCGAGGTAGCCGACGCCGAGGTTCGACACGGTCATGCCGCCGACGATCGCACCCACTCCAATGCCGGCATTGGCCGCCGAGACATTGCTGGTGCCCGCCAGCGCCTGTGCGTGGCTGACCGAATGCATGACCCGCACCTGGCTGACCGGGTAAAGCGCTGTATTGGCGATGCCCCACAGCCCAAGCGCAACACAGAACAGCCAGCCATCTTGAGCCAGCGGAACGGCCACGGCCATGCCCAGCGCAAGCAACGCGAGAAAGCCGATGGTGGCTTTGATCGGCGACTGGTCGACTGCCTTGCCACCCATCCAGTTACCCACCAGGCCAATGGCGCCAAAGCCCATCATCCACCAGCCAACATCAGCAGGTGCCACGCCCGCGACACGCTCGAGGATGTCGGCCAGGTAGGTGTAGGCGATGAACATGGCACTGAACACCACCACCGAAAGCAGTACGTTGGCCAGGAAACGCGGTTCCTTGAAAATCCGTGCCTGCTGAAGGAAATCCACCTTGGCCGTGCGCGCCACGCTCGGCATGTAGATCCACATGGCCGCCGCCATGAGCAACGACAGCCCGGCGAGCAGCCAGAAAGCCCCTCTCCAGCCGATCGCACTGGCCGCCACGGTACCCAGCGGGATGCCTAGCAACATGGCCGCCGATATCCCCAGGTACACCCGTGAAATAGCCTGCCCCGCCCGCTGCGGCCCGGCCAGTTGCCCGGCGGTCTCGCTGGCTGTGCCCCAGAACACCGGCAAAGCCAAGGCAGGCACGACACGGGCCACGGCAAGCAGCCAGAAGCTGCTTGAGGCGGCGGCCACCGCGTTGGCCGCGGCGAACAGCAGCAAGATGCCGATGAACAGTTTTTTTCGCGGCAGGTGTGACAGCGCCGCCGTCAGCGGCGGACCGGACACCATCACGGTGAAGGCGAACAGCGTCACCAGTTGCCCGGCCATGGCGATTGAAATGTTCAGGTCCCTGGCCAGCGCGGGAAGCAGCCCTACGATGAGGAATTCGGTGGTAACGATAAGAAAGGCGGAAAAGGCCAGGATCGCGATGCTGATTCCTGCACTCCTGGGAGAGGAAGCAACCTGAGCGGTTGTTTCGTAAGCAGACATTGGGAGGCTCCGGTGGGTGGCCGCCCAGTTTATTCATTCCATTACCGTCAATTAATGGCCAATTCTCATATATGGAAGGAACAAAATTCATCAATCCAATGGCGCCAGGCTTGGCTGATCCGCGCGTGTCACCTTGCCTGGCCGGTCACGACCACCCTGCCAGCGCTTCTGGCCTTATGTGCAGCCTGGATCAGTTGGTAGTTGCGATTGCGCAGGGCGCTGTTGCCGCCAACCCGCTGGTTGGAACGCACCGCCAGCACTTCGGCCTGTTCATACTGCCCCTGCTCCAGGCGCAGCACGCCCAGATAGTGCAGCGTGGCCGGGTTGCCTGGCTGGATCTGCAGGGCGCGCTCCAGCGTGGCGGCGGCCTGGTCCAGCCTGCCTTCTTCATACTGGCGCGAAGCGCGCTCGATCAGCTGGGTCGAGGCGTTGTTGCTGCGTGCCGGTGCCGAGTATGAACCCGCCTGCACCACTTGGCAGGCAATGGTGCTGAACAACAGGAACAGTGCTGACAGCAGGCGCTGGTTTGGCATGGGAGTGGGCACTCGGAGGAGCGTCAGGTGAATTTGGCGAGAGGCCACAGACCGGGCCCGCAGCCTGAAGTTCCCGAGGTACAATGCGCGACCTACGCTGCACATCAGAGATGGACAATGAACCGCCAGAAGAAACTCAAACAGCTGCTCAAGGCCCACCAGAAAAAGGCCAATGCCAAGCTGGCGCCCAAGAGCAACAAGCCCAAGTACATCAGCAAGGCCGACCGGGCGAAGCTGGATGCCGAGGCACAGGCCGCTGCCGGCGCCGATACCCCTGCCGTGCAAGCCTGAACCCAGGCAAGTGCCGATAGAGCAATCACGGCTAGGCACGACAAGGGCTGATCGGCAGATGCTAGTGCTCACCGCACTTCCAGAGACTCCGTACGTTGACTGACATACAGCCCAGCCCCGCCTACGCCAGACGGTTCGAAGCCGTGCTCGCCTACATCGACAGCCATCTCGAAGGCGACCTGTCAGTGAACGCCCTGAGCCGGATCGCCAACTTCTCGACGTATCACTTTCATCGGCAGTTCTCCGCGTACATAGGCATTCCCGTTTCGCGGTATGTACAGCTGATTCGGCTTCGGCGCGCGGCACATCAACTGGTCGCCTCGCCTGCAACCCCTGTGCTGGAAGTCGCATTCGCAGCGGGTTTCGAAAGCCCCGAAGCGTTTTCCAGGGCGTTCAAGCGGGCTTTCGGCAGGGCGCCCAGTGTGTTTGCCAAAGCCCCGAACTGGCAGGCCTGGAGTGCGGTATTCGTGGTCCCTCACTTGTCCAGGAGCATCAGCATGCAGATACGAATCGTGGAATTTGCCGAAACCCGCGTGGCGGCACTCGAACACCATGGCGCACCGGGCCTGCTCGGCGAAAGCGTCGAACGCTTTCGCCAATGGCGCCTGCACAGCGGTCAGTCGCCGGTAGCCCAGAGCCGCACCTTCGGCATTCCGTACAACAACCCCGACACCGTTGCGCAAGACGATTTCCACTTCGCGATCTGTGGCGAGATAGCTGAAGCCATAATGCCCAATACCTTCAGCGTGCAGGAGCGGGTCATCCCTGCCGGGCGATGTGCCGTCATTCGCCATGCAGGCTCGCCTGACTACATCGGCGAAACCCTCTACCCGCTTTACCGCGACTGGCTACCCTCGAGCAACGAAGAGCTGCGCGACCACCCGTTGTTTTTCCATTACCTGAGTGTCTACCCCGAGACACCGCTGGAGCAGTGGCAAACCGACGTTTACATTCCGTTGAAGTAGGCGACACGCAGGGACTAGAGTGGCGCCGAAGCGGCCTGGCGGCGCATGGTGAGAATCGCCGCACCAAAGCCGATGAAGGTCGTGCCGACTACCCGGCTTACCCAGCGCGACAGCGCCGGCCGGGTGAGCACGCCCTTGGCCCGCGACGCCAGCGCCGCATACAGGGTCAACGAGATCAGCGACAACGCCACGAAGATCCCGGTCAGGGTCAGAAACTGCGGCAGCAACGCCGTGCCCTGGTCGATGAACTGCGGGAACAGCGCGGTGAAGAACATGGTTGCCTTGGGGTTGGTGACGGCGGTCAGGAACGCCGACTTGTACAACTTCAGGGGAGTCGGCTTGCTCACCTTCGCTGCCGCCTGGTCGACCAGCATCGGGCCTTTCTTGAGCAACTGTCGGGCACCGAGGTAGAACAGGTAGCCAGCACCGATCAGCTTGACCGCGTTGAACAGCATTTCGGAACTGGCCAACAAAGCGCCGAGCCCGAGCATGGCTGCCGCCGACAGGCAGAACAGGCCCGTGCCATTGCCCAGCGACGACCACAGGGTACTGCGCTGGCCATGGTTGATACTGTTGTTGATGGCCATCAGCGTGGCAGGCCCCGGGCTGGCGATGGCGATTGCAGCGACCAGGGTGAAGGCAAGAAGCGAGTGGGTATCCATACGGCAAGCTCACGAACGTTGCGAAGCCTGCATCTTACACAGTCCAGCGGCTTCAGTCGTTACCCTGGCGCTTGGCGTTCTTCTTGCTGATGGCCTTCATTCGCGTGGCCGCGCGTTGCACGGTGGCCATCTTCTCCGGGCGCTTCATGCCGCGCCACTTGCGGATTTCTTCACGGGTGCGGCCGCAGCTCACGCACAACTCGCTGTTGAGCTGGCACAGCGCGACGCAGGGGTTTTCGATGTCTTTGGCCATGGTGGGCTCCAGTTGCGGGCGCGAATCATACCGTGTGCATCACAAGCTGCCGCAACCTGCGGAAAAAATCCTCGGCGTGGGCCAGCGTGTGGGCTAAGACAATTTTCACATCCGCTTCACTAACGGGCCACAAAGCCGAGGATAAGGTGCAGCCAGCCTTGTCCCCGGAGTGGCAGCATGCTGGAAAATGTAATTGCGACGCACCCGCGCCTTGTGCGCCTCAAAGGCCGTCAGCTGCCGGCTGCCTGGCTGCTGGCCGTGGTGCTGGCCTTCACGGCGTTCGGCCTTTGGCATGTGCTTCGTCCGCATGTCAGCAACCTGGGCAGCGCGCAGCTGATGAGCGAGCACGGCGTCTACAGCGCCTGGAACAGCGACCAGGTGATAGTCCTGATCCGTCATGCCGAACGCTGCGACCGCTCCAACCATGCCTGCCTTGGCGACCCTGCCGGCATCACCGTGGAGGGCAGCCAGGCCGCGACCGCCGTTGGCGAGGGCATCCGCCACCTGGGCCTGGCCGACGCCGATATCCTCAGCAGCCCGGAGGTGCGCACCCAGCAGACGGCATCAGCCGTGTTTGGCAAAGCCATCGAAACCCAGGACTGGCTGGCACGCTGTGACAGTACCTTTGCCAACGCTGCCCTGGCTCACAAGCGCGAGGGTCACAACCTGGTGCTGATCACCCACAGCGGCTGCATCGACCACCTCGAGCGGCAGCTGCGCGTCGCAGGCGGCGAACGGGTTGCTGGCTATGCCAGTGCACTGTTCGTCAGCAAAGACAGCAACGGCAAGGCCCACTTGCTCGGGCAACTCAACGCCAACCAATGGCAGACACTCAACAGCAGCACAGGGATGTAAGCATGCCCGTTTCTCCACGCACCGCGTTCTACGTCAACAATTTGCTATTGCCGCTGCTGCTGGCAGTGATCACGTTCCTGCTGTTCGACCTCACCGAACTCGACCGCTGGATCAGCAACCTGTTGCTCGATCCCGTCAGCGGGCAATTCCCGCTGCTGCATGACCAGCTGTTCGAAAAAGTGACCCACAAATGGCCACGCGTGCTGCCGAACTGGACCGGTGAGGCGGCGATTATCGGTTCGCTGCTGTCGTTCATCTGGCCGCGCCTGGCCAACCACCCCGACGCAATGGTCACCCGTGGCCTGAATGCCGTCAGAATCAGCCCGGTGCTGCGTTTCACCCACCGTCATCGCCGCGACTTTCTGTTCGTGGTGGTGGCATTTGCCCTGTGCACCACGGTCATTCACTATCTGAAAAGCCACACCAGTGTGTATTGCCCGGTGGAAACCACCCTCTACGGTGGCCCAGAGGCGCGCGTGGAGTGGTACGAGCAGTTCAGTTGGTTCAGCAAGGCCGGTGAAGGCCGTTGCTGGCCGGGCGGCCACGCGTCCAGCGGCTTCACCCTGCTGGCGCTGTACTTCGTGGCGCTGCGTTACCGCTGGCAGCATGCGCGCAAGCTGCTGGTGGCCATCCTGCTGATCGGCTTCGTCTACGGCACCACCCGCGTGCTGCAGGGCTGGCACTACATGTCGCATACCTTCTGGGCCGGCATCTTCGTGTGGCTGACCACCTGGGCCACCGCCCTGGGCTTCTATGGGCGCGAAGCGCTCCAGGCGCCCGCTCGGTCCCCCTCGGACAAGGCGACGGTGAACGCCTATGCTTGAGCAGTGCCACTGCTCAGGATCAGCGACATGCCCAACCCCGAAGACGCCCTGCTGCACAGTTGGCAGCACAATGCCCAGGCGTGGATAGAAGCGGTGCGTGGCGGCGTCATCGAAAGCCGCCGGCAGGTCACCGACTCAGCAATTTTGCTGGCGATCCTCGGTCGTCAGCCTGAGCGGGTGCTGGACCTGGGTTGCGGCGAAGGCTGGTTGCTGCGGGCGCTGGCTGCTCGCGGCATCGAAGTGACTGGCGTAGATGGCGACGTCGGGTTGGTCGAGGCTGCGCGGGCCGCAGGCTCGACGCCCGTGCACCAGGCCAGCTATGCGCAGCTCGCCGCAGGTGAAGTGGATATCGGCCACGGCTACGCGCTGATCTGCGCCAATTTCGCCCTGTTGCAACAAGACATCATCCCCTTGCTGGCGGCGATGAAAGCACGGCTGGCGCCCGGTGGCGTGCTGGTTATCCAGACCTTGCACCCCTGGAGCGTGGCCGGCGGGAACTATCAGGACGGCTGGCGCGAGGAGTCGTTTGCCGGGTTTGCCGGGGACTGGCAGCCGATGCCGTGGTACTTCCGGACCTTGGCCAGCTGGCTGAATGCCCTGGACATGGCGGGATTCCGGTTGCTGAGCCTGCAGGAGCCGCAGCATCCGCAGAGCCCGCTGCCGCAGTCATTGCTGATGATTGCGGAGTAGCCTGATCCCACCCTTTCACACCCGGGCCCTCGCCCCCGTTAACGCTGGGCTGTGGCCTGGTCCACGGACGGGCTCAGCTGCAGTATGCGATCGCGCCCCCCTTCGGCGAGCAGGTAGCCGCCCTTGCCATCGGCGATGATCGACTGCGGCGCCTTGAGGAAGGTCAGCACCACGTGCTGGGTGCCATCGGCGTCCACTCGTAACAATCGTGCGCGATGGGTATTGTCTTCGCTGATCCACAGGCCCCGCTGGTCGCACATCAGGAAGGTCGGATGGCGCAGGCCCTTTACCACCACCGGGTCCCTACCGTCCTCGGATAATGCACGAACGATGCCGGTGCCCTTCTCGGTGTACAGCAGGCGGCCGTCGGCGCAACGGGTCAGGCCCTCGGTTTCGGTCAGCCCCGAGCGCAGTACGTCAAGCTGGCCGCTGGCCCACTCATAACGCATCAGGCGCCCATTGCCCTTGCGGTCTTCGATGGCATACAGGTGATCGCCATCGTTCCACAGCCCTTGCACGCTGTCGCCGTCGAACAGGCGGGTGACTTGGCCATCGCGGGACAGGCTGACCGGAGCCCGGCCCCCTTCCTGGCTGAACACCCAGCCACCTTGCGCCGCGACCATGCCGTCGGGCTTGGACAGGTTGTCGATCAGGACCACGCGGTCGCCGCTGGCGGTGATCTTGAGAATACTGCCTTTGTTGTCATCCAGCTCGCGACTGACCAGCAGGCTGCCGTCAGCCTGGGGCAGCAACGACGCGGCCTTGGCCACGTCGCGGTGCAGCACGTCGACCCGCCAGCCACTGGCGGCCTGCACCGGATAGAACGATTGCCAGGCGAAAAAACCCAAGGTGGCGGCCACCAGGCCGGTAGTGGCAGCCAGGGCGATGCGGGTACTGCGCCGGCGCAGGATGGGCATGAACAGGACTCCTTGTGATGGGCCCGAATCCTAGCAAGAGGATGTGAAAATTTCGTCAACACTAATAAATCACAAAAGGATATAAAAAGAACAAAACATTCTAACAAAATGGAATTAAAAAATTGAAAGCCATACGCCACCTCCTTAGGCTGGGCATACCGTTTCCCATCCTGCTCAAGGAGCGTCGCCCATGCCCTTTTCCCCCCTGCGCCGCCTGCTCGTCGGCGGTCTCCTGGCAACCGTCGCCTGCAGCTTGCTGCCCTGGTCCAGCGCCTTCGCCGAAGACACCAAGACCCTGCGTATCGGTTATCAGAAATTCAACAGCATCAACATCCTCAAAGGCAGCGGCGCGCTGGAAAAGGCCCTGGCCCCACAAGGCGTCAAAGTCAGCTGGCACGAGTTCGCCGCCGGCCCGCAACTGCTCGAGGCACTGAGCACCGGCGCCATCGACCTGGGCCACGCGGCCGACGCGCCATCGGTATTCGCCCAGGCTGCCGGCAAGCCGGTGGTCTACCTGGCCGCCGAACAACCCTACCCACGCGGCATCGGCCTGGTGGTGCGCGAGCAGGATCATCTCACCGCAGTGCAGGACCTCAAAGGCAAGCGCGTGGCCACCGGCCGCGGCTGGAACGCCCAATACCTGCTGGCGGTGGCCCTGGAACAGGCCGGCTTGAGCTATCAGGACATCACCCCGGCCTACGTCAACAACGCCGCCGATGCTATCGCCGCCCTGCAATCGGGCAGCGTCCAGGCCGTCACCCTGTGGGACCCGTTCCTCGCTGCGGCCGAAAGCCAGCCAGGCCTGAAAAACCTGCGCGACGGCAGCGGCCTGACCAACAACCGCACCTTCTACTTGTCTACCGCCACCTTCGCCGACCAGCACCGCGAGCTGCTGAAAACCTTCTTCAGCGAGTTGGCCAAGGTCAGCCAGTGGGCCAACGCCAAGCCCGCCGAAGTTGCCGCACTGCTGGCACCGCAACTGGGCATCAGCGCCAATGTGCTGGAGGTGGCCAGCGAGCGGCGCAACTATAACGCCGTGGCCATCACCCCGCAGATCATCGCCGAGCAGCAGAAACTGGCCGATACCTTCCAGGGCCTGGGCCTGATCCCGCACAAGTTGCAGGTGGCCGATGCAATCTACCCGGCTTCCGTATTGCCGTGACCAGGGAGTGAAGGCAATGCCCCGCCACATCCGTTTCAACGCTTTCAGCATGAACGCCGCCAGCCACCAGTCCCCGGGGCTGTGGCGCCACCCGCGCAACACCAGCGTGGCGTTCAACCGCCTGGACTACTGGACCGACCTCGCGCGCCTGCTGGAGCGCGGGTTGTTCGATGCGCTGTTCATCGCCGACGTGCTGGGCATCTACGACGTCTACCAAGGTGGCCCACAAGCCGCCCTGCGCGGTGGCGTGCAAGTGCCGGTCAACGACCCGCTGCTGCTGGTGCCGGCCATGGCCGGGGTCACCGAGCACCTGGGGTTCGGCGTCACCTTTTCGCTGACGTATGAACACCCTTATCCCTTTGCCCGGCGCATGTCCACGCTCGACCATTTGAGCAATGGCCGGGTCGGCTGGAACATCGTCACCGGCTACCTCGACAGCGCCGCGCGCAACCTGGGCCTGGCCCGGCAGCTGGGCCATGACCAGCGCTACGACCTGGCCGAGGAATATCTGCAGGTGCTGTACAAGCTCTGGGAAAAGAGCTGGGAAGACGATGCCGTACAACTGGATCGCGAGACCGGACGCTACATCGAACCGTCGAAGGTGCACGCCATCCACCACGCTGGCGAGCACTTCCAGGTGCCCGGCATGCACCTGTGCCAGCCTTCGCCCCAGCGCACCCCGGTATTGTTCCAGGCCGGCGCCTCGGCGCGTGGCCAACAGTTCGCCGCCCGGCATGCCGAGTGCGTGTTCATCAGCGGCCCGACGCCCGCCGTGCTGCGCCGCTACGCCGACGGCATCCGCCAGGCCAGCGAGGTGGCCGGGCGTGGGCGGGACGAGGTGCTGATCTATGCCCAGGCGCTGCTGATCGTCGCGCCGACCTCGCAAGAGGCCCAGGCGCGCTTTGCCGAATACCGCCGCTACGTCGACCTGGACGCCGCCCTAGCCCTGCTTTCGGGCTGGACCGGCATCGATTTCGCCGGCCTCGACCCCGATGCGCCCATCGAATACGTCGAAAACGATGCTGGTCGTGCGGCCCTGGCGGCGTTCACCGCCGCCGACCCGAACCGCCGCTGGAGCGTGCGCGAAGCCGCCGAATTCGTCGGCCTGGGCGGGCGTGGCCCGGTACTGGTCGGCTCGCCCGGCGACATTGCCGACCAGCTGGAACACTGGCTCGACCAGACCGGCATCGACGGTTTCAACCTCACCTATGCCGTGCAACCGGACGACCTGGCCAATGTCGTCGATCTGCTGGTGCCGGAGCTGCAGCGTCGTGGCCGCTACCCGCTGAACTACACCGACGGCACCTTGCGCCACAAGTTGTTCGGCCACGGCGACCGGCTGCCCGACGGGCACGCCGGGCGCCAGGTTCGCATTCAGTAACTGAATGTCGAGTATTTCAACATTTAATTTGTGGATGACGCGGGCTGCCCCCTATGCTGTCCGCACATCCCCTGCACGCACCGGCCGGTGTGGTCCAAGGCACGGGGAGAGAACAACAAGTCGAGACTGCTCATGTCGAACCACTCCTACTTCGCCCCCCACGGTGGGCACCCAGCTCAGACCGAGCTGCTGACTGACCGTGCCATGTTCACCGAAGCCTATGCCGTCATCCCTAAAGGCGTGATGCGTGACATCGTCACCAGCCACCTGCCGTTCTGGGACAAGATGCGCATGTGGGTCATCGCCCGCCCGCTGACCGGTTTCGCCGAAACCTTCTCGCAGTACATCGTCGAAGTCGCCCCGGAAGGCGGCAGCGAGCGCCCTGAGCTGGACCCGAACGCCGAAGCCGTGGTGTTCATCGTCGAAGGCGAGCTGGACATCACCGTCGAAGGCAAGCACCACACCCTGACCCCGGGCGGCTATGCGTTCCTCGCCCCTGGCGCCGAGTGGAGCCTGCGCAACAACAGCAAGGCCAACGTCACCTTCCACTGGCTGCGCAAGCACTACCAGAAAGTCGAAGGCCTGGCCGTGCCGGAGTCGTTCGTCACCCACCGCGACAATGCCACCGTCATCGAAATGCCGGGTACCGAAGGCCGCTGGGTCACCACCCGCTTCGTCGACATGGCTGACATGCGCCACGACATGCACGTCAACATCGTCACCTTCCAGCCGGGCGGCGTGATCCCGTTCGCTGAAACCCACGTCATGGAGCACGGCCTGTATGTGCTGGAAGGCAAGGCGGTATACCGCCTGAACCAGGACTGGGTAGAAGTGGAAGCCGGTGACTTCATGTGGCTGCGGGCCTTCTGCCCGCAGGCCTGCTACGCCGGCGGCCCAGGCAAGTTCAGCTACCTGCTGTACAAGGACGTCAACCGTCACGTGCACCTGACCCTCAACCCTCAGCGTTGAGTTCAGGCTGGTACCCCAAAGCCCGCCACCTGGCGGGCTTTCTGTTTGCCGCGCATACTGATTAGCCCTGCCCTTGCGCGGTACTCGCCATGAACCGCTGCCTGATGCTTGCGCTACTGCTTGTCTCCATTGCCAGCCTGGCGGCTGACGACTGGAAAATCGCCTACGACCGTGAAGGTATCCAGGTCTACCTGGCCGCGGCACCTGATTCGCCCTACCAGCAGTTTCGCGGCGTCAGTACCATGAAAGCCAGTGTGCGCACGCTCACCGACCTTCAGGAAAACCTGCGGGTGGCCTGCAAGTGGCTGTATGCCTGCGAGCAGATGCGCCTGCTGCAGGTGGAAGGCGACACGACCTGGGTCTACCTGACCACCAATCTGCCATGGCCGACCCTGCCGCGCGACATCATTCTCAAGGTCCGCACCGAACGCCTGGATGACGGCGCGCTGGTGCGCCACCTGAGCGCCGAACCGAACCGCCTGCCAGAAGAGCCGGGGTTGATCCGCGTCCAGCACCTCTCGGGCGAATGGATCATGAAGCCACTCGGCGAACGGGAAACCGAGGTGACCTACCAGTTGCAGGCCGACCCGGCCGGGGACGTACCGGGCTGGTTGGCCAACCGGTTCGTGGTAGACGCTCCGGTGGTGACGCTGCGTACCTTGCGAGCGGTAGCCGAGCGCCAGCCCTGAGCGGCTCCTGGCTTACTGAACCACCCCGCAGGCCACGCGGGCACCGCCACCGCCCAGCTTCTCGGGGTGATCACTGTGGTTATCGCCACCTGCATGCACCATCAACGCATGACCCTTGAAATCCGCGGCTTTCAGGCGTGGCGCCAACACCGGGTAGGTGGCCTTGCCGTCGGCACCGACATACAGCGCCGGCAGGTCACCCCGGTGGCCGCTGTCGTCATAGGGGCCCTTGTGGGCGTTGGTGGCGTCAGGGTCCCAGTGCCCGCCTGCCGCACCTGCTGGCACCGCCTTGCCGTTTTCCTCTGCCGCTGCGCATGAGCCCTTCTGATGCAGGTGGAAACCGTGTACGCCCGGCGGCAGGTCCTTGAGATCCGGGGTGAGCACGGTGCCGTACTTGTTCTGCTCGATGCTGATGGTCCCGATCGACTTGCCCGGGCCATCCGTCCCGGCCAGCTTCAATTCCACCGTTTGCGCGGCCTGGGCGAGACCGGCCGAGGCCAGCAACGCGGTGAAGATGACTGCTTTCATGTACGTTCTCCAAGGTTGGGGTCAGGCGGGTTTCTTACCCGCGTAACGAGTGGGACTGCGCAGCTTGCCAGCCATTCCATTCAGCCACAGACTGAAACACTTCCCTTGCTGCCCGGAGCCCGTTCGCGTGTCCCTCAAAGCCTTGCGCACCCTGGTGACCATTGCCCGCCACGGCACCTTCGCCCGTGCCGCCGACCTGCTCAGCCTCACCCCTTCGGCCGTCAGCCTGCACATCAAGACTCTCGAGGACGAACTCAAGGTCGCACTGTTCGACCGCAGCCGCCGCCAGGTGGTACTGACCGAGGCCGGGCAACTGGCAGTGGCCCGAGCTGAACACATCCTCAGCGCCTACGACGAACTGGCCGATACCTTGGCCAGCGGCCCAAGCCTGCGTGGCCGGCTGCGCCTGGGGGCGATCCACACCGTCCTGGCGCGACGCCTGCCCAAGGCCTTGGTCTGGATCAAGGCGCATCACCCGGAGCTGCACATCAGCGTCAACTCAGGGATGTCGGCGGAGCTGGCACGGCGCGTCGAAGACGGCGAACTGGATGCGGCCATCACCACGGAACCGGTCAGCCCCTACCCGCAGAGCCTGGTTTTCACGCCCCTGTTCGAAGACCGGTTCTGGGCCATCGCCAGCTCCGACCTGGCGGGCCAGAGCCTGCCACAGCTGTTGGCCAGCCAGCCGTTCCTGCGTTTCGACAAGCGTGCCTGGGCCGGGCGGCAGATCGAGCAGGAACTTCGCCGCCAACATTTGCAGGTCAGCGAACAAATGGAACTGGACAGTCAGGAAGCGCTGGCGCGCATGGCGGTGATGGGGCTGGGGGTGGCGATCATTCCCATGGCCGATGACGACTTGCAACGCTTGCCGGCGGCCACCTGCCTGCCCTTTGGCGAGCCGCAGCTGGTGCGGCGGGTGGTGTTGCTGGAACACGAGAAGAGCCAGCGGCGGCACCTCACTGCCGTGCTGAGAGCTGCGATGGACGCCTGAACGTACAGTTTTTCTCAACGATCACTGCAGAAATCAACGTTTTTCCCAATCGGTCCGCCACGCTAACCTGTGCCCGTACCCGACCACGGAATCACACCCATGCTCCACCTGCTGCTGACCACCCTGGTGCCCATCATCTTGCTGATTGCCCTGGGCACCTTCCTGCGCTTGCGCGGCTTTCTCGCCGAGTCGTTCTGGCCGGGCGCCGAACGCCTGAGCTATTTCGTGCTGCTGCCATCACTGTTCCTGCATGGCCTGGCGACGGCCAATCTCGATGGCGTGCCAGTGCTGGGCATGGTTGGCGTACTGATGCTTTCGACCCTGCTAGGGGCCTTGCTGCTGGTGCTCTACCAAGGTGCGGCCAACCACGATGGCGCTGATTTCACCTCGGTGTTCCAGGGCGGCGTGCGCTTCAACAACTACATCGGTGCCACCCTCGCCGCTGGCCTCTTTGGCAGTGCCGGGATTGCCCTGGCCGCCGTGGCCAACGCCGCCATCGTGCCCTTGGTCAATCTGCTTTGCGTGCTGGTGTTCGCCCGCTTCAGCGCACGTCACAGCTCCCCGGCGACGGTGTTGCGGGCCATCTTTGCCAACCCGTTGATCGTCGGCTGCGCCGGCGGCCTGTTGCTGCGGGCCACCGGCCTGGGCCTGCCGGCGGGCCTGGAACCCACCGTCAAGGCGCTGGGCCAGGCCGCCCTGCCCCTGGGCCTGCTGTGCGTGGGGGCGGCGCTGGGTGGTGCCAGCCTGGGCCAGCAGGCGCGGCCACTGCTGGCAGCCTCGGTCTTCAAGTTCCTGGTCATGCCACTGACCACCTGGGGCCTGTGCCGCCTGCTGGGGCTGGGTGGCCAGGCGGCGGTGGTGGCCGTGTTGTTCCAGGCCTTGCCGACTGCCTCGTCGTCTTACGTGATGGCGCGGCAGATGGGCGGCAACGCACCGCTGATGGCCACCATCATCGCCTTGCAGACCGTGCTGGCCGCCGTGACCTTGCCATTGATGCTCATGCTGGCGCTGAAATGAAGCCGCTTGGCTAGACTGTGAATCAGCCCACACTTCGGATACGCGACCATGCGCCTCGACTGGACGGTGATCTGCCTGATCTTGCCCCTGCTCGCCAGCCCTTTGCATGCCGCCGAAAGTGCCAAGGCCGCCGTGGCCGAGGACAAAGCAGAGAAGCTGGAGAAAAAGGTGGTGGATGATGCCCCGCCGCCCAGAAAAACAGAAACCATCACCCCTGCCGAGGTGCAGGCAGTGGACCCGGCAGGCCAGGCGCCGCTGGACGACAGCATCACCTGCCTGGCCCGCACCCTCTACTGGGAAGCCAAGGGCGCCGACGCCCAGGACATGAGCGCAGTGGCCAGCGTGGTGCTCAACCGCTTGGGCCAGGAAGGGTTTCCCGACACCATCTGCGGCGTGGTCAAGCAAGGCGTGGAAACCAAGGCCTGCCAATTTTCCTGGTGGTGTGACGGGCGTTCCGATCAGGTCGAGGAAGCGCAGCGCTACGATGTGGCCAAGGAGATTGCGCGCAAGGCCCTGAACCAGCAGCTCAAGGACTCGACAGGAGGCGCGCTGTATTTCCATGACCGCAATGTGCACCCGGACTGGGCCAAGGCCTATCGCAAGACGGCCGAAACCCGGCACTTCCTGTTCTACAAACCGAACCAGGCGCTGGCCCGCTGATACGCAATCGCACTTTTCTGGCGTTATCCGGTCTACTCCCTCTTTTGTCGCCCGCAAGTCCTTGCTGGCGTTTTCTTTGCTTTGCACGAGACCGGGCCAAAAGCCTCGCGCTTGTGTAGGATGAGCAGCGCATACCAAGACGCTGCCAGCCACAGGGAGATCCACATGCGCGTCCTGTCATCCGTTGCCGCCTTGTCGCTGGGCCTGATCATGTCGACCGGGGCCATGGCCGCCACCGGCGAAGAGGCGCAGCTGATCGAATCGATCAATGCCTACCGCAGCCAGGCCCAGCGCTGCGGGGACGAGGTGTCGGTGGAGCTGCCGCCGCTCAACAGCGATACCCGTCTGGCACTGTCGCCGGAAGGCACTCGCGACCTGCAACAGGCCATGAGCCGCGCCGCCTACCCCATGGTCAATGTCCAGGCCATCAGCCTGTCCGGCCCACGCGATGCCCGTGCGGCCATGCACGCCATCGAAGAGAGCTTCTGCCAGGTCGTGCTCGACCCGCAGTTTGTCGATATCGGCGTCAGCCAGGAAGGCCGCGACTGGCGCATCGTGCTCGCCCGGCCCTTGCTCAGCGGGCGCCTGGGCGATTGGCAAGCCGAGGGGCAAAAGGTGCTGCAGGCCATCAATGCCGCACGCAAGGCGCCCCGCCAATGCGGTGGCCAGCCGTTCGCTGCAGCGCCAGCGCTGACCTGGAGCACGGCGCTGGCAGGCGTGGCTGCCAGCCATACGCGGGCCATGGCCAACCAGAATTTCTTCGACCATATCGACAAGGACGGGCGCACCCCCGGTGACCGGGCGGAACTGGCCGGCTACCTGTACCAGCAGATCGGCGAAAACATCGCCGCCGGGCGCGACACCGCGCAGAAGGTGGTGGATGGCTGGCTCGACAGCCCCGGCCACTGTGCCACCCTGATGAACCCGGATTTCCGCGAAATGGGTGCGGCCTATGCGGTCGACCCGAAGAGCGATGCGGGTATCTACTGGACCGGCCTGTTCGGCACGCCGCAATGACCACCACGCCGGTTCAACACACACGTGAACAGCTGAGGCGCACACCATGGCGTTGAATACCTGGCTCCTCTACCTGCTGGCCAGCATCGGCCTGTCGCTGACGCCCGGCCCGAACAGCCTGCTGGCCCTGACCCACGGCGCGCTGTATGGTGCGCGCCGGACGCTGTTCACCATCGTCGGCGGGGTGTTCGGCTTCAGTGCACTGATAGCCCTGGCAATGTTCGGGTTGACCGCGCTGCTGCAGACGTCAGCCTCGGTACTGACCGTGCTCAAGTGGGTCGGTGGCGCCTATCTCGTGTGGCTGGGCATCCAGCTGTGGCGCAGCCCTGGCTTGCAGCTTGAGGTGACCGAGCGTACTGCCCGCCTGAGCAACCTGGGAATGTTCCGCCAAGGCCTGCTGTCGGCGCTTGCCAACCCCAAGGTCCTGTTGTTCTACGGCGCTTTCCTGCCGCAGTTCATCGAGCCCCAGCGTGGGTTGTTGCTGCAGTTCGTGATCATGGCGGCGACCTTTGCCAGCGTGGAATGCGGGGTCGAATACGTGCTGGCGCGCCTGGCCTTTCGTATCCGGCCGTGGCTGGCCAAGGGCGGCAAGGGGTTCAATCGCTGTTGCGCGAGCCTGTTCGCCCTGATTGGCGTCGCCTTGCCGCTGGGCCGGTAGTGCTCAAGCGCGCCGCGAAACCAGCAGGAAGACCAGCAGAGCCAAGCCGGGCAACGCTGCGCCCACCAGCGCCACACCGTGCCAGCCGTACTGGGCAAACACCGCGCTGGCCACCGCCGAACCCACTGCCCCACCCAGGAAGATGCTGGTCATGTACAGCGCATTCAGCCGCCCGCGGCTGGCCGGGTCCAGGGCATAGACCTCACGCTGGCCGATGACCATGTTCATCTGCACGGCAAAATCCAGCAGCACCCCGGTCAGCCCCAGGCCGATCACGCTGTAGCCGGGTGTGGTCAAGCCCAGCAGCAGCGCCAGGGGCGCCAGCACCAGGGCCAGCAACGAACCGGCACGGGCATGGCCGGCGTCGGCCAGGCGTCCAGCCATCGGTGCTGCGATGGCGCCGACCGCGCCAACCAGGGCGAACAAGGCGATCTGGCTTTGGGACAGGCCATGCTCGCTGGCCAGGGCCAACGGTACTGCGGTCCAGTAGAGGCTGAACGCCGCAAACATCAACGCCTGATACAACGAGCGCTGACGCAGCACCGGGTATTGGCGCAGCAGGGCGACCAGCGACACCATCAGCCCGGCATAGCTGGCCTTGTGCTCAGGTGTCCGGCGCGGCAGGGTCAACGCCAACAACAGGATGATGGCCAACATCAGGCCAGCGGCGCCGATGAACACCGTGCGCCAGCCAAAATGGTCGGCGACCAGGCTCGACAACGGCCGTGCCAGCAAAATGCCCAGCAGCAGGCCACCCATGATGTTGCCGACCACCCGCCCGCGCTCTTGCTCAGGCGCAAGGTGAGCGGCCAACGGAATGAGCATCTGCACAGCCACCGAACTGAAACCGATCAGCAAGGCATACATCAGGAACAGTTGCCCCTGCCCGCTGCTGCTGGTCCCTGCCAGCAACAGGCTGACGCAGGCCAGCACGGCAGTGGTGATCATCAACCGGCGGTTTTCCACCAGGTCGGCCAGTGGCACCAGCAACAAAAGGCCCAGCGCATAGCCCAGTTGGGTCAACGACACGATCAGGCTGGCGCGCTCGGTAGACAGGCCCAGGTCCGGGGCGATCAGCCCAACGATGGGCTGCGCGTAATAGATATTGGCGACGATCGCGCCGCAGCAGAACGCCAGCAGCGCGACCAGGGCACGGCTCAGGCCGGCATGGGCTGGCTGGGCAGCAGCAAGGGAGGGATTCATGCAAGGCACCTCGGCATCGGGTTGGAATATGCCAGGCACCTTACCGAGCGCTTGCCTGCGAGAGAATCCGGCCCCGGCGCAACGAGGCTTTGCGCCAGGCGCAACGGTAGGGATCAGGGGTTGAGCAGGCCTTCGCAAAAGCCGATGAATGCGTTGACCCGCCGTGAGCCGCGATGGTTGGGCAAGTACAGGGCATTGATGCTGTCGTTGGCCGTGCCGGGGCTCGCCTGCCAGTCCGCAAACAGCCGCTGCAGGCGCCCGGCCGCGACGTCCTCGCGCACCAGCCAGTCGGCCAGCAAGGCAATGCCGCTGCCGGCCAGCGCCGCTTCGCGCAACAGGTCGGCGTTGGCACTGCGCAACGGCCCGCTCACTTCCAGTTCCAGCACCTCGTCGGCCCGCTGCAGGCGCCAGGCGCGCGCCTTCTGCCCGTAGCGAAAACGCAGGCAGGCCTGCCGCAGCAGTTGCTCGGGGTGCAGCAACGCATCCCCCCTGGCCAGGTAGTCGGGGCTTGCCACCAGCCAGCGCTGGAAGCGGCCAAGTTGCCGGCACACCAGCTCGCCGTTTGGCGACGGGTCGCCGAGGCGAATGGACAGATCATAGCGGCCGTCGAGCAGGTCATCGAGCCGGTCGCTCATGTCGATGTCCAGCTCCAGCGACGGGTGACGGGCGAGGAATGGCCCCAGGTGCGGTGCGATCACGCGTCGGCCGAACTCGACCGGCAGGCACAGGCGCAGCACACCGACCGGCTCATCGCCTCGGTCGGCGACGCTGGCGTCGGCCTCATCCAGCGCGTCGAAGATGTCCCTCGCCCTCGCGTAATAACGTGCACCGGCTTCGGTCAGGCTGACCTGCCGTGTGGAGCGGTTGAGCAAGGTCGTGCCGAGCTCCGACTCCAACGCATCGACCAGACGCGTCACCGACGAGGTAGCGACGCCGAGCCTGCGCGCTGCCGCAGAAAAGCCCTGGGCATCGACTGTTGCGGTAAACATCTTCATCGCCAGGAGCTTGTCCATAGCTACTCCAGTTTTCCAATTTCGGAACACTCCTACAATCGGCAAGGCGGGTCAAGAAGCGCACAACAGAGCGATCAGGTCCATAGTGGAAGCACCTCCGTCAGTGCGAGAACCGCCCATGCCCATTGCCAACCTGCTCAATGCCCTGCCCCCTTGCGACCCCGCCGCCGCCGAGCGGGTCGATGTGTTGCTGCAACGCCCTGGGATGCGCATCGAACGCATCGTCTCCTGCGGCCAGGCCAGCCCGCACGGCTTCTGGTACGACCAGGCCGAAAGCGAATGGATCCTGCTGTTGACCGGCAGCGCCGGGCTGCGCCTTGAGTGCGAGAACTACTCCCGCTTGCTGCTGCCGGGTGATTGCCTGGACATTCCGGCGCATTGTCGGCATCGGGTGGAATGGACTGCCCAAGGGCAACCGACCGTCTGGCTTGCCGTGTTTCAGGGTATCGACACGCCATGGCCACCTCATTGAGATACCCCATTGCCTGGCGCAGGCGTCCAGGCCATCAAAATTTACAGGGGGTATAAACGCCGCGTTTAATGCAATTTTCAGCGCATGATCTTCACTTTTAGCCACATATTTGCATGTTCGGCCCTGCGACAATCAGCCTCATTAAATTATGTACCAACTTGTTAATTAGCAAGCTAAGGGCTTAAACTGCGCTCATTCCACCTGCTGAGATCCCTGGCATGAACGAAACACCGCGCGCCTCTGGCGCCACAACCATCATCCTGGTCGGCTTGGGCGTGATCGTCGCCCTGCTCGGCCTGCTCCTGGCCGCTGGCGGCGTCAAGCTCGCCGGCCTGGGCGGTTCCTGGTACTTCCTGATCGGCGGCCTGGCCATGGCCATCGCCGGTATTCTCATCGCTCGCCGCAAGCCGGCCGGCGCCTGGCTGTACGCGGCGTTTCTGGTCGGTACCGTGGTCTGGGCACTGATCGACGCCGGCCTGGTGTTCTGGCCACTGTTCTCGCGCCTGTTCATGTTCGGCGCAATCGGCATGGTGGTGGCGCTGGTCTACCCGATGCTCGCCCGCGCCAATGGCGCCAGCGCCGGCCGGGGTGCATACGGCATCGCCGGTGTGCTGGCCGTGCTGCTGGTGATCGCCGCAGGCAACATGTTCGTCGCCCACCCAAGCGTTGCCCCCACCGGCAAAGGCCCGGGCATCACCCCGGTCGAGGCCGGCAAGGAGCAGAAGGACTGGGCCCACTACGGCAACACCGAAGGGGGCAGCCGCTTCGCCGCGCTGGACCAGATCAACCGCGACAACGTCAACAAGCTCAAGGTGGCCTGGACCTACCACACCGGTGACGTCGCCATCAGTGACGGCAACGGCGCCGAAGACCAGCTGACCCCGCTGCAGATCGGCAACAAGGTGTTCATCTGCACCCCGCACAACAACCTGATCGCCCTCGACGCCGACACCGGCAAAGAGCTGTGGAAGAACGCGATCAACGCTCAGTCCAAGGTCTGGCAGCGTTGCCGTGGCATGGCGTACTTCGACGCCACCGCCGCGATCGCCCAGCCGACCCAGCCGAACAGTTCGCCGATCCCTGTCGGTAGCGTGCCGGCCGGTGCCAACTGCCAGCGTCGCCTGCTGACCAACACCATCGACGGCCGCCTGATCGCCGTTGACGCCGACAACGGCCAGTTCTGCCAAGGTTTCGGCAACAACGGCCAGGTCGACCTGAAGGCCGGCCTGGGTGACGTACCGGACTCCTACTACCAGCTGTCCTCCGCACCGTTGATGGCCGGCACCACCGTGGTGGTTGGTGGCCGTGTCGCCGACAACGTCCAGACCGACATGCCTGGCGGCGTGATCCGCGGTTTCGACGTGATCACCGGGGAAATGCGCTGGGCCTTCGACCCGGGCAACCCGGAAGACCGCAAGGCGCCGGCCGATGGCCGCACCTATGTGCGCAGCACGCCGAACAGCTGGGCGCCGATGTCCTACGACCCGGCGATGAACACCGTGTTCCTGCCGATGGGCTCGTCGTCCACCGACATCTATGGGGTTGAGCGCAGCAAGCTGGACCACACCTACGGCGCTTCCGTACTGGCCCTGGACGCCACCACCGGCAACCAGAAGTGGGTATTCCAGACCGTGCACAACGACCTCTGGGACTTCGACCTGCCGATGCAGCCGAGCCTGATCGACTTCACCAAGGACGACGGCAAATCCGTGCCTGCGGTGGTGATCGGCACCAAGGCCGGGCAGATCTACGTGCTCGACCGCGCCACCGGCAAGCCGCTGACCCAGGTCGACGAGGTACCGGTCAAGGCAAGCAACATCCCCAACGAGCCGTACTCCCCGACCCAGCCGAAATCGGTAGGCATGCCGCAGATCGGCGCGCAGACCCTGACCGAGTCGGACATGTGGGGTGCCACGCCGTACGACCAACTGCTGTGCCGTATCGACTTCAAGAAAATGCGCTACGACGGCCTGTACACCGCGCCGGGTACCGACCTGTCGCTGAGCTTCCCGGGTTCGCTGGGCGGCATGAACTGGGGCAGCCTGTCCACCGACCCGGTGCATGGCTTCATCTTCGTCAACGACATGCGCCTGGGCCTGTGGATCCAGATGATCCCGTCGCAGAACAAGGGCGACGCTGCCTCCGGCGGTGAAGCACTGAACACCGGCATGGGCGCCGTACCGCTCAAGGGCACCCCGTACGCGGTGAACAAGAACCGCTTCCTGTCGGTAGCCGGCATCCCATGCCAGGCCCCGCCATTCGGCACCCTGACCGCCATCGACATGAAGACCCGCCAGATCGCCTGGCAGGTACCGGTCGGCACCGTGGAAGACACCGGCCCCCTGGGCATCCGCATGCACCTGCCGATCAAGATTGGCCTGCCGACTCTCGGCGGCACCCTGTCGACCCAAGGCGGCCTGGTGTTCATCGCTGGCACCCAGGACTTCTACCTGCGCGCCTACGACAGCAGCAACGGTAACGAAATCTGGAAAGCCCGCCTGCCGGTAGGCAGCCAGGGTGGCCCGATGACCTACGTTTCGCCGAAGACCGGCAAGCAGTACGTGGTGATCACCGCTGGCGGTGCACGCCAGTCGACTGATCGTGGCGACTACGTGATTTCTTACGCCCTGCCGTAAGACCGCGTCGCTGCATTCGCGGGCAAGCCCGCTCCCACAGGGTCTGCGCTGATCCTGATGAGAGCGGGCTTGATCGCGAATGGCCTCCCGAAAACAACACGAGACACAGCAATGCCATCCGCTATCCGCATTACCCCAACCCTGCTTCTGGCACTGGCCAGCACCTCTGCCCTGGCCGACGGCGACCTGCTCAACCGCAGCACCATGACCGGTGACTGGGGCGGCCTGCGTCACCAGCTCGAAGAAGACGGTGTCAAGCTCACCGGCGACTACAGCGGTGAAACCGCCTACAACGCCAACGGCGGCCTGCACCGCTCGGCGCGCTACTCGCAGAACATCAAGCTCGGCGCACAGTTCGACCTGTCGAAACTGTACGGCCTGGAAAACGGCGGCAAGGTCCAGCTGACCATCAACGACCGCCGCGGCAATAGCGCCTCGGAAGACCTGGTCGGCAACCGCCTGCCGATTCAGGAAAACTACGGCGGCCTGTACACCCGTCTGACCGAACTGAGCTACGAGCGCACCCTGTTCACCCCAGCACTCAACGTCAAGCTCGGCTACATGGCCATGGGCAACGACCTCGGCGGCCTCGACAGCGGCATCCTGTGCAACTTCATGAATGCCGGCTTCTGCGGCCACCCGCTGAACATGTCCGGTGGCAGCGGCTGGACCAACTACCCCAACGCCCACCTCGGCGTGCGCCTGAAGTACGACCTGTCGCCGTCCTGGCAGCTGCGCGTGGCGGCGTTCAACGTCGACCCGGAAAGCAACGGCAACTCCAGCCGCGCCTGGCACCTGGGGCCCAAGCACACCACCGGTACCGTGGTGCCGGTGGAGCTGGTGTACAAGCTGCAGGGCGAACTGCCGGGTGAGTACAAGCTGGGCTACTACTACGACAGCTCCGACGTGAAGCGCGTCGACAGCAGCAAGGAGGTGTCCGGCCGCGGCGGCCACTACCTGTTGGTCGACCAGGCGGTGTGGAACGATGCCGGCTCGCCGGGGCGCAGCCTGCACGCGTTCGGCCAGTATTCGGCTGCGAGCGAGGCCGCCTCGCCATTCACCAAGTGGTATGGCGCCGGTGTGGTGCTGTACAAGCCGTTCGAAGGCCGCCCGCGCGACACCCTGGCCCTGGGCTATGGCCGCGCCGTGCCGAATCCGCGTAGCCGCGATGTGCTGGAAGACGCTGCATTCAATGCCGGGCAAGAGTTCCCCAACATCGACAATGCCGAGCAGTTGATCGAACTGAGCTATGGCTACCAGGCTACGCCGTGGCTCAACCTGCGCCCGGATGTGCAGTACATCATCGAGCCAGGAGCGTTCTCGGGCAAAGACATCGACAACGCGCTGGTGGTTGGCCTGCAGGTCAAGGCGACCTTCTGACATCGCCGGGGCCGCGCTGCGGCCCCTTCGCAGCGCTTCGGCGTCCTGAGAAATCCGCGCCCGCACACCAGCGTCAGCTGGCAGACCCTCTAGCCTCGGTCTTTACTCACCCTTTCAGCGCAAAGGAGAGCAAGCCCGATGAGCACCGCAACGGAAGGCAAACTGAACGTCTGGGCCTTGACCGCCTTGGTCGTAGGGTCGATGGTCGGTGCCGGCATCTTCTCGCTCCCGGCCACCTTCGGCCGTGCCACCGGCGGACTGGGTGCGATCATCGCCTGGTGCATTGCCGGCTTCGGCATGCTCATGCTGGCCTTCGTGTTCCAGACCCTTGCCCGCCGTCGGCCCGACCTTGACTCCGGCATCTACGCCTACGCCAGCGCCGGCTTCGGCAGCTACCTGGGCTTTGCCTCGGCATTCGGCTTCTGGGCCGGCACCTGCATTGGCAACGTGTCCTACTTCATCCTCATCAAATCCACCCTCGGCGCGTTCTTCCCGGTGTTCGGCGAAGGCAACACGGTGGCCGCCATCGCGGTCTCCTCGGTATTGCTGTGGGGCTTCCATTTCCTGGTGCTGCGCGGGGTACAGCAGGCCGCCGTGATCAACACCATCGCCACGGTCGCGAAGATGATCCCGATCCTGGTGTTCGTCGTGGTCATGATTGCTGCCTTCGACAGCGAGCTGTTTTCGCTGAACTTCTGGGGCACCGCCGCAGCCGGTCCGGCCGCCGACCTGGCACACCTGGATGACTATGGCCGGGTCGGGCATGCCGCCGCCGAGATGCTGCCGCCGGCCGAGTCACTGTTCGAACAGGTGCGCAGCACCATGCTGGTCACCGTGTTCGTGTTCCTCGGCATCGAAGGCGCCAGCGTCTACTCGCGCTACGCACGCAATCGCCGCGACGTGGGCATCGCCACGGTGCTCGGCTTCGTCGGCGTGCTGTGCCTGCTGGTGCTGATCACCCTGCTCAGCTACGGCGTGTTACTGCGCCCGGAGCTGGCCGGCCTGCGCCAGCCGTCGATGGCTGGCGTGCTGGAGACCATCGTCGGGCGCTGGGGGGCGATCTTCATCAGCATCGGACTGATCATCTCGGTGCTCGGCGCTTACCTGTCGTGGACGCTGCTGGCCGCCGAGGTGCTTTACTCCGCTGCCCACGACCAGGCCATGCCGGCCTTTCTCACCCGTGAGAACCCACACAATGCCCCCTCGGCCGCGCTGTGGCTGACCACGCTGTTCGTACAGCTGTTCCTGTTGCTGACCTGGTTCACTGAGTATGCCTTTACCCTGGCGCTGGAGCTGACCAGTTCGCTGACATTGATCCCGTACCTGCTGGTGGCAGCCTATGCGTTGAAGTTGGCATTCAGCCGGGAGACCTATGAAAACGATGCCCGAGAGCGTGGCAAGGACCTGCTGGTCGCCGTGCTGGCGACGGCCTACGCGTTGTTGATGGTGTGGGCAGGCGGGTTGAAGTATCTGCTGCTGTCGGCGGTGATCTATGGGCCAGGGACGCTGCTGTACATCAAGGCACGCCGGGAGCAGCAGCGGCAGGTGTTCAACGGCTTCGAGCGGGCGGTGTTCGCGGTGGTGGTGCTGGGGGCCGTGATTGCGGTGTATGGATTGGTCAGTGGGGGGATTGAAATCTGATGTCCAAGCCAATGGCCTCTTCGCGGGCACGCCCGCTCCCACAGGGACGGCACAGCTCTCAAGCCCCGTGCAGTACCTGTGGGAGCGGGCGTGCCCGCGAAGAAGCCAGCACCGTCACTCCTGCTTGAGGTAATCCACCAGCCTCAGCAGCATCGCATCACAACCTTGCATCTGCTCGACGCTGACGAACTCATCCGGCTTGTGCCCCTGGTCCATGCTGCCAGGCCCGCAAACCACAGTCGGTATCCCGGCCTGGTCAAACAGGCCACCTTCGGTGCCGAACGCAACAGTGCCAAAATCCTCCGAACCACTGAGCAATGCCACCAATCGCGCGGCCTCGCTGTCGGCGGGCGTGGCCAGCCCTGGATACGCACTCAACGGTTGCAGGCGAATCGCACTGGCCGCATTGACCTTGCGCATGCGTGGCAGCAACTCGGCCTCGGCGTAGGTCTGCAGTTGGTCGGCCACTGCCTGCGCTTCAAAGCCCGGCAGCGCGCGCACCTCGAAATCGAACGCACACTCCTGCGGCACGATGTTCAGCGCCCTGCCCCCTTTGATCAGCCCCGTCTGCACCGTGGAGAACGGCGGGTCGAAGCGTTTGTCGTGATGCGCCGGCAGCGCCAGGGCATCACCGATTTCGCCCAGCTTGCCGATCAGCTTCGCAGCGTACTCGATGGCGTTCACCCCGTAAGGTGCATACGCTGAGTGACACGCCGCGCCATGCACTTCACAGCGCATCGCCAGCTTGCCCTTGTGGCCCAGCACCGGCTTCAGCTCGGTAGGCTCGCCGATCAGGCACAAGCGCGGTTTGTGCGGGCGCTGTTCCAGTGCAGCAAGCATGGAGCGCACGCCCAGGCAACCGACTTCCTCGTCATAGGAAAACGCCAGGTGCACCGGCATGCGCAGCGGTTGCGCCAGGAACGCTGGCACGGCAGCCAGCACCGAGGCGATGAAGCCTTTCATGTCAGCGGTGCCACGACCGTACAGGCGCCCGTCACGTTCGGTGAGGTTGAAGGCCGGCAGCGTCCAGGCCTGGCCGTCCACCGGCACCACGTCGGTGTGCCCGGACAATACCACTCCGCCGACGTCCTTGGGGCCGATCGTGGCGAACAGGTTGGCCTTGGTGCCTTCCGGGTTGTGGAACAGCTCGCACTCCACCCCCAGCCCGGCCAGGTAGTCGCGGATGAAAGCGATCAGCTCAAGGTTGGAGTCGCGGCTGACCGTGGCAAAGCCGATCAGCCTTTCCAGCAAGGCGCGGCTGCTGACTTCACTCATCGCCCGGCACCCCGTAGCTGGGGGCGGCGGTCGGGTCGAGGGCGCGGGTGACGTAGTCCTGCATCTGCGGGCGGTACGCCTGCCACAGGCCGTCGAGCACGCCGATCGGGTCCTCATCGGCCCAGTCCACACGCAGGTCCACCAGCGGCCAGGTCAATTCACCGGCAATCTTCAGCGCCGCCGAATGCACCGGGCCGGCTTCACCGCCCGCCGCCATCGCCGCATGCATGGCTGCCAACAGGCGGTCGGCCAGATGCCCGCCTGCCTGTTCGAAGGCCTGCACCATGGCGTCGATCACCTGGCGCGAAGACAGCAGGTTGCCAGCGGCCGCGCACTGTTCACCGGCCACAGCGTGATGCACGCCCAACGCTTCCTTGCCGGTGAACAGTGCCACCTGGCCCTGGCTGTCGATCACCGTGACCTGGCGATACTCGCTCCAGCCATTGGCGCTCAGTACTCGGTCCAGTGCGGCGGCAGGCGGCAACTGGCCCTGCTCCAGGGCATCGAGGATTTGCGGGCCGAGGGCCGGCAAGGTGATGTTCTGGGTGGACACGGCACCGACGCCTGCCCGTACCCATGGGCAGCGGGCGCCCACGGCGATGCTCGACGAACTGATGGCGATACCGACCTGGCCGGTTTCCTGGCAGCGACCGATGATGGAGAAAGTCATGGTGGAGCTCCTGTTGTTCTGTGCGATGCCCGGCATTCTGGGCGGAACCTTCAGGGCCACGAAACCAACATTTTCCTGTGCCTTGAACAGGAAAAAACTAAGGCCGACCCACAGCGCCCGGAAAGCCCGCAGAACCCTGGCCGAGCCCAGGCAAGACGCGGCCTTCGCCGTTTTATCGGCAAGCCCCAGCTAAATACTATTTTCGCGATTTTCCAGGCATCCATAGTCTGGCCCCAGGCAACGGCGGTCCTCCAAACCGACCTGACAAAAACCGCCTGAACAAGGGCTCGGACATGACACTGAACAACATCGAAATCGACACCCTCGTGGTGGGCGCCGGCCAGGCCGGCGTGGCCATGAGTGAACACTTGAGCAAGCTTGGCGTGCCGCACCTGGTGCTGGAGCGCAAGCGCATTGCCGAGGCCTGGCGCACCGGCCGCTGGGATTCCCTGGTAGCCAACGGCCCGGTCTGGCACGACCGCTTCCCTGGGCTGGAATTCAGCCTCGATGCCGATGCATTCGCCGGCAAGGACCAGGTCGCCGACTACTTCGAGCAGTACGTACGCAAGTACAACCTGCCGGTACGCACCGGCATCGAAGTCAAGAAGGTGGTACGCAACGCCGACCGCCCTGGCTTCACCATCGAGACCAACGAAGGCGTGATCCGCGCCAACCGCGTGGTGGCTGCCACTGGCCCATTCCAGAAACCGGTGATCCCGGCGATCGCGCCGAAAGATGCCAACCTGCACCAGATCCACTCCGCCGCCTACTACAACCCCGAGCAGCTGCCTGACGGCGCCGTGCTGGTGGTGGGCGCTGGTTCCTCCGGCGTGCAGATTGCCGAAGAGCTGATGCGTGCCGGGCGCCAGGTGTACCTGTCGGTCGGTGCCCACGACCGCCCGCCGCGATCCTACCGCAACCGCGACTTCTGCTGGTGGCTGGGCGTGCTCGGCGAATGGGACGCGGAAATCGCCAAGCCGGGCCGCGAGCATGTGACCATCGCCGTCAGCGGCGCCCGTGGCGGCCACACCGTGGACTTCCGCGCCCTCGCTCACCAGGGCATGACCCTGGTCGGCCTGACCCAGTCGTTCGAAAACGGCGTGGCCCACTTCCAGGACAACCTGGTCGACAACATCAACCGCGGCGACGAGAACTACCTGGCCCTGCTGGATGCCGCCGATGCCTACATCGAGCGCAACGGCCTGGACCTGCCGGAAGAACCCGAAGCGCGCAAGCGCCTGGCCGACCCCGACTGCATGGTCAACCCGCTGCAGCAACTGGACCTGGCCCAGGCCGGCGTCACCAGCATCATCTGGGCCACCGGCTACGGCGTCGACTTCAGCTGGTTGCAGGTCGACACCTTCGACGCCAATGGCAAGCCCCAGCACCAGCGTGGCGTAGCCCGCGAGCCGGGTGTGTACTTCCTCGGCCTGCCCTGGCTGTCGCGCCGCGGCTCGTCGTTCATCTGGGGCGTGTGGCATGACGCCAAGCACGTCGCCGGCCACATCGCCACGCAGCGCACCTACCTGGCCTACCGCGACCGCGAGCAGCGCAAAGCGGATGAACAAGCAAACCCGATCAGCAACGTCAGCACCTTTGGAGCCCACTGATGCCTACCCATACTCGCATCCGCATGTTCAACACCAAGGAAACCTACCCCAACCAGACCCTGGACAACGACCTGTGCCAGGCGGTGCGGGCCGGTAACACGATCTATGTGCGCGGCCAGGTCGGTACCGATTTCGAAGGCAGACTGGTGGGCCTGGGTGACCCGCGAGCACAGGCCGAGCAGGCGATGAAGAACGTCAAGCAGCTGCTCGAAGAAGCCGGCTCCGACCTCTCGCACATCGTCAAGACCACCACCTACATCACTGACCCCCGCTTCCGTGAGCCGGTGTACAGGGAAGTCGGCAAGTGGCTCAAGGGTGTGTACCCGATCTCCACCGGGCTGGTGGTGGCCGGCTTGGCCCAAGCCGAGTGGCTGATGGAAATCGACGTGATTGCAGTGGTGCCGGATCAGCAGTGATCCGTTTGAGATAGCTGGGCGCGCGCTGCGCCCCTTTCGCGGGTAAACCCGCTCCTACAGGGCCTGCGCTGAACCTGTGGGAGCGGGTTTACCCGCGACGCTTTTTCAGAACCTGGCCAGTTCTTCGCGGCAGAACTCGACGAACAACTGCGCGGGCTTGGTCAGTTGCACCCGCTTCAGGTGCGCAGCCGCCAGCCCCGACAACGCCACCGGCTCGGCGATGTCGATCATCACCAGCTTCTGCCCGTCGTAGGTGCATTCCGAATGCGGCCGGGTCACCAGCAGCGAAAAGCCGAAGCCCTGCCCCACCATCCCGCGCACCATCTCGATCGACGGCGAACTGAAGACGATGTTCGGCGTCAGGCCCATTTCATTGAACAGGCTGACGAAGTAGGTCCGGCTTGGCGCCACGTCCAGCAAGATCATCGGCTCCGGGCACAGATCACGCAGCGAAACCTGCGCCTGGCCGGCGAAGCGGTGCTTCTCGGGCAGCAGCACGTAAGGCTTCTGCGGCGGCATTAATGGTTCGGCCTCGATGGTGCCGTCCAGGTCGTGGTCGTAAAGAAAGGCGAGATCGAAGGTGCCGGCAGTCAGGCCCTGGATCAGGTCCTGCTGCTCGCCATCGCGCAAGCGAATGTCCACGCCCGGATAGCGTTCGCGGAAGCCGGCGATCAACCGCGGCAGGTACAGTGGCGCTACGGTTTCAAAGCAGCCGATGTCGATCTGCCCGGCCACCGTGTCGTTGTCGGCCAGGGCGTTCTGCTCGAACTCATGGGCCATCTGCAGCAATGACTTGGTCTTGGCGTAGAAGCGCTTGCCACTGGGGGTCAGCGACACGCCCTGGGCGTGGTGGCGGATGAACAGCTGCACACCGAAGCTCTCTTCCAGGCTCTTGATCGCCGTAGAGATCGATGGCTGGGCGATGTACAGCTGGCGCGAGGCCTCGGCAACGCTGCCGGCCTCGACGGTGGTGACGAAATACTTCAGTTGTCGCAGGGTGTAGGAAGCCACAGGCACCTCGGTGGCGCCGTTCGCGGGCGCCTTGGAATTTTCCTGTCACTTTACCTTGTGGCCTGATTCAGCGGGCTGCCGGTGATGAAGGATTTGCCTAAGGCTTGAACATAGTTTTCGTATGTTGCCGGTGCGGGCAATCAATAACTGAAATCATGCCCCAACTGCCCCTGCATCCATGCCAGAAACCGCCTCACCCGCGGCAGCTCGGCATGCCCCCGCGGAAACACCAGGTGATGGGCACTGACCGGGCTTGCCTGCTCGGCGCCGAACACCGGTACCAGTTGCCCACGCGCCACATAGTCCTGCGCCAGCAGCGAACTTTCCAGAATGAACCCGTAGCCATGGCTGGCTGCCTCCAGGCTCATGTACGAGCGGTCAAAGCTCAAGGCAAACGGTGCCTGTGGCAGCGATACGCCCTGCTGGGCGAACCACAACGGCCATTGCACCAGCGCCGACTCGGAGAGGATCAGGTTCTGCCCCAACAAGTCGGCTGGCTGGTCGATCGGCTGGCGTGCCAGCAGCGCCGGCGACGCCAGCACCGTGGCGCGCTCATGGCGGATGGTGCGTACCTCCAGGCTTGGCCAGTTGGGGTAGCCATGGCGGATATCGACGTCGATCTGGTGGCGGCCAAAGTGCAGCGATTCATAGGAGCACGACAGGTTGATCTGGATATCCGGGTGGCTGGCGCGAAACTGCTCCAGCCGCGGCAACAGCCAGAGCAGGCCGAAGCTCGGCGCCGAATGCAGGCGCAGGCAGTCGAAGCCGACCGCGCTACCGGCCCGCTCGGTGGCGGTGGCCAGGCTTTGCAAGATGCCGGAAACCTCGCGCAGGTACTGATCCCCCGCCGCCGTCAAGGTCACCCCCTTGGCCGTGCGCAGGAACAACGGCCGACCGATCAGTGCCTCCAGGTTGGCGATCTGGTGGCTGACCGCCGAAGGGGTCAAGTTGAGCTGCTCAGCGGCGCGCGCGACGTTACCAAACCGTGCGGCCTGTTCGAAGGCCTGAATTGCTTTCAGCGGCGGCAGTTGCAAGGGCTTCTTGCCCGGATCGTGATTCATCGTATTCCTTGGGTGTCACGGGCCTCGAACGTGATCACGCCCCTGCCCTGTGCTGAATTTTTTTCAGCATAGGCTGAAGCGCACTGCGTTGCCCAGCCCTCGTCCGGATACCAAGCTGTGCCCACAACAACAAACATCCGGAGTACACCCATGCTGCTCGAAGGTAAAATCGCAATCGTCACCGGCGCCGCCTCTGCCCGCGGTATCGGCCGCGCCACCGCCCAGGCCTTTGCCGCTCACGGGGCCAAGGTGGCCATCCTCGACCTCGACCTGCAAGCCGCCCGCGACGCCGCCGCGCAGCTGGGCGATGGCCACCTGGGCCTGGCCGCCAACGTCGCCGACGAAGCCCAGGTGCGTGATGCGGTGGCCGAGGTCCTGGCGCATTTCGGTCGCATCGATGTGCTGGTCAACAACGCGGGTATCACCCAACCGGTGAAAACCCTGGACATCACCGGCAAGGACTATGACCGCATCCTCGACGTAAATTTGCGCGGCACGCTGCTGATGTCCCAGGCCGTGATCCCGTCCATGCGTGCCCAGCGCTCAGGCAGTATCGTCTGCATGTCGTCAGTGTCGGCGCAGCGTGGCGGCGGCATCTTCGGCGGCCCGCACTACAGCGCCGCAAAGGCCGCCGTGCTGGGTCTGGGCAAGGCCATGGCCCGCGAACTGGGGCCGGACAATGTGCGGGTCAACGCCATCACGCCCGGCCTGATCCATACCGACATCACCGGCGGCCTGATGCAGGACGAGCGCCGCCACGCCATCATCGACGGCATCCCCCTGGGCCGCTTGGGCGAGGCCCGCGACGTGGCCAACGCCGCCCTGTTCCTGGCCAGCGACCTTTCCAGCTATCTCACCGGCATCACGCTGGACGTCAACGGGGGCATGCTGATTCACTGACGCCCCCACGCACTCTGTATCGCATCTGAGCCCCGCCACGGCAGGGCAATCGATAACAACAAGAGATCAGATCGACATGACCACCCTAACCCTCGACGCGGCCACAGCCGCGCGCAGCAATGCCTATCGCAAGACGGCCTGGCGGCTGATGCCCTTTCTCATGCTGTGCTACCTGTGCGCCTATCTCGACCGGGTCAACGTCGGCTTCGCCAAGTTGCAGATGATGGATGACCTGGCCCTGTCCGAAGCGGTCTACGGCCTGGGCGCCGGGATGTTCTTCATCGGCTACTTCCTCTGCGAAGTGCCGAGCAACATCATCCTGCACAAGGTCGGCGCACGGCGCTGGATCGCCCGCATCATGATCACCTGGGGCCTGATTTCGGCGCTGTTCGCCTTCGTCGAGACAGCCTGGCAGTTCTATGTGCTGCGCTTCTTCCTCGGCGTCGCCGAAGCAGGGCTGGCACCCGGCCTGCTGCTGTACCTGACCTACTGGTTCCCGTCGTACCGGCGGGCGAAGATGACCGCCCTGTGGTTCATCGCCATCCCGCTCTCGGGCATGGTCGGCGGGCCACTGTCGGGCTGGATCATGGAGCGTTTCGCCGGCGTGCACGGCTGGGCCGGCTGGCAGTGGATGTTCGTGCTCGAGGCGGTGCCGACCGTGCTGGTAGGCATCCTGGTGCTCAGTTACCTCAAGGATGGCGTGCACCAGGCGCACTGGCTCAACGACGAGGAAAAGGCCCTGCTGCGCAAGGAGCTGGCCGAGGACGAGCAGCACAAGGTGCAGCATGGCTCGGTGGCCGACTTCATCGGCGACCGCCGCCTGTGGCTGCTGGCCGGCATCTACTTCTGCGTGGTCATGGGCCAGTACGCGATCACCTTCTGGTTGCCGACCCTGGTGCGCAATGCCGGCGTCGCCGACCCGCTGCACATCGGCTTGCTGACCAGCCTGCCCTACCTCTGCGCCATCGGTGCCATGCTGCTGGCCGGGCGCAGCGGTGACCGCTACCGCGAGCGGCGCTGGCACCTGGCGATCCCGATGCTGGCCGGGGCCCTGGGCCTGACCCTGGCGGCAGTGTTCGCCAGCCACCTGAGCCTGTCGATCCTCAGCCTGTGCCTGGCGGCGTCCGGCATCCTCTCGGCCTCGTCGCTGTTCTGGATGCTGCCGACCACGCTGCTTGGGGGGGTGTCGGCCGCCGCCGGTATCGCCGCCGTCAACAGCTTCGCCAACCTGGCCGGGTTCTGCTCACCCTTCCTGATCGGCTGGGTCACCAGCACCCTGGGTAACAACGCCATCGGCATGTACCTGATCACCGCCGTGCTGATCGTCGGTGCAGCAATGGTGTTCCGCGTGCCGGCGAGCCTGGTCAACCGTTAATTTCCCACGTAAGGAGCTACCCCATGAATGCCGTACCCGCTACCCCGGGTGCGCGGCCTCTGGCTGCGCGCGCCTACAACATCCGCCGTAACGCCCTGCGCATGGGCCAGGTCCAGGGCCAGGGCTATATCGGCCAAGCCCTTGGGGCCGCCGACTTGCTGGCCGTGGCCTACTGCCACGCCCTGCGCCTGGACCCGGCCAACCCCGAGTGGGAACAGCGCGACCGTTTCTACCTGTCCATCGGCCACTACGCCATCGCCCTGTACGCCGCGCTGATCGAAGCCGGGGTAATCGCCGAGGATGAACTGGAAAGCTATGGATGCGACGACAGCCGCCTGCCGATGTCCGGCATGGCCGCCTATACCCCCGGCATGGAAATCACCGGCGGCTCGCTTGGCCACGGCCTGGGCATTGCCGTCGGCGCCTGCCTGGGCCTCAAGCGCAAGGGTTCGACCAGCTGGGTCTATAACCTGCTGTCCGATGGCGAGCTGAACGAAGGCTCGACCTGGGAAGCGGCGATGTCAGCCAGCCACTGGCAGCTGGACAACCTGATCGCCATCATCGACGTCAACAACCAGCAGGCCGACGGCCATTCCAGTGAAATCCTCGCCTTCGAACCCATCGTCGACCGCTGGCAGGCCTTCGGTTGGTTCGTGCAACGGGTCGACGGCAATGACCTCGACGCCCTGGTCAAGGCGTTCGACCTGGCCCGCGCCCATACCGGCGCGCAACCGCGGGTGATCGTCTGCGACACGCGCATGGGCAAAGGCGTGCCCTTCCTCGAAAACCGCGACAAGACTCACTTCATCCGTGTCGACGAACACGAATGGGACCTCGCCCTGCAAGCACTGGACGCCGGGAGCCGCGCATGAACAACCCGACCGTAGCAGCAAAACGCCTGACCACCTCGGCGATGATCGCCTCGATTGCCGCCGAAGGCCAACCGACTCGCCCTGCGCCGTTCGGCCATGCCCTCGCCAGGCTGGCCGAGCAGCGCCAGGACATCGTCGGGCTGAGCGCCGACCTGTCCAAATACACTGACCTGCATATATTCGCCAAAGCCCACCCGCAGCGCTTCTACCAGATGGGCATGGCCGAACAGCTGCTGATGAGCGCCGCAGCCGGTATGGCCCGCGAAGGCTTCACCCCGTTCGCCACCACCTATGCGGTGTTTGCCTCGCGGCGCGCCTACGACTTCATCTGCATGGCCATTGCCGAAGAAAACCTCAACGTCAAGATCGTCTGCGCACTGCCCGGCCTGACCACTGGTTATGGCCCCAGCCACCAGGCCACCGACGACCTGGCGATCATGCGCGCCATGCCCAACCTGATGGTGATCGACCCTTGCGACGCCCTGGAGATCGAACAGGCGGTACCGGCCATCGCCGCCCATCAGGGCCCGGTGTACATGCGCCTGCTGCGCGGCAACGTGCCCTTGGTGCTGGACCGCTACGACTACCGCTTCCAGCTGGGCAAGGCCCAGGTGGTGCGCGGTGGCCGTGACGTGCTGGTGATTGCCAGCGGGCTGATGACCATGCGCGCTCTGGAGGCCGCCGAACAGCTGCACAAGGATGGCGTGGATGTGTCGGTGCTGCATGTGCCGACCATCAAGCCGCTGGACGAAGCGACAATCCTGGCCGAGGCCCGCAAGCCGGGGCGGCTGGTGGTGACGGCGGAGAACCACTCGATCATCGGCGGGCTGGGTGAAGCGGTGGCTGGCGTGCTGCTGCGCAATGGCGTGACCCCGACCTTCCGCCAGATCGCCCTGCCGGACGCGTTTCTCGATGCCGGGGCGTTGCCGACCTTGCATGACCGTTATGGCATCTCCACCGAGGCGGTGGCGCGGCAGATCAAGGGCTGGCTGTAAGCAGCAAAGTCCCAGTCGCCGGCTTCCCGGTGACTAGGACATTTCAGTCAACATACTGCCGTAGTCGCAGAACTGCACACCAACGTGCCGAGGCCCATAACCCTATTTTCGATCGTCGTCATTCGAAGGAGATGCCGGCGACTACACAATCATCGCCAATCAACTTGTGCCCGTGCTCGCACGGCATTCCGACTACCGGGGCAACGCCGCGTTTCTTTCGGGATAGTTTTTCCATCGCGTCAGCATCCCTGCCATCGACGGCATCCGCCTGGAATGTTTTCAAATCGTCGATCTGGCTGCCGCCGTCACTGGTATTCAACTGCTGTTGTGCTTGCGCGAGGCCCGCAGCGAGCAGAAGTACAACCATGGCCCTGAACTTCATGTGCATCACTCCTTGCTGAATAAGGTTGCTCGCCAAGGCTATCGCCGAGCAACCTGTGCCCCCATCTGGAAATGCAGCAAGGTAAAGGAGCCGGGCCAGGCCTCGCTGGTGAATTGAGCCAGAGCCGTCTTTACTGCTAGGTAACGACCCGCAGGTACGGTGTACGCCTATGAAGATCGTTGTCACCAGCATCCTCGTCGACGACCAGGCCAAGGCCCTGGCTTTCTACCACTACGTACTGGGCTTCGAGCCCAAGCACGACATCCCCATGGGCCAGCATCGCTGGCTGACGCTGACTTCACCCAACGACCCGAATGGTGTCGAGCTACTGCTGGAGCCCGATGCGCATCCTGCCGCCAAGGCCTACAAGCAAGCGCTGAAACAGGACGGCATTGCGGCCACCTCCTTCGGCGTGCGCGACATCCAGGCCGAGTACACCCGATTGTGCAAAGCTGGCGTGAAGTTCATCCAGGCGCCCACCAACCTGGGCCCGGTCACTGTCGCGGTGTTCGACGATACCTGCGGCAACCTGATTCAGATCGCTCAAAAACACTGAGCGGCGCCCATGGCAGCCAAGGCTGCCATTGGCTACATTGCAGCTGTGTCCCGTGCGCCACAACAAGGAAAACAGATGCGCCACGAATTCAGCGAAGTGCTCAACGACCTGGTCGACTATTTCCTGCTGGGCGATATCCAGCTGCTCGATCGTTTCAAAGAAGAAAATCACCTGTCCGATGACCTGGCCCGTGAATTCACCAGCAACGACAGTGGCGACAAAGCCGTGGCCGAAGGCGTGGTGATACCCCTGGCAGGCGTCGACAACCTGCCCTATCACATCCTGTTCACCCTCGATGGTTATCCACCCGCCCTGCTCGAACCCGGCAGCCGTCTCAAGCATCGGCGCAACGGCTATGTGCTGCACGTGGAGAACCGTGCGCTGATGCTGTACACCTGGCGCATCCTGCAACACTTCACCCCGAAGACGCTGGGTGACCTGCTGGCCCGTTATCAGGTGCCGGGGCGGCCGATGATCGAGCTGGAAAACGGCTGGTATGACGTCGAGGTGCTGGCGGGGGCGCTGATCAGGGACGGATTGTACGAACCGGCGTTCGAGTTCGTGTTGACCAAACGCTGGAGCCGGGGTGAGGCCAAGGCGGTGGATACCGGGTATGCCTTCACCCTGCGTGGCTATTTCGATTGATGGGTACCTTTACCGCCCCCACAGGCCCTGCACTGCACCTGTGGGAGCGGCTTCAGCCGCGAAGAGGCCGGACCTGCCTATGAGATATCCCGATCCTTGGTCTCTGGCAGGAACAAGATCCCCAACACCGCCGTCATCACCGCAATCACGATGGGGTACCACAGCCCGTAGTAGATGTCCCCGGTCGCCGCCACCATGGCGAACGCCACTGTCGGCAGGAAACCACCGAACCAGCCGTTACCGATGTGGTATGGCAGCGACATCGAGGTGTAGCGGATGCGCGCCGGGAACAATTCAACCAGCCAGGCGGCGATCGGCCCGTAGACCATGGTCACGTAGATCACCAGCAGGGTCAGCAGCAGCAGCACCATCGGGTAATGGATCTTCGCCGGGTCGGCCTTTTCCGGGTAACCCGCCTCCTTCAAGGCCCCGGCCATGGTCGCGTTGAAGGCATCGCCCTGGGTCTTGAAGTCGGCAGCCGCCAAGCTGCTGCCATCGAAGCTCGGAATCACCCGCTCACCGATACGAACCTGCGCCACGCTGCCAGGTTCGGCTGCCTGGTTGGTGTAGGGGATCGCGCGCTTGGCCAGGAGGCTCTTGGCAATGTCACACGAGCTGGTGAATTTGGCCTTGCCCACCGGGTCGAACTGGAACGCGCACTGGCCAGGGTCGGCGACCACCACCACCGGGTTCTGCTCCTGGGCGACGAACACGTCCGGGTTGCCGTACTCGGTCAGCGCCTTGAAGATCGGGAAGTAGGTCAGCGCAGCGATGATGCAGCCGGCCATGACGATCTTCTTGCGGCCGATGCGGTCCGACAGGCTGCCGAAGAAAATGAAGAACGGCGTGCCGATCAGCAAGGACCCGGCAATCAGCAGGTTGGCGGTCTGCGGGTCGATCTTGAGCATCTGCAGCAGGAAGAACAGCGCATAGAACTGCCCGGTGTACCACACCACCGCCTGCCCGGCCGTGCCGCCCAACAGCGACATGATCACCACCCTGAGGTTGTCCCAGCGGGCGAACGACTCGGTCAGCGGCGCCTTGGACGCCTTGCCCTCGGCCTTCATCTTCATGAACACCGGCGACTCGTTGAGCTGCATGCGGATATACACCGAAATCGCCAGCAGCACGATCGACAGCAGGAACGGCACTCGCCAGCCCCAGGCCTCGAACACTTCGGTGCCCATGACGGTGCGGCAGGCCAGGATCACCAGCAACGACAGGAATAAGCCCAGCGTGGCGGTGGTCTGGATCCACGCCGTGAAGAAGCCACGCCGGCCTTTGGGCGCATGCTCGGCCACATAGGTGGCTGCACCACCATACTCGCCTCCCAGCGCCAACCCTTGAAGCAGGCGCAAGGTGATCAGGATGACCGGAGCCGCCACGCCAATCGCCGCATAGCTGGGCAGCAGCCCCACCACTGCGGTAGACAGGCCCATGATGACGATGGTGATGAGAAAGGTGTACTTGCGCCCGATCATGTCGCCCAGGCGGCCGAACACGATGGCGCCAAACGGCCGCACGGCAAAACCCGCGGCAAAGGCCAGCAAGGCAAAGATGAACGAGGTTGTTTCATTGACGCCGGCGAAGAAGTGCTTGGCGATGATCGCTGCCAGCGAGCCGTACAGGTAGAAGTCGTACCATTCGAACACGGTGCCCAGCGAGGAGGCGAAGATGACCTTGCGCTCCTCCTTGGTGATGCCCCGTTGGGGCGCGCTACTGCCCGTGGAAGCGCTGTCGAGAACCGCCATGGGTTGCCTCCGTCTTGTCGTTATCGCAGGCCGGAGTACCTCACTTCCCTTTAACCGTCGCACCCAGGCCCAAGGGCTACAATGGTTGCGCGAAGCACGACGAGGTCAGCCGCCTCGGATCGCAGCAAGGTAACTGAAGCATAATCGGCTTTGCGGCAATATCCACTTGCCAGCATCGCCAGATACCCTCGCCCCAGAAACCGCTGCACTTGCGCCGCCACGAAGTCCCATAGCCCGTTATTCGTTCACCAGGCGCTGTAGCAGCCCCCCCTCATGGCGGGCGAGGATGCGTAGAACCTGGTCGACCAGCGCCCGGTCCGGCGCCTCGAGATGGAAATGGTGCCCACCGGGGTGCCAGGACACCTTGGCATGGCCTGGCAAAGCCGCCTGGCGCTGTTCGAAACCGTGGCCGCTGAATGCACCCTGCCTGCCGAACATCAGGTACAACGGGCAGCGGATTTCCTGCAACAGGTGACACGCCTCGCGTTCGGTCAGCGGCATCGGCTCGGGCAGCACCAGCCGAGGGTCGTGGCGCCAACAGTAACCGTCGGGCAATTGCAGCAGGTCGCGCAGGGCCAGCAGGCGCGCAGCATCCTCACTCAGTGCGCCGTCCAGGCGCTTGCGCCGTTGTTCGAGCGCTGTTTCCAGGTTGTCGAACCGGCTGCCATGGGGCTCGCCAAACCCTTGCAACTGGCTGCGCTGGACCATCTTCTTCAGCCGATACGCGCGGGCCAGGTGCTGTACACGATCATCCTCGGCCACGGTGAACGGCGCGCCGATGCCATCGAGGAAGATCATGCTGGCGATGCCACTGGTCATGGCCGCCAGCAGCGAGGCGATGCCGGTGCCCATGCCATGGGCAATCACGTGAAACCGGGACAGGCCCAGGCTGTCGGTGACCGCCAGCATGTCCTCGGCATGCTCCCAGAGGTAATAGCCACTGTCGTGGCGGCGGTGATCGGAACGGCCATGGCCGACCAGGTCGGGGGCCACCACGAAGCAACCTTCCAGCAATGGTCCCAGGCGCTCGAACGAGGCCGCATTGTCCAGCCAGCCATGCAAGGCCAGCACCGGGATGCCGTCTTCTGGCCCCCAGGTGCGTACCGCAATTTCAATACCATCGAGGTCCAGCAAATGATCCTTGGGACTGCACAGCGAATGCATTGGAGTTCTCCCTGACAACATGCCGTTCCCCACCTTCCCTCAGTCCCCCCGCCCGCGCTGGCCTCTCCCCGACCCTTGCATGCACAGGACCGACCCGTGCACCCATCTAACTACCACCCTCTGCTGCCGCGCAGGCTGCCGAATGACGCTTCTTTCAACAGGAGTGCCATCACCATGACGACCCCACCCACGCCCTACCATCAAGCCCAGATTGACCGCAGCCTGCCCCTCTGGGCGCGCACGCTGCATCCTGAGCATACTCGCCGCATCGTGCAGGCCCTGCGCAAGGACTACCTGGATGAAAATGGCACGCCGTACAGCTGGTACGCTGCTGCCAGCAAGGACGACCAGGCGCATGTGCGGCAACTCATCGGCGATCGCGATACGCAGTTCAAGGCGTTGCACGGCGCGCTCCGGGGCTTCAAGCAGATCCATGAGTTCTGCAAGCCGTTGCTGAGCCAGCAATTGGGCCTGGATGTCGAGGTGGACCAGGCCCAATACATCCACCAGCCCTACAAGGTGTTCACTGAGCAAACAAACCCGCCCGGCCTGGAGATTTCACTGGACCAGCCCCAACCCTTCATCACCAAACCCGACGGGCCGCCGCAACCACGCTCCCTGATGGAAGCCGCGCTGCATAATTTTGCGGCGTCTGAGGAAGCAGGCCCCTACGACACCCTGACCCAAGGCCCTGGCAACAACACAATGCCCCGCGGCCTCACGCCACAGATGTTCATCGATCAATGCCGAGCGCTGGACCTGGGCCAGCGCTATCAAGATCACCTGCAAGCCATTTACAAGGGGCCCTGGCAAGCAGAGATCGAACAGCGATGGATTGAAGCAAGCCGGCAGGCGCTGAAAACCCAGGCAATGATTGCCCACCTCAAAGGCCTTTTGACGCACAAGGGGCGCGATGCGCTGACCCAGTTATGCGATAACCACCCTACACCGCACTATGCCGGCGACAGGCTTCACTGCTGGCGCCTCAGCCTGTTCGGCATCCCGCTGAATGACGTCTTGCTGATTGGCCCGGATCGTACCGACCAGGCCAACCCTTGCATGCTCTACATTCCCCAGGATCAGGAGCAACCTCTCAGGGAATTCCCCTCGTTGCAGAAGGCTGGCGCGCATTTACGGCAACGCTTGCTGCAAACCACGTTCCGCCACCAACTGATCGCATCCGCTGACCAGGACAATCAAGCCAAACTCACCGAAAAGATGGAAACCGCCCTCTTCGAAGGCCCCCCTTCCGAGCGCAAGCCCGCTGTGAATCCCCACGTGCCGTTCGACTCCGCCAGGCTGGCCTTGCCCATCTGGCCGGTGCTGTACCGCAACCACACGCGACGCCTGATGGCTGATGCGCGAGCGATTGCGGTGCCCACTGCCGAGGCCGACGCCAAGGCACGCAAGGCACGGCTTGCACAGTGGTTTGATGTCGGCATGACCGTGCTCAATGTGGCTGCGTTCTTCGTGCCAGGCCTGGATGTCGTCATGCTCGGCGTGTTCGCCTACGACATCATGGACTCGGTGTTCACCGGCTTTGAGGCCTGGGAGAACGGCGATACCCATGAGGCATTGTTGCAACTGGAATCGCTGGCCATCAACGCAGCCACGATCGGGGGCTTTGCAGTCGGTACAAAACTGCTCAAGGCGTCGGGGTTTGTCGATGCACTGAAAAGCGTCTGGAAAGATGGCCGTCAAAGCCTTTGGCAGCCTGACATGCGCCCTTATGCCAGCAGCGAACTGCTGCCTGCAGACGCACAGCCCAACGACCTGGGGCTCTACGTCATCGGTGGCAAAGACCATGTACTGCTTGAGGGGCAGCTGTACGAAGTGTTCAAAGGCACCGACGGTAAATGGCGTGTCCGCCATCCTCAAAACCCCGATGCCTATAGCCCGGCATTGCGCTATCTGGGTGACAAACGTTGGCAGCTGGATCATGACGACCCGCTCGAATGGGACGACAGCAAGCTGTTGAACGGGCTTGGCCAGTTCAGCGACGGCCTTGAACCCGCGGAACAACTCACGGCCCTGCGCATTGCCGGTGGCGATGCAGACAGCCTGCGCCACAGCCAGATCAATGGCGCTCGCCCGCCAGCGTTGCTGGCCGATACCTTGCTGCGCCTGCGTCTGGATAACGAAACTCAGAGCATCATCACCCGGGTGCGCCACGGCCTGCCACTGGCGGCCTACAAGAATTTCGCGCTGCCGGAACTGACCAGCATGCCGGGGTGGCCAGCGCATTACCGATTGAAAGTGTTCACGGGGCCTGAAAAGTGGGGGGATGCCATCTACTTCGGTGCTGATGACGCACCCGAGGCGTTATCCATCGAGATCGGCCGGGAAGACCTCGACTCAGGCAACCTGAGCACCGTCGTCGTCGAGCAGATGGACGAGCAAGCCTTGCAACAATTGCTGCCAGGCAGTGCCCCGGAACAACGCGCACGCGCCCTGGACGAGCAATTGGCGAAGCGTTTGACGGAGCGCCGCAGCGACGTCTTCGACAGCATGCTCAAGAGCCAACAAACGCCTCCCGGCGCCGCGGAACAGACGCTCGGCCGGCAGTTTCCCGGCTTGCCCGACAGCGCATTGAAAGAGCTGGTTGCCCATGCCGGCAGCAGCGAACGGCAACGCATGGCGAGTGGCCGCGTGCCCTTGCGCGTGGCAGAAGAAGCCCGCCACCTGCAAGCCCGCGCCCGCCTTGACCGCGCCTTGCTGGGCCTGTACCGGCCCAGCCTGGCCAATGCGGACAGCCAGCTGCTGCGCCACGCCCTGCAAACTGCCCACCCGCAAGCGAGCGAAGCCCAGGTGCTGGATATCGCGCTTGCCGACCGCCCAGGCTGTGCCAAGCTGCTTGGCCAACAACCGATCAAGCCCGGTTTTCGCACACCGATGCGCCTGGCCCATGGTCGCATCGGCTACCCGCTCAGCGGTCGCGGCGCGGCCAGCCGTGGTGCGGGCGTTGCTGCTCGGCGGCTGCGCTCACTCTTCCCGACATTGGACAGTGACGAGATTGCGGCCTTGCAGGCCGAGTTGAGCGGGACCGGCGACCTCGGCTCCGCGATCAAGGAATTGCAGAAAGAGCTGCACAACCTCGAACATGACCTGAACGAATGGATCGGGAGTGCGCAAGGCCTGGACGATCGTCTCGATCGACAGCAATGTGCCGAGCAACTGAAAAGAGCCTGGCGTCGGGAAGGTGGCAGCAATCAGCAGACGCTCGTGCTGGCACGCATGCGCTTACCCGATCTACCCGCAATCAGCGCCCGCATGCCCCACATCCGGGAACTGAAACTGACCGAACTGGAACTGCACGATCTGAATGAACAGTTCCTGTCCTGCTTCCCCAACCTGCAGGTACTGGAAGTGACCGGCAACCCGCAGATCAATGCAGAGGCGCTGTACCTGGCTCTTCGATCAGTGCCCAGGTTGCGCACGCTGGACCTGACCAGCAATGCCCTGCAAGTCCTTTCACCCACGGCACAGCAGGTGCTGTCCGCGATGCCCGACCTGCGCCAGTTGAACCTGCGCCGTAACCGGCTGACGCTTGATGAAGGCACACTGGCATTCCTCTGCAAGCTGCCTCTGGATGTCCTGAGGCTGGGCAGCAACCGCATCACACTCGATGAAGGCCTCGCTGCAAGGTTCCAGGATATGGTCCACCCGCAACAGCTGGACCTGGACTTCAACCCTTTGCAACATGCACCCGACGTCAGTTTCATGGCTCGACTCCGCCATCTGGACTTGAACAACAGCGAGTTGCTGGCATGGCCCAACGGCCTCACCACCTTGATGAGCCAACCACAGTATCAGCTGCGTTATCTGGATCTGTCGTTCAACCGCATCCACCATATCCAGGACCTCACCACCCTACTCCGCACCCCGTATGCACGCGATGTCGCCGCCCGGTTGCCTGAACGCAACTGGATGTTCAACTACAACAATATCGAGGCGGAATCATCAAGGCGTTTGCGTGCCAGCGGTGTAAATGCCTTCGAGCACCCGCCCGAGAGGCCTGAGTGGCAGGGGTTCTGGCGCGACCAGGCATCCATGCGACAGGATCAGCTATGGGCCGACCTGTTCGACCAGAATGAAAACGGTGACCTGCAGGGCGTGATCGAACGCATGACTGACTCGAAGGAGGCACAAAGCGATCCCCAGGGCCTGCGCACGCGAGTATGGTCATTGCTGGAGCAAGCCAGCGAAGACACAGCGCTGCGAGAGCGCCTGACGGAAGTGGCGAAACTCTACCCTCCCACCTGTGGGGATGCTGGCGCCGAGGCCTTCAGCGCTTTGGAGGTCGAATTGCTGGCCAATCGGGCAGCTGCCCAGGCACAGGGCAGCGCCAAACCGCTTGTAGACTTGTATCGCCAGTTGTATCGCCGGGAAATGGTCAACCAACTGGCTGATCGCATCAGCCTCAAGCGCAATCTGCGCAAACAGGCGCTGCAGGAAAATGTCATGGACGATGAGCTGCCAGCCTACGATGTGTTGGATTACCCTGCAGCCTTTCCCGACGTGGACCTGGAAACCGGCCTGGTCGACGACATAGAAGTCCGCCTGGCCCTGCGTCAGTCCTTGGCCGAGCATCTCGATTTTCCCGAGCCCAGCAGCGGCATGCTCTTTCGAAGTACTGCACGGATCAACCAGACGATAATCGACAACGTAGGCGCTGCCGTGCTGAAGCTCGATGCCGATACTCATGCCCGGCAACAATGGATGGCCGGGCAACCGGTCTGGGTTGACTATCTGAAAGCCAGATATGCCAGCCAGTTCGAAGCCATAACCGATTTCTGGCGGCCCGGCGTCGACTATCTGTTTCATTGCCTGGATGAACAATACGAACCGGTTCCCCGGCTTGACAGCGGCATAACCCAGGTGCTGAGAGAAGCCATGCCGGACTCGCCTTTGGACGAACGCGGCACGCTACGCCGCGTGCCGCTAGAGCAGAAGGCTTTCAAGGATGCCATGGACGCGTTGACGCGCGAACAGAAAAAGGTTGAGGACGGTCTCTTGCTGAGCCTTACCCGGCAGGTGGAAACCCTGGACGGGTGATCACTGGCCGCGCAGGTCTTCGAAGAAGGCCTGCCGGCCATCCACCTGGCTCGATGCGCGCGGCATCGAGCCAGCCTCGCCGTTGGCAGCCTCAACGTGCCAATAACAGTGTCGCACCGCGCGGGTCACAGCCACATAGGCCAGGCGCTGCACCTCTTCCTTCTGCGCCGTGTCGAATGGCTGCGCATCACCCGCTTTGCCCAGGCCAGCCTGGCGGTACACTTGGTTCTTGTACGGCGAGCTGGTCAGGTAGTGGCAATCGCCGAGCATGAACACCGCATCGGCCTGCAGGCCTTTGGCGCTGTGGTAGGTCAGCTGACGCAGGCGCCGTTGCTCGGCCGGCAGCTGGGCTTCAGCCTGCAGGACGCTTTGCAGGTGCTCACTCATCAGCGCTTTGTCGCTGCCCTTGCGGTACAGCATCATCACCGACTCGCCGCGCTGGTAATGCTCGATCAGCGTCTCACCCAGCGCCGCCTCATCACGGTCGAAGACCCGCACCGGGGCACCCGGCAGCTCGGCCGCCGGCCCACTGGCGCGGGCCTTCTTGCCAGCAATCGCCGGCGTACCCCTGACCAGATGCTCAGCGGCATCAATCACCTGCTGCTGGCAGCGGTAGTTGTCGACCAGCATCACCCGGGTGTTGGCGGGCGACGGGAAGGCCTTGGTGAACTCCATGAAGTACTTTGGTGAACTGCCACGCCAGCCGTAGATCGACTGCCAGTCATCCCCCACGCACATCAGCGAGGCATGCTGAGCATTACGCCCGGTGTGCATGGCTGGGCCGCGACGGCGGATTTCCGCGAGACTGGCGCGCAGCCAGCTGACGATCTGCGGCGAAACGTCCTGGAACTCGTCGATCATCAGGTGCGCCAGTGGCCGCAGTAGCGGGTCGGGCAGCAACTGCAGGTTCTCCGGGTTGTTCTCGCCGAACAGGGCGAACATGCGGTTGTAGCTCATCACCGGTGGCGACTGGTCGAGCAAGTGCGCTTCCAGGGCTTTCCAGTACAGCGCCAACGCCTCGAAGAACAGCGCGTCGGTATCGCCGGGCGGGAAGCTCATGGCTGCAACGGCCGGGTTCACCTCAAGGCCAAGGTTCTCGATGAAGTTGGCGGCACCGACAAAGGCGTCGAGCAACGGTGCCGGGGCCAGCTCGCCCTTGATCTTGTACTCGAATCCCGGCCCGGCCACGGCATCACCAGCCAGCGATGCGGCCAGGCGCCGGGCCATGGCGTAGTTGTCCAGCCAGATCAGCGGCTTGTCGCAGAACGCCTGCAGCAGGGTGCGCTTGACCGCCCACTCGGCACGTACCGCCAGCTTGGCGCCGGGGCGTTGGTACTGGGCACTTTCCGCGGGGTCGAAGCCCAGCACCACCCAGGCATCGAGGCCTTCCAGGCGGCCATGCACATGGAAGCGGCTGCCACGGATCTCGACCGTTTCGCGGCACGGCTCGATCCCCTTGATCGGCCAGGCGCCAGCAGCGAACCACAGGTCTTCGATCACGTCGCACAGTTCTTCGTCACGCTGGGCGGCCAGCTGGGTAACCTGCACCCGCTTTTGCACGTCCGGGTGGTCCGGGTCCAGCGGCTTGAGTTGGAGGGCCTCGCGGCGCAAGGTGGCGACAATTTCGGCGAAGCGCGGGCTTTCACCCAGCAACTGGCTATAGCACTGGTTCAACTGTTGCCGCTGGGCATCGTTCAGGCGCAGGTCGAACGGGTTGCTGTCGGCCTCTGCTTCGCGGCCGGCCGGCATCTCGTTGCCCAGGGTCTCGAACGCGCGCACCTGGCCGAAACCCGGCAAGCTGCGCACCAGTGGCAGGATCCGAGAATGGAACGTGCGCACCAGCTCGCGCGCCTTGGCCGGTTGCAGGTCAAGCTGCCACAGGGCGAACACCTGCACCAGGCGCTTGATGAAGTCCTTGCGCGACTCGCGGGTGAAGGTGACCACGGTCATCGCGTCCAGCTCGTAGCCCAGGTAGTGACGCAACAGCAGAATGCGCAGCACCAGCGAGGTCGACTTGCCTGCCCCGGCGCCGGCCACCACACAGGTGGACGGTGTGTCGCTGAAGATCAGCTTCCACTGCGCAACACTGGGTTGGGCCTCGGCGGGCAGGCGCTGGGCAACGTCGGCCTTGAAGCGCTTTTTCAGCTCGGCGCTCAAAGGCAGACGCCAATCGTCGAACAGATTGTCGTCCTGCCCAGGCACGGCGGCGGTATCCGGGCGGGCGTCGCGGATCACCAGCACCTGGCGCCCGGCCTCGAAGCCTTCCGCTCGCCCGCGCTCGAACCCTTCGCGCAGGCCATCGGCATGGCCGCTGCGCTGGCCGGTGGCGTGGCCCAGGAACCAGGAGTCGCGATGTTGGGCCTGCAGGCAGGTCAAGCCCCGGCCCAGCAGGCGGGCCGCCAGGCGGCGCAACCAGGGTAATTGGGCGGGCGGGGTCAGTTCGGCGGGGGCCTGGGTTTGCTCGTGGGCCACGGTCACTCCGTTGAAAATCAAATCAGCAGGCCATGTTCGCCGCATCTGCCGAAAATCGCCAGCGAATGCTTGCAGATCAGTGTATTAGGCGATGAATCGCATAATCCACATCGTCATAATCAATCTAATAAAATGATTGTTATCAGCCGATATTTACGCTTATTTTCGATGTTTATTTGGCGCATCATGGTTTCATTCCACTGACTCAAGGAGCACGACCATGCTGCAACTGCGACCGTTCGAAGGCCTCGGCCACGCCAACCACGGCTGGCTCGACGCTCACCACCACTTCTCGTTCGCCGAATACTATGACCCGGCGCGCATGCACTGGGGCAACCTGCGGGTGTGGAACGATGACCTGATCGCCGCCGGCAGCGGCTTCCCACCACACCCGCACCGCGACATGGAAATCATCACCTACGTGCGTGAAGGCGCCATTACCCACCAGGACAGCCTCGGCAACAAAGGCCGCACCGAAGCTGGCGACGTGCAGGTGATGAGTGCGGGTAGCGGCATCGTGCACAGCGAGTACAACCTCGAAGAGGTCGACACCCGCATCTTCCAGATCTGGATCGTGCCGGAGAAAGTTGGCGATGCACCGTCGTGGGGGACCCGCCCGTTCCCTAAAGGTGAGCGCGGCGAAGGCTTCGTGACCCTGGCCAGCGGCCGAGCCGGTGATGAAGACAGCCTGCAGATCCGCACCGACGCACGGCTGGTGGCTGCGACATTGCGGGCTGGCGAAACCGCCGAATACCGCTTCGATGCCGGGCGCCGGGGTTACCTGGTGCCGGCCAAGGGGCTGGTGGAAGTCAATGGACTGCGTGCCAAGGGCCGGGATGGCGTGGCGATCGAGCAGGAAGACCTGTTGCGAGTGACCGCGATCGAGGACAGCGAGATCGTCCTGGTCGATGTTGCTTGAGTGTGTGGGGCCGCGCCGCGGCCCCACTCAGGTCAATCAGGCAATCGCCGCATCCACCAGCACCTGCGCCTCTTCCACCAGGCGCTTGAGGTGCGCCTCGTCGACAAAGCTCTCGGCGTAGATCTTGTAGATGTCTTCCGTGCCCGAAGGCCGCGCAGCAAACCAGCCATTGGCGGTCATCACCTTCAGGCCACCAATCGCCTGGCCATTGCCCGGCGCCTGGCTGAGGATCTGCACGATCGGCTCTCCCGCCAGTTCGGTCGACTGTACCTGCTGCGGTGCCAGTTTGCTCAGGGCGGCCTTCTGCCGGGCATCGGCCTTGGCCTCGACGCGGGTGGCGTATGGCTTGCCCAGCGCCGCGGTCAAGTCGTTGTAGGCCTGGCTCGGGTTACGACCAGTGCGGGCGGTCATCTCGGCCGCCAGCAGCGCCGGGATCAGGCCGTCCTTGTCAGTTGCCCAGACCGTGCCGTCCTTGCGCAGGAACGAGGCACCGGCACTCTCCTCACCACCAAAGCCGAGCGAGCCGTCGAACAGGCCCTGGGCGAAGAACTTGAAGCCCACCGGCACTTCATACAGCTCACGGCCCAGGCGCTCGGTGACGCGGTCGATCAGGCCGCTGGACACCACGGTCTTGCCCACCGCTGCGTCGCTGCGCCATTGCGGGCGGTTGCGGTACAGGTAGTCGATGGCCACGGCCAGGTAGTTGTTAGGCTGCAACAGGCCATCGGCGGTGACGATGCCGTGGCGGTCATGGTCCGGGTCACAGGCGAAAGCCACGTCGAAGCGATCACGCAGACTAATCAGGCCCTGCATGGCGTAAGGCGAGGACGGATCCATGCGGATCTGCCCGTCCCAGTCGACGCTCATGAAGCGGAAGGTCGGGTCGACTTCGGTGTTCACCACTTCCAGGTTCAGCTGGTAGCGCTCGGCGATCGCCGACCAGTAGCGCACCCCTGCCCCACCCAGCGGATCGACGCCCAGGCGCAGGTTGGCGCCACGAATGACGTCGAAATCGATGACGTTTTCCAGGTCGGCCACATAGTTGGCCACGTAGTCATGGCGCTGGGTGGTGGCAGCCTGCAGCGCCTGGGCATAGGCCATGCGCTTGACCCCGGCAAGGTTCGCAGCCAGCAGTTCGTTGGCCCTGGCCTCGATCCACTTGGTCACGTCGCTGTCGGCCGGGCCGCCGTTGGGCGGGTTGTACTTGAAGCCGCCACTCTGTGGCGGGTTGTGCGACGGGGTGATGACGATGCCATCGGCCAGGCCCTGGCTGCGGCCCCGGTTGTAGCAGAGGATGGCATGGGACACCGCAGGTGTCGGGGTGTATTCGTCATCCTTGGACAGCATCACCTGCACGCCATTGGCAGCCAGTACTTCCAGTGCACTGGCTGCGGCTGGCGCGGACAACGCGTGGGTGTCGGCGCCGATGAACAGCGGGCCGTCGATGCCCTTTTCCTGGCGGTACAGGCAGATGGCCTGGGTGATCGCCAGCACGTGGTGCTCGTTGAAACTCAGGTCGAACGAGCTGCCCCGGTGCCCCGAAGTGCCGAAGGCCACGCGCTGGGCCGCCACGGCGGCGTCGGGGCGGCCGGTGTAATAGGCGGTGAGCAGGCGGGGAATATCGACCAGCACGCTGGCCGGAGCCGGCTTGCCTGCCAAAGGACTGAGCGTCATGCAAAAACCTCGAGTTCAACGGATGTTGGTGTTGGAACACGCAGTGTACTGGGAGTTGCAGTGCCGTGCGATGGGGCCACCCGGGATTATTTAACGGCCACCTGCCACCATGCCGGAAACATCTGCTGCACCCGGGACTCGGCGAAACGTTCGTCGATCAGCACCAGCACACCGCGGTCCTGATCGCCACGAATGACCCGCCCGGCCGCCTGGATGACCTTGCGCACGCCGGGGTAAAGGTAGGCATAGTCGAAACCGGCGCCAAACTGCCGCTGCAGACGTTGCCTGAACTGTTCGTTGACCGGGTTGACCTGAGGCAGGCCAAGCGTGGCGACGAAGGCGCCGATCAGGCGCGTGCCAGGCAAGTCGACACCCTCGCCGAACGCGCCACCGAGCACGGCAAAGCCTACGCCCTGCCCGTGCGCGACGAAACGATCGAGAAAGCCCTGGCGCGCGCCTTCATCCATGCCCGGCGCCTGCGCCCAGAGCGGGATGCCCGGATGGCGCTCGGCGACCCGCTGGGCTACCTGCTGCAGGTATTCGAAACTGCTGAAGAACGCCAGGTAGTTACCTGGCTGGCGCTGATACTGCTCGGCAATCAGCTCGGTGATCGGCGCCAGTGAGGCCTGGCGTTCGCGATAGCGAGTCGAGACCTGGCTGGCGATGCGCACTTCGAGCTGCTCGGCACGGAACGGCGCTGCCACATCCAGCCAGGCGGAGTCCGCAGGCATGCCGAGCAGGTCGGCGTAGAATGGCCTCGGGCTCAAGGTGGCGGAAAACAGCGCCACACTGCGCGCGGCCTGCATGCGCGGCGCAAGCAACCGGGCCGGGGTGACGTTACGCAGGCACAGGCTGGCCAGGCGCCGTTTGCGCGAGCCCTCGCGCAGGCTGACGTCGAACAGGAAATCCTCGCCGAACAGTTCCGCCACCCGGCTGAACTGCAGCGCCTGGTAGAAAAACTGCAGCACCTGGGCATCGACTTCGGCCGGCTTTTCATTCATGCGCTCCTGGATCAACCCGATGCAGTGCTGCAGGGCACGCAGAAAGCTCTCCGGCAACTGGTCGCTGGCCTGGTAAGGCGCGCGCTGCTCCTTGTACAGCGCGTTCCACTGCCGGTTCAGCCGGTCCAGGGCACTGCCGAGCCCTTGCGGCTTGCTTTGGCGCAAGGCGAGCACCTGGCCCTGGTCAAGGCTGGCGCTGTACATGCTGCGGCCGCGCTCCACCAGGTTGTGCGCCTCGTCCACCAGCACCGCAACCCGCCACTGGTTGAGCTGGGTCAGGCTGAACAGCAACGCGTGGGCATCGAAATAGTAGTTGTAGTCGGCCACCAGTACGTCCACCCAACGGGCCATTTCCTGGCCGAGGTAGTACGGGCACACCTGATGCGCCAATGCCACTTCGCGCAAGCCGGCGCGGTCGAGCATGGGCCGCAAGGCCGCCGCCGCGCGTGCGGCCGGGAGGCGGTCGTAGAAGCCTTGGGCCAACGGGCAGGACTCGCCATGGCAGGCTTTGTCCGGGTATTCGCAGGCCTTGTCCCGGGCGATCAGCTCGAGGGTGCGCAAGGCCGGCTGCGGCGAACCTGCGCTGATCTGGCGCAGGGCGTCAAGCGCCAGCGCCCGCCCGGGGGTCTTTGCAGTGAGGAAGAACACCTTGTCCAGCTTCTGCGGGACCATCGCCTTGAGTAGCGGGAACACGGTACCGAGGGTCTTGCCGATGCCGGTACTGGCCTGCGCCATCAGGCAGCGGCCAGTGCTGACCGCCTTGTACACGGTTTCGGCCAGTTGCCGCTGGCCCTGGCGAAACTGCGGGTAAGGAAAGCCCAACCCCAGCAAACCCTGGTCCCGCTCGGCAAGTCGCTGCTGTTGGGCCTGGGCCCAGCCGAGAAACCGTTGGCACTGGGTGTCGAAGAAGCGCTGCAGTTCATCGGCGCGACAGGACTCGCTGATCAGCGTCTGGCTGTCGCTGTCGACCTCCAGGTAGACCAGCGCCACCTCGATGGCCGGCAACTGTCGGGCCTGGCACAGTAGCCAGGCATAGACCTTGGCCTGGGCCCAGTGCAGCTGCCGGTGATTGGCGGGCTGGCGGGCCAGGTCGCCGCGGTAGGTCTTGATTTCTTCCAGGCGATTGGCGGCCGGGTCGTAGCCATCGGCACGCCCGCGTACCAGCAGGCCCTGGTACTCACCCTCAAGAGCAATTTCCGCCTCATAGCCTGCTGCGCGCCGGGCGACCACCCGGCGATGCCCTTCGATACCTTCCTGGGCCGTGGGGGACGGGGTAAAGCGCAGGTCCAGGTCACCGACCTTGGCGCTGAACTCGCACAATGCCCGCACTGCCACGCGGTAGCTCATGGTGCCTCGCTCCAACGCACATGGCAGACCGCAACCGGCAAACCCTGTTCGGCGCAGAACGCCAGCCAGCGCAGCTGATTGTCTTGCAGGCGATCACCCGGGCCCTTGACCTCGACCATCCGATAGCGCTGCTGCTCCGGCCAGAACTGGATCAGGTCAGGCATGCCGGCGCGGTTGTTGCGTATATCCTGCAACAGGCGCAGGAAACACTGCTTCAAGTGCGCGGCGGGCAGACACGTCAATGCTTCATCAAGCAGCACTTCGTTGAGCATGGGCCAGAACACGAACGGCGATTGCAGGCCTTGCTTGGCCGCGTAGCAGTCGAGAATGGCCTGGCGATGGGAGCCATCGTCCAGGCGCCCCAGGCAGGCCAGGAACTGTGCCGCGCGCCGGTGCTGGAAGTCGCTGTCATGCAAGTCCTGGGGCGCTGCCTGGAACGGGTTGAAGAAGGCTCCTGGAACCGGAGCGAAGATCGCCTCCCAGCACAACAAGCCGAACAGGCTGTTGAACAACGTGTTTTCCACGTAATGCACCTGCCCCCCCGCTTGCGCCAGGTGTTGCCGCACGGCCTCCTCGACACCCAGCCCTGCCTGCTCGCGTGGCAGCTCCAGTTCGATCAGTTCCAGGGGTGCTGCACGCCGGCGGCGCTGCGCCGGCCCGCCGAGCTTGCGTGCCAGCCGCGGCAACATGCGCTCCAGCGCTTGCACTTCCAGGGCATTGGCCGGTGCAGCCGCCAGCTCACGTGCACAGGCGTAAGCCTGCTCCCAACGCTCGCTGCGCTCGAACACGCGAACCTGGCGGATACGCGCTTGCGCATGGTTGCTGCGGGCATACACCGCCAGGGCCTGGTCCCAGTCACCCAGGCGCTCGCACTGGTGACCCAGGGCAAACAGCAGCCGGCCATGGCGCCGCGCCAGCCACGGGTTGTCGAAGCGCAGGTCGGCCAGTGACGCGAGGATCGACGCAGGGTCTTCCCCCTGCTCCAGACGCTCGCCACACTGGTGCAGCGCCATTGCCTGATCGACCTCGCTGCGCTGCTGCAGAGCGCGTGAGTCAGGGCTGAACGCGACCTGCTCGAAACGCAGCACGCCCAGGTCGGCCAGCACAAATTCCGACCAGTCTTGATACAGGTTGCCGAAAAACAGCAGCCGCATGCGATCGCACAGTGGCTGCAGGCACCATTGCACGATAACCACCGGGGCCTGGGCAAACCACTCGCGCAACGGCCTGGGGACCAGCGACAGTGGCCGCAGTTGTTCGAGCAGGTCACTTTTGGCCGCCCGCGGGCGGCTTAACAGCCCAGCGAAACCTGCGGCGAGTTCATCCTTGCGCAACAGCGCGAACAGTTGCTCAAGGCTCAGGACCTCGGGCTCGCGCACCCAACCCAATGCCAACAGCGGTTGCAAGGCAGCCATGCTGTCGCCGATTTCGGCATAGTCCAGGCGGTCACAGCGAAACAGCTCGCCCTTGCGCATCACCATGCGCACCATCAGCGCCTGGGCCGGCTGCGCCAGTTTGGCAAAGGCATGGAGAAAGGCCCGCTCCTGCTCATCGAGCAGGTCGGCGTAACGTGAGTCGACCCACTGCAGTACCTGGCGGAAGTTGTGCAGGTAATACAGCGGGTCAGCGACAGGGTGAGCGATCACAAGACGGGGTCAGGCAGCCAGAGTGAACACTGTTTATACATACAGACCACCTGCACAGGCAAGCACCCTGGTTGATTGCGGCGCTCTACCGACGAACGGTGTCAACCGCCAAGGCCAGCCCCAGGCGTTGCAGCGCCTCGATCAGTGTACCGGGCTGCTCGCCCAACCAGGTCAGCAGCAGAAATTGCCGATAACGCCCGTGGACGCTGAATTGCTCCCCGGCCAGCACCTGTAGTACCGAGCCCGCTGTCGCCGCCACGGCTCGAGCGCCCACACTTTCCGGTGACAGGCGCACCCACAAGGCGTACCCGCCATCAGGCATGTCGAACGCCACCTGCGCCCCCAACACCGCCCTCAAATGCTGGCAAAGTTGCGCCATACGCCCCTGCAGTACCCCGCGCATCCGCCCCAGGTGCTGGTCGATTTCGCCCGAACTGATCATCTGCGCCAGCGCCTGCTGGCGCAGCGGGGCAAGCTGGAAGGCTCGCTGGGAGACCGCATCGGCCAACGCCGGGTGGCACCCCAACAGGTAGGCATAGGGTACCTCGGCCCCCAGGGTTGCCTCCAGCGAACCCAGTACCAGTAGCCGGCGCGGGTCAACCCAGTCGCGCAGCCGAGCCCCCACAGGCAAGGAAAAACACAACTCACTGTCGAGATCGTTCTCCAGCAACCAGACCGGGTGCAACGCCAGCAGCTCGGCGATCTGCTGCTGGGCGTGCTGGGGCATCAGGCGCCCGGCAGGAAAACCCAGGCACGAAGGCATGATCATCATGCGCACCGGCTCACAGCCCAGCAGCGTGGACAGGCTGCCGATATCCGGACTGCCGCCGCTATCGAGCGGCAGTTCGAGGACCCGCATGTCACAGCGTTGCAGTACCCGCAGGATCCGCCAACAGCAGGGTGAAGCGACCACCACGGCACAGCCACGCAGCCCCAACGCCAGCAGCAGCGTTTCCAGCAATGCCTGCACATCCGGGCCCAGGTGCACATCCTCAGGCCGCCAGCACTGACGCGAAGCGCGCGTATAGCGTTCGGCCAGGGCATCACGCAGGCGTGGCCCGCCCAGGCCCCGCGCGGGTTGCGTACGCACCCGCCCCAGGCGCCGCTCATGGGCGAACAGTGCGCGCAGCAGCGGCTGCGCGGGCAGCGCCTGGGCCACGTCGGCCCGGCCGGCTTGCAGGCCAACCTGGGCGAAATAGCCGGATTTGGGCACCGAATGTACCCGCCCTTCATGCTCGAGCAGGCTGTAGGCCGCTTGCACCGTGGCCAACGAAACCCCCAGGCGTCTGGACAAGGCCCTCAGCGAAGGCAAGCGCGGCGGCCCTCCCCGCTCGGCTTCGTCGATCAAGGCGACCAGATAGCGGTACACCACCTGATAGGCGAATTCACGGCCCATCAGGATGAGGCCTTGAACGGCGCAGGACGGCCCAACAACCGCAACTGCACATCGCGCCTTGCCAGGTTGGCGAGCAAACGCCGTACTCCCGTGCCCAACCGCCCCTTGTAGACCATGCGCAACTGTGCCAACTGCAAGCCGCTGGTGTTGACGATCCAGTCCTTGACGGCATCAGGGCAGGACTTGCCCTGCAAGGCCCGATGCAGGTAGGGCAACGCGACCAGCATGTCAGCGTGACAATACTGCAGAAACCGCTCCAGACCCGCCCCCTGGTCGCAAAACGGCCGGTACAACATGCAGGCGACCTGGGTCGGCTCAAGCCCGTAGCCCTTGGCCAGGCGCCTCGGCTGCAGCGCCTGCGACCCGGCTGGGTCGCCCTGGCTGAACCGGGGCGCGTCAGGCGACTGTCCGCGAGCGCCTGTTTCTGGCAGCTGCGCCAGCGCCAGAGGGTCGACAAACGCCGCCAGCGGCTGGCCTTCCTGTATCCCCTCGAGGCCGCAACCCAGGATCACGTCCAGCTGGCCGTCGCTGAGCAACTGGGCCAATAGATCGTCGATCACGATGACCCGCATCGGCAATGCCCTTGAGCGGGTGCTATCGGACACAGCGATGGCCACACCCGGTGAATCGGCGGCGGCATGCAACTGGCCCAGCCTCCTGGCCAGGCTATCGACGCATTGATGCAGCGCGCCAAGGCGGGTGGCACCTGCCAGGCGCAGGCTGCGCCGGGCCCAGGCCGCAAAGCGCCGTCGCTGACAGGCGGGCACGGCGGTGACCAGTGCATCGGCACCCGGGTACTCGGCCAGTGCCCGGCGAACGGCATCGGCCAGTTCCAGGTGGGTGCGGCTGCCCAGCAACGCTTGCGGGCGCGCATCGACCAGGTGACCGAACAAGAGCAACGCTTCGCGTGTCAACGGCGACTGCCGGGCTGCGGCATCGGCGCGGCGACAGAACGGCACCACGTCGGCGCCCTCGACCATCTGCAACAGCACCCGTGGGTCATCATGCATGAACAAGGCGCTGAAGGTGCGCTCGTGCTGCTCCAGCACGGCGCTGCTGGCTGTCGGCAAACAGGCCACCAACACCCGTAACTTGAAGGTGACCGGTGCTCGCAAGGCAATGCTCAGCTGGGCGGCCCGCAAGATCGCCAATAGCCGGGCACTACGGCGATCCGCCCCGTGTACCACCAGCAACCTGAACGTACCGATATATTCCGGCCCGCCAGCGGCCACCAGCAGTCGCTGTATCAATAACTGCAGGGATGCGCGTTGCTCCTTCGACATATGGCTCAACAGGCGTTCCAGCACCTGTTGGTAGATAAAGTGCATAGCCTGGTCGTGCACAATGCTCACGGCGTTACCTCACAACTTCATTTCACAACAAAACGCGCTGCTCAGGATTAAGTACAGCGAATTTAATTTGAGGAAACTTCCTACAAACATCCGGGAAACTTCGAAGTTGTAATACGCTGTCGTTCCACTAACGCAAAACATGAACCCATCCATGGACTTACCCTCGCCTTCAACCGCGCACTGCTGTGCCTGTTGTTCTCCACTGCACGCTCCTTGCGCCAACTATCGATACGCCATTATCGAGCGTTGAATAAGGATTAAAAGATACAGATCTTGCTGAAAACACCATTCAGAAATCGGCAAACACAACCCGCACAGCGCGGAAACGCCGCTTGAAAACACTGCCACGTTGCTTGAGGCAACATCTATTTACAAAGTTCGTGGCCGCAGCCCAGCTAAATATAACCAGCCATAATGCAAAAAACCGGGCATCAGCCCGGTTTTATCATTACCAAACGTGCTTCAGGCCGTGGCCATGTCCAGCACCACCCGCCCACCACATGGGCACTCATCCATGTACCGATGGGCCTCGACCACCTTGCCGAATGGATACACCTTGATGATCTGCGGTGTCAGCAACTGATCGGCGGTGAACTGGTTGATATCGCGCAAGGCCCGTTGCAGCGCCACCTGATCCTGGGTGATGCCCAGTTCCGGCTTGCCGGTGAAGTTGCCGATACAGTGCACGTAAAACTGGATGTTCTTCTGGAACGCCGCGCAGGCCGGAAACGGTGTCTGGTTGCCCCCCTGCAGGCCATACAGCACCAGGCTGCCGCGCGGCGCCAGCACATCGCCCAGCAGCGACATCTGCGGCCCGCCCATGCCGTCGAGTACCATGTCCACGCCGCGCCCATCGGTGTACTTGCCAACCTGCATGAGCAAGTCCTGCTCCTCGGTGACGATCACCTTGTCGGCCCCCAGGCCCAGCAGGTATTCACGTTGCTCGGGCTCGCGTGTGGCGGCGAACACCTTGAGGCCGAGCGCCTTGCCCAGTTGCACGAAGGCCGGCCCGGCACAATGGCTGGCATCGGTGACCAGCGCGGTCTGCCCGGCCTTGGCGCGTGCCAGGTCGACGTAGGCGAAATAGGCGATCAAAAGCGGCGTGTAGTGCACGCTGGCCTCGATCGGCGAGAGCAGGTCCGGATAGCGGGTGATGGCGGTGCGCGGCAGCACGATGACGTCACCATACACCGGGTGATCGTTGGCGCTGGTGGCCGGGAAGCTGGCGACCCGGTCGCCCACTGCGATGTCATCGACGCCTTCGCCGACCGCAGTCACCACACCGGCCATCTCGTGGCCGATCCCTGCGGGCAGACGGGCTTGGGAGGGCGCCAGGTTCTGCCGCCAGAGCACGTCATACCAGCTCACGCCGATCGCCTCGACGCGGATCTGCACCTCGCCGACGGCAGGTGACGGTTCGGCCTGCTCCTCGCAACGGAGCACATCGGCAGCGCCGAACTTGTGGAAACGGATCATGCGGGACATCGCATACCTCGCCTGTGTGAATCTCGTATTACCACGGACTTTATCCGGGCTTTTGCGGTTAGACCATCAGTGGCTATTAATAGTCGACATGCCTGTCATCGATTGGGCACCTGACTTTCCTGTGCATTGGCCCCCGGAAATCGGTGCAGGGTAACAGCCTTTGGCCTTAAGATTCACCCCTGCCCCACTTTAGGCGAAGCGCACCGATGAATCGAAACGACCTGCGTCGCGTAGACCTCAACCTGCTGATCGTGTTCGAAACCCTCATGCATGAGCGTAGCGTGACCCGCGCTGCCGAGAAGCTGTTCCTCGGCCAGCCGGCAATCAGCGCGGCCCTGTCGCGCCTGCGCAACCTGTTCGACGACCCGCTGTTCGTGCGTACCGGCCGCAGCATGGAGCCGTCGGCACGCGCTCATGAAATCTTCGCCCTGCTGTCACCGGCGCTGGACTCGATCTCCACCGCCGTCAGCCGCGCCGCCGAGTTTGACCCGGCCACCAGCAACGCAGTGTTCCGCATCGGCCTGTCGGACGACGCCGAATTCGCCTTGCTGCCGCAATTGCTCAAGCGCATCCGCGCCGAAGCCCCCGGCATCGTCCTGGTGGTACGTCGGGTCAATTACCTGTTGATGCCGACCCTGCTGGCCTCGGGCGAAATTTCCGTGGGCGTCAGCTATACCAGCGAACTGCCAGCCAACGCCAAGCGCAAGGTGCTGCGGCGCAGCAAGCCCAAGCTGCTGCGCGCCGACAGCGTGCCGGGCAGCATCACCCTGGACGACTTCTGCGCGCGGCCGCATGCACTGGTGTCGTTTGCCGGGGACCTGTCGGGCTTCATCGACGAGGCGCTGGAGGAGATAGGCCGCAAGCGCCATGTGGTGCTGGCGGTACCGCAGTTCAATGGCCTGGGGAGTTTGCTGGCGGGGACCGATATCGTCGCCACGGTGCCGGACTATACGGCCGATGCCTTGACCTCGGCGGGAGGCTTGCGGGCTGAGGACCTACCGCTGGACGTGCGCTCGTTCGAACTGCACATGGCCTGGCGTGGGGCGCAGGATAACGACCCGGCTGAGCGCTGGTTGAGGTCGAGGATACAAATGTTCTTCGGTGATCCCGATAGTCTGTGATCAAGCTCTATTGAGTACGCGCTGTTTTTTGCGCCGTTGAATCCTGAGCGGTTCTGGCAGACGAGGTGGTGTCCAGGAGCAAGCCCATCGATCAAAGGTCGAGCACCCCACGGTGCAAGGCGTTCAGCATGCGCGCCGCGTCAGCGCTACCCTCGTCCAGCAGGCCTATAGGGATTTCACTCAAGGCGGGTTGAGTATCGGCAAGCCCCTCGCCAACCAAGGCCAGCGGGCATTCGATTTCCATCTGCAACGCGCGCAAGCGCCTGATCAAGGCCGGGCTCAGCGGGGCCTGGACTTTTATCACCAGTGCCGCAGGCCGCATCGCCGCACACACGATAGGGAGCTCATCCAGCGGCTGCCCGCAACCGAGCACTTCGATACGCTGCTGCGCACTGCTCAACAGTAGCCCGGCGCACAGGACCTTGAGTTCGGCTTGCCCCTCGGTAGCGGCCAGCACCACTCGCGGCGCATCGGCCTGGTTCATTTGCAGACGCAGCAGCAAGCGTGCGCGCAAGAACGTGTCGAGAAACAGCCATTGGCTGCGCTCGCCTGGCGCAGCCCCTGCAGCCAAGTCGTGCCAAACCGGCATCAGCACTTGCCGCAGGACGGTGGCCGTGGGGAAAAGTGTGCACAACTGCCCATGTATGCCTTCAAGCGCCGTTGCATCGAAAGCCTTGGAGGCGCGCGCCACGCTGGCGCGCCATTGGTCAAAGGCCGGGAGCTGCTGGGCAGGGACCTCAGGCTGGCCTGCGAGCCTTTCGCCGACCCTGCTGATCGGCACGCCGTTGCCAGTCCAACGCAAGATGTCGCGGATGCGCTGGACATCCCGCGCCGTGTACAGGCGATGGCCGCCCTCGGTGCGCTGCGGACTGATCAAGCCATGGCGCCGCTCCCAGGCACGCAAGGTCACCGGGTTGACGCCGGTCAAGCTGACCACATCGCGCATCGGTAGCAGGTCGGGTGAAGTGGCGTCAGTCATAACGAGGGGCATCCAGTGGGAGAAACATTCTAGACCCATATGCGCCTTCTGCGCTGAGCCGTCTTGGTTCATGATGCAACACACGTCGCCGAAACCTTCTGCATAGAAGCTACGCTGCGCATATCGCACACGAAACGCCTGTAGGGTGGCCCCATGATAAACGCGAAACTCCTGCAACTGATGGTTGAGCATTCAAACGATGGCATCGTCGTCGCCGAGCAGGAAGGCGATGACAGCATCCTTATCTACGTCAACCCCGCCTTCCAGCACCTCACCGGGTACTACGCGGACGACATCCTCTATCAGGACTGCCGCTTTCTTCAGGGCGAGGATCATGACCAGGAGAGCCTTGCAGTCATCCGCAAGGCGATCCGCGAAGGCAGGCCCTGCCGCCAGGTGCTGCGCAACTACCGCAAGGACGGGAGCCTGTTCTGGAACGAATTATCGATCACGCCCGTGCGCAACGAGGCGGACCAGCTGACGTACTACATCGGCATTCAGCGCGACGTCACAGCACAGATTTTCGCTGAGGAAAAGGTACGCGAGCTGGAAGCTGAAGTGGCTGAGTTGCGCCGGCAACTGGGGCAGGCTGAGCGCTGACTGAACACCCATACCCGGTCAGGGCAACCCGCTTTTTCATATGGGTTGCGCGGCATCGAGCCGGGCCAACAGTACCTGGCCACGCTGCCACACCGCATCGCGACGGTCGGCCGACATTTGATCGAGGCTACGATAGACCAGCGCCAGCCTCGGATTGACCGAAAGCTGAGGCCGATGTCGGATGAGGAAATGCCAGTAAAGGGCATTGAACGGGCAGGCATCTTCCTCGATCATATGGTCGACCCTGTAGCTGCACGCCTTGCAGTGGTCGGACATGCGCTGGATGTAACGACCACTGGCGCAGTAGGGCTTGGACCCCAGGTAGCCGCCATCGGCATGCATTACCATGCCGAGCGTGTTGGGCAACTCCACCCAGTCGAAGGCATCCATGTAAACCGCCAGGTACCATTCACAAATCGCACTAGGCACGATGCCGGCCAGCAAAGCGAAGTTGCCGGTCACCATCAGCCGCTGGATATGGTGGGCGTACCCCAATCGCAGGGTCTGCCCGATAGCTTGCTCCATGCAGCGCATGCGGGTGCGCCCGGTCCAGTAGAATGCCGGCAGCGCACGCTCGTTGCCCAGGTGATTGAGCCCGGCATATTCCGGCATGCGCAGCCAGTAGATGCCCCGCACATACTCGCGCCAGCCGATCAACTGGCGGATGAAACCTTCGGCTGCATTGAGCGGCACCCGCCTCTCGCGCCAGGCTATATCGACCTCTTGGCACAGGCACCGCAGATCCAGCAGCCCGATGTTGAGCGCCGCACTGATGCGCGCATGGAACAGGAAGGGTTCGCCTTCGGCCATAGCGTCCTGGTAGTCACCGAAGGCCGCCATCCCGAAGTCCAGAAAATGTTGCCAGAGCTGACGTGCTTCGGCATGGGTCACCGGGTAGTCGAAGCCGTCGATGGCTCCATAGTGGTCGCTGAAGCGCTGACGTACCAGGGCGACCACCGCTGCCGTGATCCCGTCCTGCGCGAAATGCGCAGCGAACGGCCCGCGCAGCTGGCGCGGTAACGGCTTGCGGTTGTCGCCATCAAAATTCCAGGCCCCACCTGCCGGGCTGCCATCGGCCTCCATCAGCAGGCCGGTTCGCTTGCGCATGCCACGGTAGAAGTGCTCCATACGCAGTTGGCGACGCGTGTCGGCCCAGCGCGCGAAGGCTTCGCGCGAGCACAGAAAACGCGTATCCCGATGCCACACCAGGGGCAATCCGGCATCGCGCAAAGCCTGCTCCAGGCGCCACTCCCCGCATTCGGTCAGGTGAATGTGGGTGGCACCCAAGGCGTGTTGCCAGCGCCGCAATTCGCCAACGATGCTACCGCTGTTGCCGTCAGCATCGAGCTCGACATAATGCACTTGCCAACCCCGCTCCCGCAGGGCCTGGGCAAAGTGCCGCATGGCACTGAAGATCAGCACGATCTTCATCGGATGGTGCGGCACGTACCGGGCCTCACCCTCAACTTCCACCATCAGGATCGCATCGCGGGCAGGGTCAAGCGTGGCCAGGCTCGCCAGGTCGAACGACAGCTGGTCACCCAGCACCAGGCCCAGGCGCATCGTTCAGGCTACCACTGGCTGGCGAGCGATATCGGCAGCCGCAGCGGCGCAATCGGGCCGTCACGTTGCCCGCACATCTCATCATGCACCACCTGCTGTACCAGCATGCACGGCACGGGGGGGCAGGCCGCCGAGCAAATGCCTCAGTTCAGTCGTGGAGCGCACGCGAACAGGCTGCCCGAGGGCATCGCTCAAGGTCACGGGGCCTACGTCAGTCAAGGCGCGCAGGAGGTAGAAGCCCCCTTCCAGCGACAGCAGCTCAAGTTCCTTTGCCTCGCCGGTCGAAACCAGTTGAGTGAGCGCGATCAAGTTCATGGTGTGCCCTCCGGCAGACGGCGGAAGAACAGGGTGATCTGCCCTATCTCCACGCCCAGTTTGCTCATGCTCGAGCGGTTGATCAGGGTGTCGTCATCCATGAGGTACATCCAGTCGTCCAGGTCTACTTGCCAGTGGTTTCCGTCAACTGGCAGGTCCAGCTGGTAACGCCATCGCAGCGCGTTGCCTGCCACTTCGCCTCGCGCCTCACCGATCACGTCCCCCGCCGTTCCGCGCCAGCGGCCGGGGCCGTCAGGCACCAGCGTCCAGGTACGTTGCTGGCGTGTGCCATCGCTATAGAGAAACTGCTCGTCGAGAATCAGACGCTCACCTTCGCGGTGACTGTCGATGCGCACGTGGAAGCGCTTGACCACCTCCCCGGAACGCTTCTGAAACATCCCCCAGGCTTGCACCGGTCGCGAGAAGAACGCAGCCAGGTCCAGTTTGGGTTGCTGCTGGGCATACTGCTCGACACCGACATTGCCACAGCTGCCCAGAAGCACACAGAAAGCCAGCAACAGCGCCTTGTACATGTTCATGGTCCTCGGTCGTTGCCAGCCAGCCCAAGCAGGCGCTGACGCAGTTGGGTATCCCTGGCGCGGGGGTCGAGCCAGATGGCGAAGAACTGGCGAGCAAAGGCTGGGTCGGCAATTTCGCGGCTGAGCTTGCCATCGACATAGAAGCGACAGCCCTGCCCCGGCAGGTACAGGCCCGTAATGCGCGTGCCGGCATGCACGTCGACGAATGCCTGCTCAATGGCATCGGTCCACGCGGCACGTTGCTGCGGCGTCATGCTGCCCGTGTCGAGGCGGCGCATTTCCTCGAGACTGGCCTGCACCAAGGTGTCCCTGGACAGCGAGCGGTGGTACAGCAGCTCAAGGGCGAAAGGCTGGTTCCAGTCATGAACAGGACCTACTGTCCACAATTGAGCTGTGTAAAGACGCAGGCCAAACCAGGTGAACTCACCGGCACCCAGCCGTTGCGCAGCTGGCAGTTCCGCACGCCAATCCGCCGTCGCTGACAGGGCAACCAGTAGCAGGCAAAGCGCTGTCCAACGAGCAGGGTGCGCCATACTGGCCTCGAACACGCAGAAATACTGTACAACCCTAACACAATGTACAGATATTTTACTGGCCTTGTATAGATTTTAACATCGAAGCCGTGCGCGGGCAGGCCTGATAGAGGATTCAGGCGCCGGCCATGGCGATACTGGCTGGCGTGATGCAGCCAGCTGTCAACCGGGTGAACGGTCCTAGTTCGTGGGCACGAGGATCACGAAGTTCTTTTTCATGTCTTCCAGCACGGTCCATTTACCCTTGGCGCCCGGTTCGATGATGAACGTATCGCCAGCTGCCAGTGTGACGGGGGCGCAACCCTCAAGCTCGATGACGCAGCGGCCACTGAGGACATGGCAAAACTCCCAGACTTTGTAGTCGATGCGCCACGCTCCGGTAGTGGCCTCCCATTCGCCGGAAATGCGACCTTGCTGTTCATCGTGATAGTACCTGGACGTCAGCGTATGGGGGCTGCCTTCCACGACCTCTGCAAAAAAAGGAAGGTCGCGCACCGGTTGGATATCCAGTTCGCGGAACACGGTGAGTTTCTGGTTCATGATTTTTTCTCGAGCACGTGGTGGTTGGGGCGATACATCAAATAGGCGTCACCGGTGACCCTCAGCATGGGGTGCGCAACGATCTGGCAGGTTTTCACAATCTGGAAACCGTGACGCTCGTAGAAGCGGCGTGCACCGTGGTTTTCTGCATAATCGATCAAGCACAGCCCATCCAGGCCAGCGCCCTCGGCGCGCTGCTGGGCATGGCGGAGAAACTGGGCGCCCAGGCCCTGGCTGCGCCAGCCCTCATCCAGGGCCAGGCTGGAGATGTACAAGCTGCCGGGTATTTCCATTTCGGAATAAGGCGCGAGGACCGGGTCTGTCTCGACAGGCCGGTCAGGCGTCTCGTGCAAGGCATAGCTGTGCATCATGCCGATTACCCGGCCTTCGGACGTGGCCATCAGGCAGTTCTTGTAGGAGAAGTCGCCCTGCTCCCTGGCATAGCGACACGCACCAACGCTCAGCAATGCTTCTCCGGGTGCGGCAAGCTTGCTCCATATGTAATCGGCCATGCCCTCCGATGTCAGTTGAAAGAAGCGCGCAATATCGTGCGCGTCCGAGGCTTGGGCAGGCCTGAAGTCGATAGACATGTACAGTGCTTCCATGGAATCGGGTGGCTGGTTTCAAGGATTACGCCCTTGACAGGCAGGCAGGGTAGCCAGGTGGCACGGTTCCCATCATGCTCGGGGCGAACACTGTCAGCACAGCATGCGACGCCGAGGCTCAGTTCAAAGGGCCGCGACTGCTTGAGTGGCTTCGGGGCGACGCGGCCTGGGGCATTGGCCTGCTCAGCCCTTGCGTGACGTGCTGCCCTGTCACAGTGATTCAAGTGGGCTCAGGCTGAAAGCGTTCGCCAGGGACATGATGGTAGTCCGCGCCGGCTATGGCTTTTAGAAATGCACGGTCGGCGAGGCGCCGTAGGTCCCGCCACTCGCGCCAGCCAATGAGTCCCAGGCGGTCCATCTCGTCGGCCTGGCCAAGCAGCGCTTCGTGGTGGCTGCTTGGGCAATGACGCCTGCGCTCGACATCGTCATACACCATGAACCAACGGTTCACTGCAACCAGACGGCGCTGTTCCTGGCTGATCTGCTGGTTGATCGCGTTCATCTCGCCTGCCCTCGCACGCTTTGACTGTCGAGCACGCAGCGGTGAATAGGTTCAGCCGGGACAGGTCAGCGGTGTGCCCGCCTGGCACCTCAGTGCATGCTGGGGCTGGCTAAACGCTGGACAATCCATTCTTTAGGCTTTGACTCGACCTGCATGTGTGTTCTGCCGTGTCCAGGATCACCACTGAACAACTTGGTCTGAACTTTGCCCGCCCATGAGGCTTCCCCTGCATACCCCCACGATTTTTTGTGATGCAGGAGCGAACAGCATGAGAGCACTGACTTACCACGGCGCTAACGATGTCAGGGTCGATACCGTCCCTGACCCGATCATCACCGAAGCGGACGACATCATCCTGAGGGTGACCGCCACCGCCATCTGCGGATCCGACCTTCACCTCTATCACGGCAAGATCCCGGCAACGGAGCACGGCGACATCTTCGGCCACGAGTTCATGGGCATCGTCGAAGAGGTCGGCAAAGACGTGACCAACCTGCAGGTTGGCGACCGCGTCGTGATCCCGTTCGTCATCGCATGTGGCAGCTGCTTCTTCTGCCAGCACGATCTGTTTGCCGCCTGCGAAACGACCAACACAGGGCGAGGAGCGATCCTCAACAAGAAGGGGATTCCACCCGGCGCAGCACTGTTTGGCTACAGCCACCTGTACGGCGGCGTGCCGGGAGGCCAAGCCGATTATGTCAGGGTGCCGAAGGGTAACGTCGGGCCGTTCAAAGTCCCGACGAGCCTCGCTGATGACAAGGTGCTGTTCCTCTCCGACATCCTGCCTACCGCCTGGCAAGCTGTGGTCAATGCCCAGATCGGCCAAGGCTCGTCGGTGGCGATCTATGGTGCGGGGCCGGTGGGGCTGCTGAGTGCCGCCTGCGCACGGATGCTGGGCGCTCACACCATTTTCATGGTGGATGACAACGACTACCGGCTGGCCTATGCCCAGGATGCCTACGGCGTCATCCCGATCAATTTCGAAAAGGATGACGACCCTGCCGACAGCATCATCCGCCAGACACCCGGTATGCGCGGCGTCGACGCAGTCATCGATGCCGTCGGGTTCGAAGCCAAGGGCAGCACCACGGAAACCGTCATGACGGCCCTGAAGCTGGAGGGCAGCAGCGGCAAGGCGCTGCGTCAGAGCATTGCGGCGGTGCGGCGTGGCGGCGTGGTCAGCGTGCCAGGTGTCTATGCCGGGTTCATCCACGGCTTCCTGTTCGGCGATGCGTTTGACAAGGGCCTGACCTTCAAGATGGGGCAGACCCATGTCCAAAAGTACCTGCCCGAGCTGCTCGAGCATATCGAAGCGGGACGGCTGCAGCCGGAATTGATCGTGACCCATCGCCTCGCGCTGGAAGAGGCAGCCCTGGGCTACAGGATGTTCGATCAAAAAGAGGATGACTGCCGCAAGGTGATCCTGGTTCCAGGAGCGGCATCCGGAACGCTCGGCCCCGACCACATTTAACTTCACAGGAGCTTGCAGCATGATTGATCAAGCGACAGGAATGAAGCCAGGTGAGCGCTATTGTGTCGAAAACATCGAGCGGGCCCATCAGTTCCCCGGCTTCTTTCAGGATGGCAAGTATTACCTGGGCCCGGAGCTGCTGACGGCGGTTGGATGGCTGGAGGATGACCGGTTCATCTACGACAGCCTGGATGCTCAAGGAGAGCCCGTATTCCCCGATCGGGTGGCCGGCACCATCAGCAACCTGACGTTGAACCTGGTGGACGGCACCACGCTCCAGCTGTCGCCCATTGAGGACAGTGAGCCCTTCACGGCGCCGTTCAACCCCTCCGTCGCACCCGACCAGCCACCGCCACTGACCGGCTCGCCGATCAAGGGCCCGCTGCGTGGCAAGGTGGTTGTGATCACTGGCGCGTCCAGCGGCATAGGGCGAGCCGCTGCCCATGCCTTTGCCTGTAAAGGCGCTCGTCTGGTGCTGGCGGCACGGGATGAGGAAGCGCTGTTCGAAACGCTGGACGAATGCACCGATTGCGGCACCGACGCGGTGGCCGTGACCACCGACATGACCCAAAGCGACCAGGTACAAGCCTTGGCAGCCCGCGCTGCCGAATTTGGCGATGGGCGCATAGACATCTGGGTGAACAATGCAGGTGTGGGAGCGGTGGGCAGTTTCGAGGAGACACCGCTTGAAGCGCACGAGCAGGTGATCCAGACCGATTTGCTGGGCTACCTTCGAGGGGCTCACGTTGCACTGCCCTACTTCAAGCAGCAAGGCAGCGGCATACTGATAAACACCCTGTCATTGGGCAGCTGGCTTGCCCAACCCTACGCCGCCGCCTATTCGGCCAGCAAGTTCGGCTTGCGCGGGCTCACCGAGGCACTGCGGGGCGAGCTTACCGAGTTCCCCGATATCCACGTCTGCGACATTTACCCCGCCGTAATGGATACCCCCGGCTTCCGCGACGGTGGCAACTACACCGGTCATGCCCTCAAACCGCCGGGGCCAATCTACGACCCGGAGCGAGTGGCCAAGGCCATGGTGGCCTGCGCGATCTCGCCTCGCGCCAACACGACCGTCGGCGCAAGCGCCCGCATCGCCCATTTGGCCAGCTACCTGGTGCCCGGGCTGCCGGCACTGTCCGGGTGGCTTGCCCGCAGGGGCCTGCAGCGCAGTCCCAGCGCAGAAAAGTCCGCAGGCAATCTGTTCGAGCCGCCCAGTGGCCGTCGAAGTGTCGAAGGCGGATGGCGAACGCCAAAAGATAAAACCGCACTGCTGCTCAGCGCAGCGGTTATCGGTTTCCTTGCAGGCTTCGTCATTACCCGTTCGCAACGCCGGCGCGGCTGAATGATCCCGACGAACTGACCCTACCATTGAGAACGGAGAATCAACGATGAGCACACAATTGAACGGCAAGCGCGTGGCCTTTCTGGTAACCGATGGTTTTGAACAGGTCGAGCTGACCGGGCCGCGTGACGCCTTGATAGAAAGCGGAGCTGTGGTCGACATCCTGGCTGACAAGGAAGGAACGGTACGCGGCTGGAACCACGACAAGCCTGCGGACGCGTTTGAGGTGGACGCCACCTTTGACAGTGCCCACCTCGATCTTTACGACGCGATCGTGTTGCCTGGCGGTGTACAGAATTCCGACACGATCCGGCTGATTCCGGGGGCACAGAAGCTGGTGAAAAGTCACCACTCGGCCGGCAAGCCGCTGGCGGTGATCTGCCACGGTGCCTGGCTGCTGGTGTCGACGGGCCTGACACAGGGCAAGCGGATGACCAGTTACAAGACATTGCAGGATGACATCCGCAACGCAGGTGGCAACTGGGTGGATGAGCAAGTGGTGGTGGATGGCAACCTTATCAGCAGCCGCCAGCCGGACGATATCCCGGCCTTCAATGAACAATTGATCAAGGCCCTGGCCAGCTGAGCCCCTTCTGCATTCGGCCCCTTGTCGTGCATGCTTTGCATCGACAACGGGGCCTTGCCCTGCCGCTTCAAGCCAGCTGAATGTAGACCGAGTAGCTGCCCAGCACGATCCAGAAACAAAGAAATATCCACGGCGTGCGCAAGGAAAACAGCAGCGATTTACGGTGGCCTGCCTGCGAAGTCTCGACCTCGCAAAACAGCGGCGACTCGTCGTAAGCCAGCCCCATCAACGGTTCACTGCGCAGCAGATGACTCTGTTTCAGCTGCCAGTGTTCAATGATGCGATAAGCAGCGCGAATGCCTGGCCACGCGTTGAGCGAACTCAGCACGCCAAGCAATGCGAGAAAGGCGGGCACGAGCAGGGTGAACATTTCGCCCCACCCTGGGTTGAGGTTGCCCATCGAAGACACGAACGCGATGACCAGGAACGACTGGGCCGCCAGGTAGGCGTCTGTCCGGTTGGCCAGGATGCTGGTCTCGTACTGGATTTCCTTGCGGTAGAAATCCAGGCGCTCCTTGGGCGAACCGAACATCCTGGCGTTACGCTCCTCCTGCTCGTGCTCGGGTGTGCTGGGCGTGATGATACGGGGCACTCTATTCCTCCTGGATCAGCAACGGCGTATAGAGAAGACTGGCATCTCTCAGGTAGAGCTGAGCCCTTTGTCGAAAATTCAGTGCAATTCGCAGAACACTCCGTCCGTCGCGGCGACAGCCAATCACGTCCAACACTTTGCTCGGTGCTGTTTCAAACGGAGACATCCGTTCGTTAATGCAGGAGCTATGACCATGAGTGAATACCCCACCCCGCCCTTCCCTTCACAACCGCAAGCGGTGCCCGGATCGCAGCGCCGGATGGATCCATATCCGGACTGCGGCGAACAGACCTATACAGGGCATGACCGGCTTGCCGGCAAGGTCGCCTTGATCACCGGTGCCGACAGCGGTATCGGCCGCGCTGTGGCCATCGCCTACGCTCGCGAAGGCGCTGATGTCGCCATCGCCTACCTCGACGAGCATGACGATGCGAAAGAGACGGCCCGCTGGGTGGAAGCAGCGGGTCGCAAGTGCCTGCTGCTCCCCGGTGACCTGGCGCAGAAGCAGCATTGCTATGACATTGTCGACAAGACCGTCGAGCAGTTCGGCCGCATCGACGTGCTGGTCAACAACGCGGCGTTCCAGATGTCTCACGAAACCCTCGATGAAATCGACGACGATGAATGGGTGATGACCTTCAACGTCAACATCACGGCCATCTTCCGCATCTGCCAACGGGCGTTGCCCTCGATGCCCAAAGGCAGCTCGATCATCAATACCAGCTCGGTGAATTCGGATGATCCTTCGCCGCAACTGCTGGCGTACGCCACGACCAAAGGTGCCATCGCCAACTTCACGGCTGGGCTGGCCCAGCTTCTGGGCAAGCAGGGCATACGGGTGAACTGCGTGGCGCCGGGCCCGATCTGGACGCCTTTGATACCCGCGACCATGCCGGATGAGGCGGTCAAGAATTTCGGGGCCAGCTACCCCATGGGGCGGCCTGGCCAACCGGTCGAAGTCGCGCCGATTTACGTTCTGCTTGCCTCGGATGAGGCCAGCTACATCAGCGGGTCACGCTATGCCGTCACGGGCGGCAAACCGATCCTCTAGCCCCAAAAAGGGCTCGCCCCGCGGCGAGCCCTGCCCGCTACCCTTTGCTGTGTTCGGGTGAGGTCGGCCCCGTGCCGCGCTTGATCCCACGCGGGCCAGCGACGCCCCATATGGCAAGCCCGACGACGGGCAGCACGATAAGTATCAACGACCACATCACCTTGACTGCGTCAGATTTGTCGCTGCGAAACACACTGACAATCGCCCATAGATCGACCAGCAGAATGATGGCCGCCACGGCAATCCAGAAATACGTTGCGAGATCGCCCATTTGCTTGTCTCCATTTTCCATTTGAGTAGCCGCAGCGTTTTGATACCGGTTTATGCCGAAGGTCCGCTGCCCCTAAACAAGTGAAGGCAGCAAGCCGGACAAAGTTCAGGCCAGGTGTCAGGCTTGGGACAGGCGGGCCGAACAAGGGCTGAACCATTCGCGCAACGGCTGCGTCAACAGCAAAAGAACAAGCGAGTCGAAACCCTCATGACGTCCGATCCTGTACTGGCCGCGATTGGCTATCTCAAAGACCATCAGTTGATCCTTTCCACTGCTGAATCGTGCACGGCAGGTTGCATGGTGGCCATGTTGGCCGCAGTCCCCGGCACCGGCGAGGTGCTGGAAAGTGGCTATGTCGTGTATTCGCCCAGTGCAAAAAAGCGCTTGTTGGGCGTCAGTGGCGAAACGATCGAGCGCTACGGACTGACCAGCGAGCCGGTGGCCTGGGAAATGGCCCTGGGTGCGTTGCGAGACAGCGATGCCAATGTGGTGATTGCCACCACCGGCGTCGCCGGGCCCGGCCCTGAGTCCGGGGTGCCACCCGGGACGATGTGCTTTGCCTGGGCCTTTGCCGGCGAGCCTGTCGCGGTCTTTACCCGTACCCAGCGCTTCTTTGGCGAGAGGACGGATGTGATGCGCCAGGGCGCGCAATTCGGCCTCACGCGCCTGGCTCACTACCACCAACGCTGGCTTCGCGGCGAACGTGCCTGAGGGCCAGTGAAATGGCGGACGATGAGCTGTGGTCCAGGCGCCACCCCGTCCAAGAGAACATGCGGATGCAGCAGCGCGTCTGGCGCTTCGAACGTGTCGGTTGGTATGTGCTGCTGATCATCGTCGTGCTTGCCTTGGCTGGGCTGTTTGGTAACGGCCCGTTGAGCGATGCCGAGGCGGTAAGCCAGGATGGCCGCTTGAAGGTCGAATACCAGCGCCTCAGCCGCAGCGGTAGAACCGACAGCCTGTTCATCACCGTCCAAGGCGTACCGGGCAAACCGGTCATGGTCGAACTGGCGGGGTCACTGCTTCGCGAAGCCAGCATCGAGACGATGCAGCCTGAGCCGCAGGTCTCGATGTCCCATGGCCCCGCCCTGCTCCTGCAACTGGGTACGACAAGTGATGGCGTCGCCACCCTGTACCTGACGCTACGCAGCGAGCACGTCGGAACTTTGCAGGGCGCCGTGAGGGCAGGCTCGCAGACTGAAGTCCATTTTTCCACATTCCTCTACCCCTAGGAGTGCGTCATGGATTCGATCCTCCGCGCAGCCGGGATGTACCTCGCCCTGATGCTGCTGTTCCGCATAGCCGGGCGGCGCTCGCTGGCCGACCTGACCACCTTCGATTTCGTCTTGCTGCTGATCATTGGCGAGGCTACCCAGCAGGCGCTCCTGGGCGAAGACTTTTCGTTCACCAATGCCATGCTGGTGATCGCCACATTGATCGTGCTGGATGTTGGCCTGTCGCTGGCCAAACTGAACGCCCGCCCACTTGCACGCTTGCTGGATGGCCACGCAACCCTGGTGGTCGAGCATGGGCAATTTCTGCACCAGCGAATGCGCCGGGCCCGGTTGACCGAGGACGACATTCTGGAATCAGCTCGCGACAGCCAAGGACTGGAATCGGTGCAACAGATCAAGTTTGCGATCGTGGAGCGAAACGGAAAAATATCGATAATCGCAAACGAATGACTGCCTCCGGTTATCGCATCAATATCGCTTGATGGGGTTCTATGGTGGGCACCGCTGCGACATTACGACACGTGCCAAGCCAGAGCCTCATTTTTTCTGCATCGAAGATCTGGCCCTCCTCCATCATCGAGGCAATGAGCGCCTGGGACATTCGGTAACACCCACAGCGGGGGCAGTTTCGCTCTTCCCAGCCGACCGTACATTGGACAGACACCGCACTTCCTGCGCAGATAAGGCAGCTCATAAAGCCCCCGTGTTTATTGTGGTTGGAAATAATTTCGATCGGTCAAAATCTATGAGAATTCCATGCCAATAACTGCGTGAAGACGAGCGGCGCTGGCTCAATCAAGAATATTCGCCAGGGCGACGGATCGGCCCTGGCCACTGCAACGATCAGTCAAGAGTGGGTTGAGAACTTCTTGACGTCCACTGGCGGAGCGACAAACTCCGGGCCTTCCCCGGCGGCTCGCCATTTCACATTGGAAATGCCATAGCGCTCTGCCATGGGCCGGCTGACCTTCTTGATCTTGTGCTGGCCAAAACGAGGAATGATGCCGACCCCGGCATCACAGCTCGCCCAATGCCACGCTTCGGCGTTATCCATCTTGTCCAGCCGGATGATGAATGTGCGGTATTCACTCCTGAGCGCATACTCGATCACGAAAAGTTGCTGACCTGCCATCGGACTCTCCTTTTACGATTCCCGATCTAGGAGCAGCGCGTGCAAGAAAAGATTCAGTGAAAGTGCACGACCGGATACGTCGCATATTATCCAGCGTCCGATACTGGCCGAGCGCGTCACACCCCGGATCGCAGTGGCCAGAACACCCCGTCCCGCCAGTGCGCTGATCAATTGCATTGAACCCCGCCGCTTGTGGCCCACTCCATCGAAGGCAACCGTGATTTTTCCCAGCCCCCTGAAGAGGTGTCCCATGAACGCGATCGAACTGCTGATCCAGGACCATCAACTGGTGAAGAAACTGCTCGAGGAACTGTCCTCGACCACCGAACGAGCGGTGAAGAAACGCGCCGAGCTGCTGGAACGCATCAAGCAGGAAGTCACCATCCATACGGCCCTGGAAGAAGAGATCCTGTACCCGGCGATCAAGCAGGCTGGCGGCAAGGAAGAGGCAAAGATGTACTACGAAGCCAAGGAGGAACACCGCACGGTCGACTCGCTGGTTCTGCCCGACCTGCTGGAGACCGAGACCGGAAGCGTGGAATTCGCCGGCCGGGTCAAAGTGATGAAAGAGCTGCTGGAACATCATATCGAGGAAGAAGAGAGCGAGTTGTTCCCCACCGCTCGCAAGCTGCTGGGCAAGCAGCAACTGGAGGACATGGGCCAGGCCATGGAAGCCCAGAAGAAACTGCTCAAGGGTGAACAGCGCGCCGCCTGACCAACCCCCAGCGCGCCCCATCCGGGCGCGCTGGCCCAGGCTTACGGGGTGGGCAACTCAGCGCTGGGCAATCTACATCGAAACGCAATCGCTTGGATGTCGCAGGATGAATGACTGGATCGACTTTCTCGAGTGGCCCGCCATGGCCCTCACCGTACTGGCTGCCTGGTGCATCGGCTCACGGCGCCCAGGCCGACGCAAGCTCGGCTTCTGCTGCTTCATCGCCAGCAATGTGCTGTGGGCGGTGTGGGGGTGGCAGGCACAGGCCTGGGCGTTGATCATCCTACAGGTCTGCCTGTGCGTGATGAACCTGCGGGGCTGGAAAAAGAACACGGCGATGCAGACTGGCTGAACGCCAGGCGCCATCGCCGGGCCTTCAGCCACACGCTCATCGGCCTGCCGTTTCGGCGCTTACGACCTTGTCCTCGCTCGCTAGACGACGGGCATAGCCAACGCCCCAAACCAGCGCCCGGCTCATGGTTTCGCCGGGGCGCTGATGATAGACCCGTTCACGCAGCACCGATCCGTCTGCCCGATAGACACCGATGAACAACTGGGTAGCACCTGTGCGTGACAAACGAGACTGCACTTCAATGCAAACCCCGTTGTCGAGCGCTTCCTCATGGGTTTGGTGGTGCAAGATCGGGTCGCACCACTGCCGATAGGTTTCGCCTCGTCGTTTCATCTGCTTGTCCTCTGCACGGTTGTCAGCGGTAGATCACCTGCTGTGCGCCAACACTCCAAATCAAATGCCAGTGTCGGACGGCCGGCCAGCTGCGCTGATCCCGGCCACGAAACCTGGAATTTGCCGAAACCGAGAAATCCAATCGACCTGTGGGGCCCGTTGGGCGTCCCAACAAGAGAACCTTGGCTAATCAATCGGGCAAACCAGAGGTGAGGCTCACATGAACGAACGCATCATCGCCTTTTTCACCGATACCACCGTATTCGGTATCTCCATCCTCAACCTGCTGCTGGCACTGACCGTGGCCGTCCTGACCTTCCTGGTCTCCCGCGCCGCGATCAGTTTTTTGCTGCACCGGGTGAGGCGCTGGTCCGAGCATGACGGCGCGTTGAGCCAGGTGCTGGCCAAGGTGCTGTCAGGCACCAGCAATTTCCTCCTGTTCCTGGCCTCGCTGCTGGTGGGCCTGGGCATGCTCGACCTGCCCGAGCGCTGGCTGACCCGGGTCGGCAGCCTGTGGTTCGTGGTCGCTGCATTGCAGATCGGCCTTTGGGCCAACCGCGCCATCGGCCTGGGCCTGGGCCACTACTTCGCCCGCCACCGCGCCGCTGGCCTGAACCAGGGCAGTGCACTGGCCACCCTGTCAGCCTGGGGCGCGCGGGTGCTGCTGTGGTCGGTGGTGCTGCTGGCAATGCTGTCCAACCTGGGTGTGAACATCACCGCGTTCGTCGCCAGCCTGGGCGTGGGAGGCATCGCGGTGGCGCTGGCCGTGCAGAACATCCTCGGCGACCTGTTCGCTTCGTTGTCGATCGCCGTGGACAAGCCCTTCGAGGTCGGCGACTTCATCGTCATCGGGCCGCTGGCCGGGAGCGTCGAACACGTCGGCCTGAAGACCACACGCATCCGCAGCCTCGGCGGCGAGCAGATCGTGATGGCCAACGCCAGCATGATCAGCAGCACCATCCAGAACTACAAACGCCTGCAGGAGCGACGCATCGTCTTCGAGTTCGGCCTGTCCTACGACACGCCCACCGAGGCGGTGAAGAAAGCGCCGGGCATTGTCGAAGAGGCCATCAAGGCTCAGGAACAGGTGCGTTTCGACCGCGCCCACCTGCGCGGTTTCGGCAAGGAGGCGCTGGAATTCGAATGCGTGTACATCGTCAAGGACCCTGGCTACAACCTGTACATGGACATACAGCAGGCCATCAACTTCAGGCTGCTCGAACGCTTCTCGAAAATCGGCGCCAAGTTCGCAGTACCGGTGCGCGCGATCAAGGTCACCGCATTGCCACACGAGGCCGGCCTGCAGGGCCAGGGGCGCGACAGCCTCGGTATCAGAGGGGCCTGACTCCGTGGCCTCCGCTCGTCGGCGCCATCGCACAGGTTGCCCCGCGGGCAGGCCCAACCAAAGGTAAACCCCTTAATGGAGACAGACCATGAAGATCATCAAGCCTCATTCGTTGTTACTGGCGCTGTGTCTTGGCGCCAGCGCCCCGCTGGTACTGGCGGCGACTGACCTGAACGACCAACGCGCCCCAGGTACGCAGACCCAGGACAGTGGCCACATGAATGGCAACGGCGGGGCCACCGGCTCCGGTACGCCTGGGGATGGCATGGGTACCGGTTCTGGGGGTACCGATAGCAATGGCACGGACAATACCGGGGGTGACGGCACTACCAACGGCTCAGGTACCGGCAGCGGTACCGGCGGTGGCAACGGCAGTGGCGGCTCGGGCACTGGCGGCTCAGGTGGCGCATCAGGTGGCGGTAGCTCCGGCGGTTGACGGCAATGGGATTGCAGACACGACAAGACGGGCCAGCGAGCAGCGAGCGCCTGTCAGCCCGCTGAGCCCATGCCGGTCAGGAAGCAGTCACCACCCGCCTGGCGTCCCTGCGCACGGCTTGCGGAGGGACGCCATAGCCGCGCATGAAGGCCTCGCGCATGTGCCGCCGATCCCTGAAGCCGGCCTCCTTCGCCACCACGTCCAGGCTGTGCCTGCTCTGCTCGATCAGCAGCCTGGCCGCTTCAAGCCGCAAGCTCTCCACGGCCTTGGCCGGTGACTGTCCGGTCTCGGCGGTGAATACGCGCGTGAACTGCCGAGGGCTCAAATGCACAGCTTCGGCGAGCTCCTCGACACTCAACGGCCGACTCAGGTGCTTGCGCGCATAATCCAGGGCGCTCTGAATCCGATCCGACTTTGGCGAAAGGGTCAGCAGCTCGGAATGTTGCGATTGCCCACCCGAGCGGCGTTGATGCATCACCAGCTTGCGTGCCACTGACCTGGCCATGTCGGTTCCCAGGTCCTTTTCCACCATGCCAAGCGCCATATCCAGGGCGGCGGTCATGCCAGCCGAGGTCCAGATCTGCCCATCGACAATGAAGATCCGATCGTCCTCCACTTCGATTTTCGGATGCAGCTCACGCAGCTTTTTCGCATAGGCCCAGTGCGTCGTGGCTCGCCGGTTATCCAGCACGCCCGCCTGGGCCAGGATGAAACAACCGGTACACAGGCCTGCGGTACGTCGAGCGCCGTCGACGAAGCCTCGCACGCTGGCCAGCACTTGCTCACTCGGCGGCGTCAGCGGGGTCAAGGTCCCGGTGATCATCCAGGTGTCGGCCAGACCAGGCGCGCCCAACGGCAGCGTGTCCATGTACATCCCCAGCGAAGAGCGCACCGTGCCACCCTCGATGGAAAAGTTCTGGATCTTGTAAACCGCTTCGCCCGCGACGATGTTCGCGAACTCGAATACCGACTGCGTCGCCAGCGACATGATCTGGAACCCTTCGGTGATGAGGTAGCCGACCCGGTGCATGATTAGCGCTCCTTGTTCAATGTCTTGAAAACGTACCATATACGTCGTTCAAGACAAAAGCGACCTGTTCCATCATGGCGCTACACCCAACCAGGAGCACCACCATGACACAGTCATTCAAAGGCACCGCCCTCATCACCGGCGCTTCCACCGGCATTGGTTCGATCTACGCGGAACGTTTGGCACGCCGAGGTTACGACCTGGTGCTGGTCGCACGGAACCGCGAACGCCTCAACACGCTGGCCAGCCGGCTCACCACGCAAACCCGACAGAACGTGGAGGTGTTCCCGGCAGATCTTGGCAACGCCGCTGACCTGGCCAGGGTGGAACGCAAACTGCGTGAGGACGCCAGCATCAGCCTGCTGGTGAACAACGCGGGCATCGGCACTCACACCAGCCTGCTGGAAAGTGATGTCGAGCGCATGGCCGAAATGATCAACCTCAACGTCACCGCCCTCACCCGCCTCACCTATGCGGCCGTCCCAGGCTTCGTGGCGCGCAAGCAAGGCGCCATCATCAACATCTCGTCGATCGTCAGCCTGGCGCCGGAGCTGCTCAACGGCGTGTACGGCGCCAGCAAGGCCTATGTCACCGCCTTTACCCAGTCGCTGCACAAGGAGCTTGCGGACCAGGGCATCAGGATCCAGGCAGTCCTGCCCGGGGCCACAGCGACCGACTTCTGGCAGATCGGCGGTCTGCCGGTCGAGAACCTGGACCCCGCCATCGTCATGTCGGCCCAGGACCTGGTGGACGGTGCCTTGCAGGACTTCGACGACGATGTGCTGATTTCCATCCCCTCGCTGCATGACCTGCAATCGTTCGAACGCTATGAAGCCAGCCGAAAGGCCCTGCTCGGTCAGCTGTCCAGCAACCAGCTTGCCCCTCGCTACAACGCCAGGTGATCCCCCGTTCACCGGGTGAAGCCAGCCAGACGTGGCGGCTTCACCCGATTTTCATCCCAAGCGATAAAGGCTTACTCCATTCAGGTTGTGTCTTGAATGAATCGAAACCAATAGCCTGCACGCACTTTTCACATCACTGGAGGTAGCGCCCATGAAAGCCGTCGTTTATAACCAGCCCGGTTTGCCTATCCATGACCCGCAATCGCTCTACGACGCGGAACTCCCCGCGCCCAAACCGGGTGCCCGGGACCTGCTGGTGGAGGTCAAGGCGATTGCCGTAAACCCTGTCGATACGAAAATCCGCGCAAGCCGTGGCGGTGAGCTGCCGCAGGTTCTGGGCTGGGATGCAGTTGGCGTCGTCCGCGAGACAGGCGCCGAAGTGACGTTGTTCCAACCGGGTGATGAGGTGTTCTACGCCGGCGCCATCGATCGCCCCGGCAGCTACAGCGAGCTGCATGTCGTCGATGAGCGCATCGTCGGGCGCAAACCGCGCAGCCTGGACAACGCAAGCGCCGCGGCCTTGCCGCTGACCTCCATCACCGCATGGGAATTGCTGTTCGACCGCCTGGGTATCGAAGAGAACGCGGGCAAGGGCCAACGTCTGCTGGTTATCGGAGCTGCCGGTGGTGTCGGTTCGATCCTCGTTCAGCTGGCCCGCAAGCTCACGCAACTGACCGTCATCGGCACCGCCTCACGGCCTGAAACCCAAGCGTGGGTGAAGGAACTGGGCGCCCATCACGTCATCGACCACGCCCAGTCGATCCCGCTCCAGCTCGAAGCGCTCAAGCTCAACCCGGTCGACTATGTAATCAGCCTGACGCACACCGACACCTACCTTACCCAGTTGGTCGAAGTGCTGCGGCCCCAAGGCAAGCTCGCGCTGATCGACGACCCCGCGCAGCTGGATGTGATGCCGCTCAAACGCAAGTCGCTTTCGTTGCACTGGGAGCTCATGTTCACGCGATCGCTGTACAAGACCGAGGACATGATCAAACAGCACCAGCTGCTCGAGCGTGTTTCGCAGCTGGTTGACCAGGGTGACATCAAAACCACCCTCGGCGAACATTTCGGTACGATCAGCGCCGAGAACCTCAAGCGCGCCCACGGCTTGATCGAAAGCGGTAAAGCCAAAGGGAAAATCGTGCTGGAAGGTTTCTGACCCGCTACGCACATAGCCAAAAGTGGAGGCTGTCGCGAGCGCGGTCAGCCCTCCAACAGGCGCGATCGGTAACATGAAAGCGTCGCGCAGCAGCGAACGCCCGCGCCTCGATGGAAGGCGCACGATAAAATTGTACAAAAGTATTCGGCTGTATAGATTTTTCCAGGCGCTTGCACTATACCTTGTACAGTAATTTCATTTTGTACAGGTATTGCGCATGTCCGACTACCTGCAACATTTCACTGAACGCTTTGCCACGCTGGGTCCAGACAATCTCGAGCTGCTCGGCGAGTTGTACAGCGAGGATGTGAATTTCCGCGATCCACTGCATCACATCAGTGGGCTCTCGGCCTTGCGTGGCTATTTCGCACAGCTCTATGCCAATGTCTCCGAGGTCGGCTACCGCTTCGAAGGGCTCGATGAGCCAGCGCCGGGCCACGGCTACATCCGCTGGATCATGCACTACCGCCATCCGCGCCTGGCCGGCGGCCAGCCGATCAGCCTGCAGGGCTGTAGTCACCTGCGCTGGCGTGGGCGGGTGTACTTCCATCAGGACTACTTCGACGCTGGCGCCTTGCTGTATGAACATGTTCCGGTCCTGGGCGGCGCGGTTCGCTGGCTCAAGGGCAGGCTGGCATGAGCCGCTGCTGGTTGACCGGCGCCAGCAGCGGCATCGGCGCAGCACTGGCGCAGCGCCTGCTGGAGCAAGGCCACCAGGTAGCGCTTGGGGCGCGGCAAGCCGAGCGGCTGGCAGGCCTGGCCGAACAGTTTGCCGGCCAGGTGCTGTTGGCCGTCGGCGATGTCGACCAGCCTGAGCAGGTGGCACGTATCGCCGCACAGATCGAGCAGGCCTGGGGTTCGCTGGACCTGGTGATCCTCAATGCCGGCACCTGCGAATACCTCGAGCCGGGGCAATTCGACCCGGCGCTGGTCGAGCGGGTCATGCGCACCAACCTGATCGGCACCAGCCATTGCCTGGCGGCCGCCCTGCCCTTGCTGCGCCGCAGCGAGCGGCCACATCTGGTGGTGATCGGCAGCTCGGTCAGCTGGTTGGCCTTGCCGCGGGCCGGTGCCTATGGGGCGTCCAAGGCAGCGCTGCGCTACCTGGTCGAATCCCTGCGCCTGGACCTGTCCCGCGAGAACATCGATGTCACCCTGGTCAACCCCGGCTTCGTCGATACCCCGCTGACCCGCCGCAACGACTTCCCCATGCCCCAGCTGTGGAGTGCCGAGCGCGCCGCCAGGCACATTGTCGCGCGCCTGCCCCGTCGCCCGCTGGAGATCACCTTCCCCGCCACCTTCACCCTGTTACTGCGCCTGCTCGGCGCATTGCCGGCACGCTGGCGCCTGAAGCTGGGCCAGCGCCTGGCGCGACAACCCGAGGACTGACCCATGCGCATCGCCATCATCGGCAGCGGTATCGCTGGCCTCACCTGCGCCCACTTGTTGTCACGCCAGCATGCCGTCACCGTTTTCGAAGCGGCCGACCGGGTGGGCGGGCACACCCATACCGTCGATGTGCAGTGGCGCGGCCAGCAGTATGCGGTGGACACCGGCTTCATTGTCTTCAACGACTGGACCTACCCGCAGTTCATCCGCCTGCTGCAACACTTGGGCGTCGGCTCGCGGGTGACCGAGATGAGCTTTTCGGTGCACGACCCGCGCAGCGGCTTCGAGTACAACGGGCACGACCTGCTCAGCCTGTTCGCCCAACGGCGCAACCTGCTGTCGCCCGGCTTCTGGGGCATGCTGCGCGATGTGCTGCGTTTCAACCGCCAGGCCCTGGCCGACCTGGACCAGCAGCGCATCGATGGCGCGACCACCTTGGGCAGCTACTTGCGGGATAACCGCTACGGCCAGCGCTTCATCGAGCATTACATCGTGCCCATGGGCTCGGCCATCTGGTCGATGTCACGGGCCGACATGCTGCACTTCCCGTTGCAGTTCTTCGTGCGCTTCTGCCGTAACCACGGCCTGCTTTCAGTCAACCAGCGCCCGCAATGGCGGGTGATCGAGGGCGGTTCACGCAGCTACCTGGCGCCACTGTGCCAGCCCTTTGCCGAGCACATTCGCCTGAACTGCCCGGTGCAACGGGTAAGCCGCGACGATGAGGGTGTGAACGTGACCTGGGCCGCTGGCAGCGAACGCTTCGACAAAGTGGTCTTCGCCTGTCACAGCGACCAGGCGCTGGCGCTGCTGGACGCCCCCAGCGAACAGGAGCAGGCAATCCTGGGTGCCATCCACTACGCCAGCAACGACGTGGTGCTGCACACCGACACCCGCCTGCTACCCCGCCGGCGCAGGGCCTGGGCCAGCTGGAACTACCGCCTGGGTGGCAGCGAAGAGGCCCCCGCTGCGCTCACCTACGACATGAACATCCTGCAGGGCATCGATGCACCGGTGACGTTCTGCGTCAGCCTCAACCAGACAGCGCTGATAGACCCGGCACAGATACTCGCCCGCTTCGAGTACGCACATCCCCAGTACAGCCTCGCCGCCGTTGCCGCCCAGGCCCGCCAGGGCGAACTGCAGGGCCCGCTGCACAGCTACTACTGCGGCGCCTATTGGGCCAATGGCTTTCATGAAGACGGCGTGCTCAGTGCACTGAACGTCGCCAGGCACTTCGGAGAGCAGCTGTGAACAGCAGCCTGTGCCACGGCTGGCTAAGCCACCGGCGCCTGACGCCCAGGCCGCACGCGTTCCGCTATCGCATCGGCCTGTTCTACCTGGACCTCGACGAACTGCCGCGCCTGCTGAGCCTGTCCCGTTGGCTCGGGCGTTCGCGCCTGGCGCCGTTGTGCTGGCGCGAAACCGACTACCTGCCGGCGCTGACTCGCCAGGGCAAGCCCTTGGGCGAGGCCGTGCGCCTGCTGGTCGGCCAGGCCACCGGGCAAGTGCCCGAAGGCGCCGTGCACCTGCTGACGCAACCGCGCTGCTGGGGGCTGTCGTTCAACCCGGTGAGCATCTATTTCTGCCACGACCGCCAAGGGCAGGTCACCAGCGTGCTGCTGGAGGTACGCAACACACCCTGGCGCGAGCGCTTCCACTACGTGCTGCCAGTACAGGGCGACCTGGCCCGCCCATTTACCGTGGCCAAGGCCTTCCATGTCTCGCCGTTCATGCCCATGGACATGGACTATCGGCTGCGCTTCGCCGTCGATGGGCAACGCGTGCGTGTGCACATGGAAAACTGGCAAGCCGGGCGGCTGGTGTTCACCGCGGACCTCGCCGTGCAGCGCCAGCCGCTCGACCGCGCCAGCCTGCAGCGGCACCTGCTGGCCTTTCCCTGGATGAGCCTGCGCACCGTCGCCGGTATCTACTGGCAAGCCCTGCGCCTGCTGCTCAAACGCTCCCCTGTCTACGACCACACCGCTAGCCAGCACGACCTGTCGCTTGGCCAAGCCATACACGAGGACCCCGATCATGCCCGACCCGACCCTGAGCGTTAGCAAATCAGTCAGCATCGCGCCGCTGTTCGGCGGGCTGGCAAGGCGTGCGGTACTGGCACAGCTGTGCCACCTGAGCCGTGGCCACCTGCGCCTGATCAGCCAGGGCCGGCAATGGACCTTCGGCGACGTCGCCAGCCCGCTCTATGCGGAAGTGGAGATTGTCGACGACGCAGCCTGGGGCCTGGTGGCCGGCAATGGCTCGATCGGCGCGGGCGAAGGCTACATCCACGGCTACTGGCGCAGCCCGGACCTGGCCGCGGTGACCCGCCTGTTCGTCGCCAACCTCGAAGTGCTGGACGCCATGGAAGGCGGCCTGGCGCGCCTGGCCCGCCCGGCCCTGCGCCTGCTGCACCACTTCAACCGCAACAGCCGGCGCGGCGCGCGGCGCAACATCCTGGCCCACTATGACCTCGGCAATGCGCTGTTCGAACGGCTGCTCGATCCGACCATGATGTATTCCGCTGCGCAGTTCGACAGCGCCGAACAAACCCTGGAACAGGCGCAGTCGAACAAGCTCCGGCAGATCTGCCAGAAGCTCGAACTCAAGCCCGGCGAGCACCTGCTGGAAATCGGCAGCGGCTGGGGTAGCCTGGCCATCCACGCGGCCTTGCAGCACGGTTGCCGGGTGACCACCACGACCCTCTCCGCCGCGCAATACGCCCACACCCTGCAGCGGGTCAAGGCGCTGGGCCTGGACCGGCAAGTCACCGTGCTGCACGAAGACTACCGCGACCTGCGCGGGCGCTTCGACAAATTGGTGTCCATCGAGATGATCGAGGCGGTCGGCCACCGCTACCTGCCCACCTACTTTCGACAATGCGCCACGCTGCTCAAGGACGACGGCCTGATGCTGCTGCAGGCCATCACCATCCGCGACCAACGCTACGCCCAGGCCCGTCGCTCGGTGGACTTCATCCAGCGCTACATCTTCCCCGGTGGTGCGCTGCCTTCGTTGAGCGTCCTGCTCGATACCGCCAGCCGCCAGACGGAGCTGAACCTGGTGCACCTGGAGGATTTCGGCCTGGACTATGCGCGCACCCTGCGACATTGGCGCGACAACTTGCGCCATTCACGCACGGAACTGGCCAGGCTCGGTTATGACGACACCTTCCAGCGCCTGTGGGAGTTCTACCTGTGCTATTGCCAGGGCGGCTTCGAGGAACGGACCATCGGCGTCGCCCAGTTGTTATGGGCCGGCCCCCAGGCGCGGCGGGCACCGCTACCGGATGCCTGAACATGGGCCGTCGTGTCTGGTTGCTCGGCAACGCGTTGTGGCTGCAAGCGGGCTGGTGGCTGTGTGTGCTGGGGGCACACAGGCCGTGGCTGTTGCTTATGGTAGTGAGCGGCCTGCTGCTGCACCTGCGGCTGAGCCCAAGCGGCGAGCTGCGCGTGCTGCTGTGGGTAGCGCTGGCCGGCTGCCTGCTGGACAGTACGTTGGGTCTGCTCGGTGTGTTCAGTTTCGCTCAGTGGCCGCTGCCACTGTGGCTGGCACTGCTGTGGCTGGTGTTGGCCAGTGGCATGCGCCACAGCCTGGCAGGGCTCGGCCAGCCCGCGTGGCGCGCGGTGCTGCTGGGCCTGTTCGGTGGCCCGCTGGCCTATCTGGCCGGCGCCCGGCTGGCCGGTATCGAGCTGCCACTCGGGCGCCTGGAGACCGCGCTGATCCTGGCACCGGTATGGGCACTGGCGCTGCCACTGGCCTTGCGCTTCGCAGCACGGGGCTGATCAGCGAAGCGCCCGCTCCGGCCGCATCCTTTCAGCTGGCCAGCCGCGCAGCCACAGCTGTCGCCATCTCCCTGAACACCCGCGCCGCAGCGCTCTGGTAGGCGCCTTTGCGCTGCATCAGCACGGCCGTGCGCTGCAGGCGGACCGGGTCGAGCGCAATGGCTGCCAGCTCGTCATGGGCCAGCGCGACCGTGGCAGGCAGCAGGGTCGACAGCGTCGTACGACGCACGATCTCGGTCACCGCGCTGATGGTGTTGGCCTCCATCCGCACCTGCGGGTGAATGCCATGTTGCTGGCAAAAACGGTCGATCTGTTCGCGGGTGGCAAACTCACCGCTGAGCAGCACCAGCGATTCTGCGCTCAGGGCCTCCAGCCCGATGGACGTTGCCCGGGCCAAGGGGTGGTGGCGGTTGACCACCAGCGCCAGCGTCTCGACCAGCAGCGGGCTGGCCTCGATGTCCTCGGCTTGGCCCCCCTCGAAGGCGATCCCCACGTCCAGCTCATCCGCGAGCAGCAGTGCCTCCATGCGCTCCTGGGACATCTCGCACACGTTCAGGGTGATGTTCCCATAACGCGTGTGGAAGGCTTCGACCAGGGGGCCGACCAGGTAGGTGGTGAATGTCGGCGTCACCGCGACCCGCAGCGAACCGCGGCTGAGGTCGCTGACGTCGTGGATGGCGCGCCTGGCCTCCTCCAGCTCCTGCGCGGCACGGCGTGCATAGGCCAGGTAGACTTCCCCGGCATCGGTCAGCCGCGTGGTGCGCCCCGAGCGATCGAACAGCTGGGCGCCAAGGCTTTCTTCCAGCTGACGGACCTGTTGCGACAGCGCCGGCTGGGAGACATGCAGGGCCGCGGCGGCCTTGGTGAAGCTGTGATGCGCCGCCACGGCGAGGAAGTACTGGATGTGTCGGGCAAGCATGGTCTCTTACATAACCTAATCTGATCGACACGATCATAAATCAGACTTTTACCTTATGCCACATGCCCCCTAACCTCTGCCCGACCGGCTCGCCGCGCCACAGCGGCGGGCCTCACCCGCTATGAGGAGCAACACCCCATGGATATCATCTTTCGAAACGTGCGCATCGATGACGCACAACCGCTGCAGGACGTTGCCGTACACAACGGCAGGATCGTCGAAATCGCACCGGCGATTGCCGCACGCGCGGCGCAGGAAGTCCAAGGCAACGGCAACGTACTGATTCCAGGGTTCGTCGAAGGCCACCTGCACCTGGAAAAGGCCAACGTCATGCAGCGCAAGGCCAATCGCTCCGGCACCCTGAAGGAAGCGATCGAGGTCACCGCCGCGCTCAAGCCGACGCTCACCCGCGAGGACATCCTGGAGCGCTCGACTCAGGTGCTGCGCGCCCTCGTGCAGGCAGGCAGCACCCATGTCCGCGCCCACGCCGAGTTCGACCCGGTGCAAGGCTTTACCGGCCTCGACGTGGTACTGGAACTGCGTGATAAGTTTCGCCAGATCATCGACATCCAGGTGGTTGCCTTCCCCCAGGAAGGCATCCTGAAACTGCCAGGCATGCAGGCCATGATGGTCGAGGCCATGGAGAAAGGCGCCGATGTCGTGGGTGGCATCCCCTACAACGACGTGTCGCCCTTCGATCACATCGACTTCGTGTTCGACCTGGCCAAGCGCTACGGCAAGGACATCGACTTGCACCAGGACTTCGCCGATGACGCCGAGCAGATGACCATCGAGCATGTGGCCCGCCGCACCCTCGCCGAGGGCTACCAAGGCCGCGTCTGCGTCGGCCACCTGACCAGCCTGGCCGCGGTCGAACCCGAGCGGCAGGCGCGTATCATCGAGCTGCTGCGCGAAGCCGACATCAGTGTGATGTGCCTGCCGGCCACCGACCTGCACCTGGGCGCCCGAGGCGACAGCTACAACGTACGGCGTAGCCTGACCCCGGTGCGGGCGTTGCGCGATGGGGGCGTGAACGTGTGCCTGGCCACCAACAACATTCGCAATGCGTTCACCCCGTATGGTACCGGCGACCTGCTGAACATCGCACAACTGGCCCTGCCGGCCTGCCACCTGGGCGGTGCCGACGACCAGGCCACGGTGCTGTCGATGCTCACCACCGGCCCGGCCAAGGCCCTGGGCTTGCAGCACTATGGCCTGGCGGTGGGCAAGGACGCCGACCTGGTGCTGATGGATACCCAGGCGGTCAGCGATGTGATTCTCGACCTGCCAGCGCGGCTGATGGTGCTCAAGCGGGGCAACGTGGTGGCGACCACGGAGCATCGGCGCTCGGTGGTTTTCTAGCCGCTCGCCCTGGCGGAGCATCGCTCAGCTGAGCGTCTGCGTAACCCTGGCGCCAGCGGCCTGCAGAGCATTTTCATATGACTGGAGCATATTTTTACTAATTTCCCCCGCCGCAGCTGTGGCGCACCATCCCCCAGGTGAGTGACAACCGCCTTCCAGTCATTTCCACCCAGCGCCTCGCGATACGCACTCACCACAACAACAAGAAACCACTGCGCACACCGCTGCGCAGTGGGCTCGGGCCGACTGGCCCAACTGCCTCGACAAAACAACACAACCACAAGCAATGAGGGAGTTTTCCATGCGTATCATCGCCGCATCGCTCAGCGTTGCACTGCTTTCCGGTTTCAGCCTGTGCGCCGTAGCCAATGAAGCCAGTCTCACCATCATCTCCTTCGGCGGGGCCACCAAGGCGGCCCAGCAGTCAGCGTACTTCCAGCCGTTCGAGAAGAGCGGTGCTGCCAGGGTGGTGGCGGGTGAGTACAACGGCGAACTGTCCAGGATCAAAGCCATGGTGGACGTGGGCCATGTCTCCTGGGACGTGGTCGAGGTCGAGAGCCCCGAACTGATCCGCGGCTGCGAAGCGGGCCTGTTCGAACGTATGGACCCCGGCATTCTCGGCGAGCAGTCCGGCTACCTGTCCGGGACTGTCAGCGAGTGCGGCGTAGCCAGCTATGTCTGGTCGATGGTGCTGGCCTACAACCCTCAAAAGCTTAGCGTCGGGCCCGCCTCCTGGGCAGACTTCTGGGACACCACGCGCTTCCCCGGCAAGCGCGGCCTGCGCAAGGGCGCCAAGTACACCCTGGAAGTCGCGCTGCTCGCCGATGGTGTTTCCCGCGCGGACCTGTATCAGGTACTGAGTACACCCGAGGGCGTCAACCGTGCGTTCCACAAGCTGGATCAAATCAAGCAGAGCATCCAGTGGTGGGAAGCCGGTGCGCAGCCACCCCAGTGGCTGGTGGCAGGCGATGTGGTGATGTCCGCCGCCTACAACGGGCGCATCGCTGCCGCACAGAAGGAAGGCTCACCACTGCGCATCGTGTGGCCGGGCAGCCTGTACGACCCCGATCACTGGGCGATCGTGCGCGGCACTGCCAACAAGGACCTGGCAGAGCAATTCATCAGGTTCGCGAGCCAGGTCGGGCCGCAGAAGACCTTCTCCACGCAAATCCCCTACGGCCCGGTACGTACGCAAGCGCTGGCGCAGCTGCCTGAGGGCGTCCAGCAACAGCTGCCTACCGCACCGGGCAATATGGCCGAGGCGCAGCTGGTGAACGCCGAGTTCTGGGTCGACCATGGCGAAGAGCTCGAAGAGCGCTTCAACGCCTGGGCCGCTCGTTGAACTGACCGGAGCCGGCGTCCCGCCGGCTCCTCGGCATCGAGGAAGGGCTGATCAACAGCCTGGGCATCGATAGCCAGGGCGCGCCGCAGTGGATGCCTGGGAGGCACGCTTGCTGCAGCTGACCGCGCTGGCTGCGCCACAGCCATCGAACGCCCGTCTGAAGAGCCGTATCCAGCGCAGCCTGAACGAACTGAAAGTGATATGACCGATAGCCGGGGCCGGCGCTTCGGCTAAGTACTCCTTGGCAACCCTCAAATGAAATAAATCAATCGTTGCTTGACCAGGGAGAACGATCGTTCTACTCTAACTACATGAACAAGCCAATGAACGATACACGCGAAAAAATCCTCACGACTGCCGAGAAGCTGATTTACGAAAACGGGATTCACGCCACGGGCATGGACCTTTTGGTAAAGACTTCAGGCGTAGCCCGTAAGAGTATCTATCGCTATTTCGCAACCAAAGACGATGTCGCCGCAGCGGCACTCAATGCACGCGATGTACGCTGGATGCAGTGGTTCAGGAGTGAGTGCGAAAAAGCCCCAACGCCGCACGCGCGCATTCTCGGCATTTTTGATGTGCTTGGAAGTTGGTTCGAGTCTGACGGTTTTCGGGGCTGCGCATTCATCAATACCGCCGGCGAGGTGGGCGACGCAGACGACCCTATTCGGCAGATCGCAAAACTGCACAAGCAAAAGCTTCTGGATTACACACTGGAGCTGACCCGCCAGTTGCAGGTCAACGATCCGGTGAAGTTGGCCAGGCAACTCTTCGTGCTGATAGAGGGCACGATAACCGTCGCCCGCGTGATGGGTGATTTTACGGCACTCGACAGTGCACGGGATATCGCCAAGTTACTGCTTGAACAACAACAGCGCGTAAGCGCCTGACACCCCGGCAATACCCACTCGACTGATTCATCCAATAGATTGGAGGCACCACCATGTCCAACGAACAGGCTCGCCCGCCACTTCCTCCTTTCACTCGCGAGTCGGCGATTGAAAAGGTCCGACTCGCTGAAGACGGTTGGAATACTCGCAACCCTGAAAAAATTGCGCTTGCTTATACATTGAACACCCAATGGCGTAACCGAGCCGAATTTGCAAACAATCGCGAAGAAGCTCAGGCGTTCCTGACCCGCAAGTGGAAGAAGGAACTGGACTACCGTCTGATCAAGGAACTGTGGGCCTTCACCGATAACCGCATCGCCGTCCGCTACGCCTATGAGTGGCACGACGATTCGGGTAACTGGTTCCGCTCCTACGGCAATGAAAACTGGGAGTTTGAAGCCGACGGCCTGATGCAACGCCGATTCGCCTGCATCAACGACATGCCCATCAAGGAAAGCGAGCGTAAGTTCCACTGGCCGCTGGGGCGCCGTCCGGATGACCACCCAGGCCTGACTGAACTGGGCCTTTAATTCATGCCGAACCTGATCCTGCTTTGATGCAGGATCAGGTTTTTTTTCAGCTGGCGTTTATCATCCCCGTTCCAGGTTCTTTGCAATCCATAAGCCCCCATTGGCCCTCAAACAGCCAATGGGGGCATTCTTTTCAGTGTCCCCTCTCCCGCTGCCTGACATCACCCTGCCGAGGGCATTCGCCTTTGCCGTAACAACCGATGCAGGCCCAGTCATCGAGCCAGCATGCTCAACCCATAAGATAATCTGATCCGTTTCATAATAATTGAGACTTTTACCTTATCACATGCACTGCTTAATCTTTGTCTCACACCCAGCGACACAGAGACAGCAACCATGAAAGCGATCATCGACGGATTTCTGAAGTTTCAAAAAAACGCCTTCCCTGAGCGGGTCAAACTGTTCAAGGACCTGGCCAATCAACAGGCCCCCAAGGCGCTCTTCATCTCCTGCTCGGACAGCCGGCTGGTGCCTGAACTGGTTACCCAGCGCGAGCCAGGTGATCTGTTTGTCATCCGCAACGCCGGCAACATCGTGCCGTCGTATGGGCCAGAGCCAGGTGGCGTGTCGGCCTCCGTCGAATACGCGGTCGCCGGGCTAGACGTTGCAGACATCGTGATCTGCGGCCACTCCGACTGCGGCGCGATGACGGCCATTGCCAGCTGCAAGTGCCTCGATCACATGCCCGCGGTGTCTGGATGGTTGCGCTATGCCGACTCGGCCAAGGTCGTCAACGAGGCCCGCCAACACGTGGACATGCCGAGCAAAGTCGCCTCCATGGTGCGCGAAAACGTCATCGCGCAACTGGCCAACATCCAGACCCACCCATCCGTACGCCTGGCGCTCGAAGAAGGCCGCGTGACCTTGCATGGCTGGATCTACGACATCGAGAGCGGACGTATCGACGCCTTTGATGGCAGTACCGGCACCTTCGTGTCGCTTGCAGAAAACCCGGAAGTCCACGCTGTTTCCCAACACGCCAGGCACGTTGCCTGAAACCTGTACCTGCACCTCTACTTACCCAGGAGACTCACCATGATCCAGACTCAAGCCACCCGTACCGCTCGCCAGGAACTGACCGAAGTGATCATTCAGGCCAAGGCTCGCAAGGACTTGTCATTCGCACAGATCGTTGACGGCACTGGCCTGTCCGAAGCCTTTGTCACCGCTGCCCTGCTTGGCCAGCACCCTCTGCCGGAAAGCGCCGCGAAGGTGGTGGGCGAAAAACTCGACCTCGATGCCGATCAAGTGGCACTGCTGCAATCGATGCCGATCCGCGGCAGCTTCTTCGACGGCGTGCCGAGCGACCCTACCATCTACCGCTTCTACGAAATGATGTCGGTGTATGGCACCACCCTCAAAGCACTGGTCCACGAGAAGTTCGGTGACGGCATCATCAGTGCCATCAACTTCAAGCTGGACATCAAGAAGGTCGAAGATCCCGAGGGTGGCCACCGTGCCGTGATCACCCTGGATGGCAAATACCTGCCCACCAAGCCTTTCTGATGCAGCCCAGCCCGGCGCCTGACGGCGCCGGGCCACCCTTCAACCTTCATGACGACCGAGCACCGCTTGGGTGCTCTGGCGTTCTTGCGCCCCACTTCAGGTGATTACCATGAAACTGTTATCCCTATTGCTCCTGGGCTGCCTGGGTTCTGTTGCGCTGGCCGATGAACAGAATACCCAGGCCACACAGGTTGCGGTCGAACCCTATCGCTACGCTCAACACCTGGATATCGCGCACGTGGTGGCTGTTACGCCGGTGCCCGATGTCTGCGACGTGGTGCCGATGCAGCTGACCTACGATGACTCCAATGGCGAGCGGCATGTCATGGAGTACCGCATCATGGGAAATGGTTGTTCCAACAACTGATGCTTGGCTCAGACAGTTCGGTGCGCTGGCCGCGCTTGTCCATCAAGGTCAGCTGCCCTGAACGCAGCAGATGCGCATGATCGAAACCGTACTCCCCGTGAACGGGCGTGATGCCACAGAATCCACCTTGGTGAAACGTGGACGCGCTATCTACCCGCCTGCTGCGCATCGAAGCGTCCGCCCCTTGCCTACAGTCGAAACGATTGCCGCATCGCCCGCGCCAGCAAAGTCACGGCGGCGTCCCCGCCCGATGCCGGGCTGCGCACGAAAAGGATATCGTGGTCGGGAATAGCCGGTAGCCCCTCGAGGATCTGCATGCGCCCGGTGACCTTGGCCCGGTCGATCACACTGATGGCCAACCCGGCCTCCACACAGGCTTTGACGGCCTGGTTGGAGTGGCTTTCAAGAACGATCCGCGAGCGGCGTCCCGAGGCCTTGAGTGATTCGGTCATGGCCTCACGATAGGGGCATTGCAGCGCATGGGCAGCCAGCGGCAACGGGTCATGAAGTACCGCCGCCGCGTTCATCGGCCCGACCCAGACCGGCGTGGTCGACAGCAGTCGCTCGGCATTGGGCCCGAGCGTGCCTTCGGCCTGGGCGACAACTGCTGCCTGCAGCTTGCCGCGCCGGACCAGATCCCTCAGGGCATGGCTCGGCCCGGTCCTCAGTTCGAGCACCACATTCGGCCAGGCAGCGCTGAACGTCGGCAAGATATCGCGAATCACATGGGCTGCATATTCGTCAGGGACACCGAGCGTGATACGCCCGGCCAGATCCGGCCCGTGCAGCTCTGCCAGCACCTGATCGTGGGTGCGTAACAGCTCGGCAGTCGAATTCAGCAGCCGTCGGCCCAGGGCCGTCAACGATATGGACTGGTTGTCGCGATTGAGCAGCCTGCCGCCGGCGACGGCCTCCAGGCGTTGAATGTGGACGCTGACAGCCGCCGGGCTTTTATGCAGCTGCTCGGCCGCAGCGCTGAATTTGCCGATACGCACCACGGCATGGAAGGTACGCAGAAGGTCGATATCGAGCGTGGTGGCCATGGTTCAATATCCGTAAAGCACTGCTGCAGTTAATTTTGATTTATCAGATTACCCCGATTTCGTAGTGTCGGGAGTATGAACCAGCACCTGCCGACTCCGCCCTCCATGCAGACCCGTCGCCCCTGGCGGCGGGCCTTGCCGCTGCCCTTGCTTGAAGCCGCACTGCTGCTAACCTGGAGCTCCGGGTTCATCGGCGCACGCTTTTCCGTCGATCATGCCCCCGCCCTGCTGGTAGTGTTCTGGCGCTGCCTCGTGGTCAGCCTGCTGTTGTTCCCGTTCGTCTGGCGCACCCTGCGCCAGACGCCGTTTGCCGTGTTGCTGAGGCACGCGGGCATCGGCCTGCTGGCCATGGCGGGCTACCTCACCGGCGTGACGCAGGGCATTGCCCTGGGTGTGCCCGCCGGCCTTGCCGCGTTATGCGCCGACCTGTTGCCGCTGGGCATGGCGCTGCTCGCGGCGCTGCTGCTGGGCGAGCGCCTGCCGCTGCAGGTGTGGGTCGGCCTGGTCGTCGGGCTGCTGGGGATGCTGTGGGTGACCCACGATGCGCTGACGCTGGGCACAGCACCGATGTGGGCCTATGGCCTGCCCGTGGCCGGGATGTGTTCGCTGGCGGTCGCCACGTTGTGGCAAAAACGCAGCACGGTGCAGGCCATGGGCCTGTTGCCGAACCTTTGGCTGCAGTGTTTCGTCTCCAGTTTCGCCTTCGCGGCCCTCGAAGGCAGCCAACGCAGCCTGGCACCGGTTGCCAGCGCAGGCTTTGCACTGAGCGTGTCGTGGACCGTAGTTCTGTCGACGCTTGGTGGCTACGGGTTGTACTGGGTCTGCCTGCGCAGGTCCTCGGCCACCCGCGTCGCCAGCGTGCTTTATCTCAGCCCACCGATCACCCTGCTCTGGGCCTGGGCGATGTTCGATGAGCCGTTGTCCTGGCAGATGGCAGCGGGCATGGCGCTATCGGCGGTCGGGATCTGCCTGGTGGTACGCGCCGAGGCCCGACGATCCAGCCGCGATGAGCGCAAGCCCAGCCATCCTACCCCTCGCTGAGGTGATGACGCCGCTGACAGCGATGTAGATAAGTGCCTTGGCAAGGTTGAGAGATGGGCAGTTCAGGCATTCACTTGACTGCCCCTGCTCATCACTTGATGAAACGGACTTGGCTATTGATCTTCTCGATGACCGCACCTTTGCGCTCGTTGAAGCGGACCTTGTTCTGCTCGAACAGGTTGTTGCCCTTGGTATCGATGGAGATGATCAGAGGCCCGAACTCACGCACCCGGTTGACCCACAGCGTCTCCGGCATGCCCAGATCCTGCCACTCGGCACACTCGATTTCCTCGACCTGGGTGGCGGCCAGTACTGCGCAGCCACCGGGGAATACTGCGTGTACGGCTTTGTTCTCCAGGCATCCGGTAGTGGTCTCCGGCCCCATGCCGCCCTTGCCTACGATCAGCTTGACACCGGTCTGTTCGATGAACTGCTTCTCGAATTTTTCCATGCGCATGCTGGTGGTCGGGCCGATGGACACCATCTCGAAACTGCCGTCTTGTTTCTTCTTGACGATCGGGCCCGCGTGGAAAATAGCGCCGCCACGCAGGTCCACAGGCAGCTCGCGGCCCAGCTCGATGAGACGGCGGTGGGCGACGTCACGGCAGGTCACCAGTTGGCCGGTAAGGTAAACCACGTCGCCGAGGTTGAGGTTGGCCAGATCTTCGTCGCTGATCGGGGTGTTGATGATCTTCTTCACAGTACTACCCCTTCGTGGGAGAGGATGTCATAGGTCAGGTCGGCGTTGATGCGAATCTTGCCGCGGCGGTGTGCCCAGCAACCGGTGGAAACTGCCACGCCAATGGTCGAGGGGTGACGCGCCGAAGACTCGATGTTCACGCCCATCACGCTGCTGTTGCCGGTCAGGCCCTGCGGGCCGATGCCGATTTCGTTGAGGCCTTCTTCCAGCAGCTTCTCCATCATCGCCGCGCTTTCGTTCGGGTGGCTGGAGTCCACTTCGCGCAGAATGGCCTTCTTCGACAGGCGAGCTGCGGTCTCCACCGAGGTGGAGACACCCACACCTACCAGCAAAGGTGGGCAGGCGTTTACACCACGGGAGGTGATGACATCGAAGACAAACTCAGTCACCCCTTCATAACCTTGGCCTGGCATCAGTACCTTGGCCGAACCCGGCAACGTGCAACCACCACCGGCCATATACACGTCGACGATGGCGTAGTCGGCATCGGGGATGATTTCCCAGTCCAGCCACGGGATTTTCGAGCCGGTGTTGGTGCCCGTGTTCTTCTCGATGAAGGTTTCCACCGCGTTATGGCGCAGGGGCCCATGGACAGTGGCTTCCTTGGTAGCATTTTCGAGGATGCCTTCCATTTCACCGAGCAGCGGAAAACGCGCGCCGGCCGAAATGAAGTACTGGATCACGCCAGTGTCCTGGCAGCTCGGCCGGTTGAGCTTGTCGGCGTATTCCTGGTTGTCGGCCATCGAGTCATACACGGCAATGGCCAGTGGATTGGTTTCGGCTGCACGCAGCTTGGCCGTTTTTTCCTTCACGTCTTTGGGCAGGCGTTTGCCAATATAGGCAGTGAACTTGGCCAGCGTGTCGGTCAGCGATGAGACGGCTGCTTCTTTATCTATGGTGTCCACGGTTATTTCCTCAGTGCATCACAAGGTGTTTTTTTTCAGGGCTGACGGCAGTGAGTGGAGCCGTACCCTTTAACGCTTCTTTCTCTGGTTCAGCGCAGGCTTTGCCATCAAGAACCTGGTTCATGCGGTCGCTATCAAGCGCACCGACCCACTTCGCGATGGCCATCGTTCCGACCGCGTTGCCGATGGTGTTGGTGATAGCGCGAGCCTCGGACATGAAACGATCGACGCCTAGCAGCAGCACCATGCCGGCTACCGGAATGTTGTCCATGGTGGCCAAGGTCGCAGCGAGCGTGATGAAGCCTGAGCCGGTAACCCCTGCCGAACCCTTGGAGGTGAGCAGCAGCACGCCGAGTACGATCAGTTGATCCATCAGGGACAATGGTGTGTTGGTGGCTTGGGCGATGAAGATCGCGGCCATGGTGTAGTAGATGCACTGGCCATCAGGATTGAAGGTGAGGCCGGAGGGGATAACCAGGCCGACGACTGGCTTGGATACGCCGACCTTTTCCAGCTTGTTCATCATTTGCGGCACTACCGACTCGGATGAGCTGGTGCCGAGCACGGTGAACAGTTCTTCGCGCAGGTACTTGAGAAACTTCCACAAGCTGAAGCCCGACATCCGCGCGATGCTGCCCAGGATGATCACCACGAACAGGAAGCAAGTCAGGTACATGGTCGCCATCAATTTGCCTAGCGACGCGATCGAGCCCAAGCCGTACTTGCCTACGGTGAACGCCATTGCGCCGCAAGCTGCCAACGGCGCGACGCGCATGACCAGGCCAACGATGTAGAACATGCCGTGTGAGAATGCCTCCAGCACGTCAACGACCGGTTTGCCGCGTTCGCCCAGATTGGCCAGGGCAATGCCCAGCAAGGAAGAGAAAAGCAGGATCTGCAGGATCTCATTCTTGCCAAAGGCGTCGACTACGCTGCCCGGAATCAGATGGAGCAGGAAGTCGGTGACACCGCCCGTACCCGTAGCTGCGGCTGAGGTGTAAGTGGAAATTGCCTGGGTGTCCAGGGTGGCTGGGTCGACGTTCATCCCTTGTCCGGGTTGCACCAGATTGACAACGATCAGGCCCAGAACGAGAGCAAAAGTTGACAGGACCTCGAAGTAGATCAGGGCGCGCACACCGACCCGACCCAACTCTTTCATGTTTTCCATCTTGGCGATGCCCAGCACCACCGTCGCGAAGATGATGGGCGCGAACACCATCTTGATCAGCTTGATAAACGCATCACCCAGCGGCTTCATGTCTACGCCGAGCTGCGGCCAGAACACGCCTAACAGGATGCCGATCGAAACCCCGATCAGCACCTGCACGTACAACTTACCTACCCATCGCTTGGCCATTGCCGTCTCCGAATTATTGTTGTGAGTCGGATTTATGTGGCGACTGGGCTACGCAGCGGGAGGAAAACCTCCTCACAGGCTGGCAGCTTAATAGCCCAGTTTTTTTGTGGTTAATCACGCAGGGACTAAGGTAATGGTTTTTTAGAAACGGTGTAATACAATGAAATTAAACTCATTATTTACCTAGAGTTAATTATGAACCCTGTGTCTGAGCTTGCTTTCTTCAGTCAGCTGGTCGGGGCGGGCAGCCTGGCGGCCACCGCTCGCGAGCTGAACCTCACCCCACCTGCAGTGACGAAGCGTCTTGCGCAACTGGAAAAGCGCCTTGGGGTGCGCTTGCTGAATCGGACGACACGCAGCATCAGCCTCACGGCGGAAGGTGAGACTTATCTGGTCAATGCCAAGCGGATCCTTGAGGAGATTGAGGAGATGGAGCGGCAGGTCTCAAGCAGCCGCGCCGAACCGAAGGGTTTGCTGCGTGTGAATGCGCCTCTTGGCTTTGGGCGTACTCATGTAGGGCCGGCAATTTCATCCTTTGCCAAGCGTTACCCTGAGGTGGAGGTCCAGCTGCACCTGAGCGACCGTCCGATCCATCTTCCCGATGACGCGATCGATGTGGCTATTCGTTTCGGTGAGCTACCGGACTCCAGACTGATTGCTCGAAAGATTGCCAGCAACCGTCGACGTCTCTGCGCCACACCGGGCTATCTCGACACCTTCGGCAGACCGGAGTCTCCACGTGATCTCATGAAGCACAACTGCATAGTGTTGCGGCAAAACGATGCGGCATTTGCCACTTGGCGATTGAGTCGGGGTAAGCAGATCGAGTCCATAAAGGTTCATGGTGGCTTGAGTACCAATGACGGTGAGGTCGCCTTGAGCTGGGCCTTGGAGGGGCATGGGATACTTATGCGTGCGGAGTGGAACCTGGCTGATCATTTACGATCCGGAAGGCTTGAAGAGGTGCTGGCGGATTATGAAACACCTCCGGCGGACATCTATGCCGTTTACTTGGAGCGCCTGAATTTATCTGCGAAAGTGTCATTTTTCATTGAACACCTCAGAGATTTTTTCAAGAGTAAGGCAGATCAGCAGGCAAATGGTCTTGTTGCCTGGGCGCGTTAATACTGTATCGCACCTGTCGTTTTAGAGCATCGACCGCTATGGGTCGTTAACGGCCAGTCGCGAACGACTGCTTACGACCCAGGCTGTGTGAAAACGCAAGTAAGTACGTCGAGTAGCGAAAGAAGCTGGGGCAGCCTGTTAATTCAGCAGATCTAAGTGCTGATCTACCTAAGTCGGGCACCAGACGCGGCCTGTGCTATTTGGGCCGCCGCAGCGGCCCGAATAGCCGTATACGGACGCAAAAAATGCTTGGCCTCATGTCCTGATCGCTTCAATCAGCCCAGCGATGCCAAAGATGCTCATCATTCGTTTGAGGTTGTAAGCCAGCACGTGAAGGCTCATTTCGGTGCTTACCCTCGGTAGGGTTTTGGTCAGGAAGTGAGTGCTTCCCATCCAGTATTTGAGCGTTCCGAAGGGATGCTCCACCGTTTGCCGGCGAACTTTCATCTTTCCTGGATCATGCTCCAATCGGATCTGCACCGCTTCGACTACCGTTTCATGCTCCCAGCGCTTTAACCGGCGTTCCTTACCCGTCGTACACTGCTTCTGCATGGCGCAACTTT